>JBDTXR010000725.1:0-2519 GCA_040006075.1 Byssovorax sp. | reverse complement strand
TTCGCGGTCGTCGTCGGCACCGCCAGCACCTTCGGGAAAGACTTGCTCCCGCGCGTCGCCGGTCGCCTCGCGTCGGGCTACGCGTCCGACATCACCGAGGTGATCGCGGCGGGCGCGAAGCTCACCTACAAGCGGCCGATGTTCGCGGGCAACGCCTTCGGCATGGCCACGATCAGCACGCCGATCCATGTCGTCACCGTGCGGCAGAGCGCGTTCCACGCGGCCGAGCCCACGGGCTCCGCGTCGCCGCTCGAGACCGCGGCGTTCACGGTGCCCACCGGCAACGCGGCCAGCCGGGTCGAGCTCGTGTCGCTCGAGCAGGTGAAGAGCGAGCGCCCCGAGCTCGCCGAAGCCCGCGTCGTCGTCTCCGGAGGCCGCGCGCTGAAGGAGAAGTTCATGGAGGTGCTCGATCCGCTGTGCGACGTGCTCGGCGCCGCCCTCGGCGCGAGCCGCGCGGCCTGCGACGCCGGCTACTGCCCGAGCGATCTCCAGGTCGGCCAGACCGGCAAGGTCGTCGCTCCGTCGCTGTACTTCGCCATCGGCATCTCGGGCGCGATCCAGCACCTCGCCGGGATGAAGGGTTCGAAGGTCATCGTGGCGATCAACAAGGACGGCGACGCGCCGATCTTCCAGGTGGCCGACTACGGCCTCGTGGCCGATCTGTTCCCGAGCGTCCCCGAGCTCGTGAAGCAGATCAAGGCCGTCAAGGCCGGCTGACGACGAGGCCTCAACAGGCCTCCTTCGCACCGCGATTCAATCGATTGCGGATCCCGGGTCCCGGGCGAGCGTGCACAACACTCGCGCTGGGGCCTTCGTTTGTGGGGAATCGCAGCATGTGACATGATTTCGAGAGTGGCAATCAGCGCGGACGTGCTCCGCGACCACGCCCGACCCCGGTCGCCGGCCGATTGACCCATTGCGTCCGGGCCCGGTCCTGGACCATCCTCCACCGATGCCCCGATCCGCTCGCTTCGCCGCCATCGCCGCCTCTGCCCTGCTCGCGCTTCTCTGGGCCGCCTGCGGGGGCAAGGTCGTCGTCGACGGCACGCAGCTCAACGCCGCCGGAGCGGGCGGCGCCGGCGGCACCACCACGACTGCCGGCCCCAGCACGGTCGCCGCGAGCAGCAGCACCGGCACGTGCAGCCTTTGCAGCGCCCCGACCACCTGCGTGACCACCGCGGACTGCTGCGTCGGCGCGTGCATGAACGGCGCCTGCATTTTCTTCCCGCCCGCCGGGCTTTATTGCTGCAACGACTCCCAGTGCGTGCCGGGCACCACGTGCGATGTCGCCGCCGAACGGTGTCGGTGCATGACGGACGCGCAGTGCTTTGGCGTCAACCCCACCTGCGACACCGACGCTGGCCTCTGCCATTAAGATCGCCTATCCCTCCTTGCCAATCGCCGCGACCTCCTCCGCCGACAGCGCGATCCTCCTCGCCTCCCAGTTCTCTTCCAGGTGCGCGATCGAGCTGGTCCCCGGGATCGGCAAGATCACCGGCGAGCGCGCCAGCAACCAGGCGATCGCGATCTGCGACGTCGACGCGCCGTGCCTCGCCGCGATGGCCGCGAGAGCCGGCTTCTGCGCGCCCGCGTTGCCCACCGCGAGCGGGAAATACGGCAGATAGGCGATCCCCCGGGCGGTGCAGAGATCGAGCACGGCCTCGGGCGAGTCGACCTCGGAGTGGGTGACCCTGGCCAGCATCCCGCCGCCGCCGGACACGTTGAACATGTTCTGCACGGCGACGATCGGGGTGCGCGCCAGCACCGCTTCCACCTGCTGTGCGTTGACGTTGCTCAGGGCCAGATGGCGGATCTTCCCCTCCGATTGCAGCGCGAGCAGCCCGTCGAGCGACTCCATCAGCGGCACCCCGGAGCCGGGCATGAAGCGCAGGTGGACCACGTCGAGCCGCTCCAGGCGCAGCGTGCGCAGATCGTCCTCGGCGCCGATCCGCAGCTCTTCGGGGCGGGCGAAGGGCGCCCAGCCCTTGTCGGGGAGGCGCTTTCCGCCGAGCTTGGTGGCGATCACCAGATCGCGCTTGTACGGGTGGAGCGCCTCGGCGATGAATCGATTGGAGACGTACGGCCCGTAAAACCAGGCCGTATCGATGAAGTTGACGCCGAGCTCCACCGCGCGGCGGAGGACGTTGCGGGCGCGCTCGGGATCGTCGGGCTCACCCCACACGTCGGCGCCCGGGAGGCGCATGGCGCCGTAGCCGAGGCGCTGCACCTCGAGGTCGCCGAGGCGAAGGGTGGAGGGAGCGTGAGCGTAACCTTCGGTGCGAGCGGGTGCGTTCATGCGGCCATGGTGTCGCACCCGGGCGCGGGCCGCTTGGGCAAACTTGGCGCCGCGCGCCGGTCGCGTCCGGCGACTACGACCTCGGCGTGAAATCACTCTCGGCGTAGAAGCTCATCAGCTCTTGCAGCATCAACGCGCGATCGTTGTCGAAGCGGGTCTCGTCGTAGCAACCGAGCGGGTTCTCCACCACGTTCATCAGGCATTTGTTGCAGTAGGTGCAGGG
>JBDTXR010000724.1:0-2558 GCA_040006075.1 Byssovorax sp. | reverse complement strand
CCGTGCGGCGGCGAGGCGTTGACCAGCACGCCGGGGCGACACTTCATCTTCACGGTGGTGAACTCGGCAGAGGCCTTGGTGCCAGTCCAGGTGTACTCGCCGGGAGGCACGTTGGCGTAGAGCACTCCGCCGTCGGGCGAGCTCTGCTTCAGATCCTTGTCGGGGATCACCGCGGCGTTGAAGTAGACGGGCCCGAGGGCCGCCGGGAGCGGCGGATCGAGGGTGACCGTGACCCCGAGCTCGCCGTGCGCGCCGTTATCGTAGATCGATTTCCCGATCCGGGTGATGGTCGTGACCATCTGACAGTCGTGCTCCTCGTCGGGCGTGACGCCGACGACGCCGGCGAGCAGAGCATAGATATCGCGGGTGACGGCCTGGAAGGTGACCCGATCGATGTCGGCGTCGCCCATGAGCTGAGTGCCAGTCTGGATCAGGTGATAGTCGGGGTGCTCGAGGACCAGGGTCACCTCGCTCCCGGTGTCGAAGCCGTCGAACTCGAAATGGCCGTCGGCGCCGGTGATCATCGTCATCTCGGGGTGCTCGAAGACCGAGATCTTGGCGCCCTCGATCCGGCCGTCGGGCCCGCCGTCGAAGGGGATCGCGTCGCCGGCCACGTGGTGTTTTTGCGGAGCGGGCGCGAGGCTCTCGTCGGCGCAGCCGAGCGCGCCGGCGGCGATCGCGCCGAGGAGAGCGAGCCTGCCGAGGCCGTGCCTGGCGAGATGGACAGGGTTCATGGTCGAGCAAACTAGCATCGATTGGACGTGTCCACGGAAGCGGCGCACGCTCTCTGGCATGCGCGTCTTCGTCACGGGTGGCTCGGGGTTCATCGGCGGGCACCTCATCACGGCGCTGGTCCAGAGCGGCGCGGAGGTGCTCGCGCTGGCGCGGTCGGAGAAGGCCGCGAGCGTCGTGCGCGGCCTCGGCGCGGCGCCCGTGAAGAGCGAGCTCGGCTCGCTCGAGGCCGAGGCGATCGCCGGCGTCGACGCGGTGGTGCACGCCGCGGCGTTCGTGGAGGAGTGGGGCACGCGCGAGCAGTTCTGGCAGGCCAACGTCGAGGGGACGACCCGCGTGCTCGCGGCCGCGCGCGAGGCCGGCGTACGGCGCTTCGTGCACGTGGGGACCGAGGCGGCGATCTTCGCGGGGCGCGATCTCGTCGACGTCGACGAGACGGCGCCGTACCCGGCGAAGCAGCGGTATCTGTACTCCGAGACCAAGGCCGAGGCCGAGCGCCGCGTGCTCGCCGCGAAGGCCGCGGGGTTCGCCACGGTGTCGATCCGCCCGCGGTTCGTCTGGGGTCCCGGCGACACCAGCGTGCTCCCCGCGGTGCTGCGGATGGCGCGCGACGGGAGCTTCGCCTGGCTCGACGGCGGCCGCGCGCGGACCTCGACGACCCACGTCGACAACCTGGTCCACGCGCTCGTGATCGCGGTGAGCGAAGCCGATCCGGAGCGCATGGCCGGCCGCGCGTACTTCGTGGCCGACGACGGCGAGCGGACGATCCGCGAGTTCCTGACCGCGCTGGCGAAGACGGCCGGCGTCGACCTCGGGCCGCGCAGCGTGCCCAGCGTCGTCGCGCGCCCCGCGGCGCGGATCATCGAGGGGATCTGGCGCACGCTGGGGGTGAAGCGCGCGCCGCCGATGACCCGCTTCGCCATCGACATGATGTCGTCGACGGTCACCGTGCAGACCGCCCGCGCCCGCCGCGAGCTGGGCTACGCGCCGGTGATCACCGTGGACGAGGGGCTCGCGCGCCTCGCCCGCGCGAGCGCGCCCGCCGCGGCGTGATACCCTCGGTGCGAAAGAGGTTCATTTCGATGCTCGAAAAAGGCTCGATCACCATCGCCCACCTCCGCGGCGTGCCGCTCCGCGTGCACTGGACGACGCCGCTCGGGGCGATCCTCTTCACCGGCTTCTCGATCAACCCGCTGGTGTGGATCGGCTATTTCCTCGTGGTGCTCGTCCACGAGCTCGGGCACGCGACGGCGGTGTGGAGCTACGGCCACGAGGTGGTGGGCATCGAGGTCAACGGCCTCGGCGGGCGCTGCGAGTGGGCGGGCCACCCCACGGCGAAGGAAGACGCGGTGATCGCCGCGGGCGGCGTCGCGGCCCAGGCGCTGCTCTTCGTGGCGACGTTGATCCTGCTCGCGCTGACGGGGCCGCTGCCGTGGTTTCTCGAGGGGATCGTCCACGTGTTCGTCACCGTCAACGTGTGGATCCTCCTGGTGAACCTGCTCCCGATCCCGCCGCTCGACGGGTCGCGCGCCTGGACGCTGATCCCGATCCTCGCGGCCGAGCGCGGCTGGTGGAAGAAGACCAGCCAGGGCGCCCCCGGCGAGCGGCCCACGAGCCGCTGGAGCCGATCGGCCGAGTGGCTGCAGAGCCTGGCCGACGAGAACGCCCGGCGCGACGCCGAGCGCCGGCGCAAGGCCGCGGCGGCCGTCGAGAAGGAGCTCCAGGATCTCGACGCCTCGGACGGCAAGGCGGCGGCGCCGATCCCGAGCGAGATCCGCAAGGTGCTCGACCGGATCCTCGGCAAGATCCGCTCGGCGCCCCCTCCG
>JBDTXR010000723.1:0-2573 GCA_040006075.1 Byssovorax sp. | reverse complement strand
AGCGCGGAGTCTGAGGCGCCGTGAGGGGGAGCGCGACGCCGGGCCCGACGCGGACGCCGACCTCGAGGGCCGAAACCGTGGAGGGGACGGCCAGTAGTGCAGTGACCGTGAGGGAAAACGCTGGTTTTGCCAGGCGGCGAAGAAAGATCATTCACCCCATGCATATCCATCTTTTGCGTGGATTCGTACGAATTCCGCCCGGATCTCCGGCGGATACGTGCTCGAAACGCGTTTAAGCTCGTCGGGCGTGAATTGCCCCGGTGAAGGGATGAAGAGGCAATATCGCAAGAAGCGAGCCGAGCCGGTAATCGTGGATCGCCTTGGGATCGCGATCAGATTCGATATTTCGAGCGCGGCGCGAAGGCGCCCCGAGTGGGGCGTTCGTGCGCGTGGGCGTTCTGGTCAGCGCTCCGCGCCGGTCATGATCGCCCGGATGTGCCGCATGGAGGGCGATCCAAAGCTGAGCAGCTTGTCGTGATAGGCCCGCTCGGTGAATCCAGGCGCCTTCTCGAGCTGCGCGCGCAGCGACATCATCTCGCTGAAGCCGTAGAAATACGTGGTGAGCTGAGCGCTGGTGAGCTGGGCGCGCTTCCATTTGCCCACGGCCTCTCCCTCTTCCTGGAAGGCTTCGCCGGTCATCAGGGCGAGAGCGCCCTTCTCGTCGAGGGTGCCCGCGTGGACCTCGTTGTCGAGGATGGCGTTGACGCAGAGCCGGAGGATCATCTTCTGCTCCATCAACCGCACCTTCGGGCCGCCGAACCCGGCTCTGGCCATCACCCACTCGGAGTACACGGCCCACCCCTCGACGAAGGCGCCGCTCGAGAGCACCGCGCGGAGCTTCGACGGGAACTGGTTGTTGTGCATGAGCTGGAGGAAATGCCCCGGCATGGCCTCGTGGACGGTGAGATCCGCCAGCATGCTGTGGTTGTACTCGCGGTAGAACGAGTCGGCGCGCTTCTTGGTCCAGTCGGCCGGCGTCGGCGAGATCGCGAATGACGTCTCGGGCTTCTGCTCGAGCGGGCCAGTCGCGTCGCAGTACGCCACCGCGACGCCCCGCCGGTATTCGGGCATCTCGATCACCGTGCACGGCTCGTCCGGCACGCGGACCAGATCGTGGGCCTTCACGAACGTGGTGGCCTCGGCGAGCAGGTGCGTGGCGTCCGCAACGATGGTGGCGTTGGTGGGGTGATCCTCGGCCACGGCGTCGAGCACCTTGCGAATCAAGGCTTTCTTCTGCTCCGGCGTGCCGTCCGGCGGCAGCGGGGCGCCCTTCATCAGCGTCGGCCAGAGCTCCTTCGAGGTGGCCAGCATGTCGTCCTGCGTTTGCGCGAGGCGGGCGCGCGCGCCGGCCACCACGGTGTCGACCACCAGAGTCGGATCGTCGAGGGTGAACCGGAGCTTCTTCTCGAAACGGGCCCGGCCCAGGCGGAAATCGCCCTTGCTGCGGGGGAGCAAGTCTTTCTCCAGGAAGGTCTGGAAATCCTCGAGCGCGGCCGCCGCGCGCTTCGCGGAGGCCTCGAGATCGGCCTTCTGCGCCGGGACCGCCGCGATGTGCTCGGCCAGGCCCTTCTTGCAGAGATCGAGGAGGCCGCTGTTCTGGGCAATCGCCGTCTTCGTGTTGAGCTCGGGCGAGCCGGCGAGCCGCTTCTTGGCGATCGCGACGATCCCCGGGATGGCGTCGAGCCGGCCGCGCACGCTCTTCATGCGCACCTCGGCGGGGGCGAAGCTGCGGGAGAGCAGCGGATCGAGGCCTTCGCCGATCATCGTGGTATACGCCATCGGGTTCCAGGCGCGCTCGTGGAGCTCGTCGAGATCGAAGAGCCACGAGCGGAGCTGGTTCTCGAGGATGGCGTGATCGACGCGGCCCTGGAGCGAGAGCCGGGTCACCGGGATGGCCGAAAGCTCTTTCAGCGCGCCCTCGAAGAAGAGGTGATCGGCGGCCTCGCCCTCGACCGAGACGTCGGGATACCGCCCGTCGTGGCGGTGCTCGCCCGCCGCGGTGGCCTGCACTGGATCGCGCTCGAGCCAGGCCGCGAGGAACCTCGCCGAGAAGGCCGTGAGCGCCGTATCGTCGGTGGCGGCAGGCGCCGCGGAGGCCGACGCGGTGGGCTTCGATCCCGAGTCCGCCGGCTTCACGCTCGGGCCCTCGGACGCGGGCGTACAGGCCGCGAACGACGCGCACAGGACAGTTGCAGCGAGGAGGCCATGGCTTCGTTTCCTGGTGGAGATCACGGGCTCACGTACCGCGGCGCCCGCGCGAAGGGAACCCGCAGAGGCGCGTGGATCGGGCTTTTTTCAGGCCTCGGGCGCGCTCTGCCGATCCCGTGCAGGGCGCTTCTTCTTCGGCGCGGCCGCGGGCTCGGGCTCCGTGGATACCGCTGCTTCCCGCGCCAGCAAGTGCGCCAGGAACTCGCCGGTGAACGACGCTTTGATCTTCGCCACGGCCTCGGGCGTGCCTTCGGCGATGATCTTCCCGCCGCCCGCGCCGCCCTCGGGCCCGAGATCGATCACCCAGTCAGCGCACTTGATCACGTCGAGGTTGTGCTCGATCACCACCACGGTGTTGCCGGCGT
>JBDTXR010000722.1:0-2587 GCA_040006075.1 Byssovorax sp. | reverse complement strand
ATCGAGCCACATGGCGATGACGCTCGCGCGATCGAGGCCGTCGAGCTCCCACTCGACCTGACCGCGAAACCGGGGATCGTCGATCGACTGGCGCCAGCTCGAGTCCCAGTCGTCGCGCCGGGGGTTCAGGATCACGATCGCCAGATCGGCCAGGAGCGCGGTGATCGCGGCTTGCCAGTCCACGGCGGCGCCCATCTCGATCGAGCCGGCCAGGAACACGGCGACAGCGTCGCGCGGGATCTCGAGCGGCGCAGGGGGCTTGAGGACGATCATCGGCGCATCCTCGCACGAAATCGTCCGGTGGTCGGCGCCACGAGCCTCTTTCCCCGGGCGCTCGCCTCTGCTCTCATCACGGGCGCGCCGCGCGGCCACGCCCGGCGAAGGAGATCGTTCCCATGCGTTTCGCCCTGAAGATCACCGACAACTTCCTCCTCGAGCCCGTCCTCCACACCTTCGGTGTCCGCCCCGAAACCTCGTATCTCGAGATCGCCGATGGCAAGCTCGAGGTGCGGATGGGCATCTGGTTCCACGAGTCGTTCGCGCTCGACAACATCGCGCGCGTCGCCCCGTCGGACTGGCCCTGGTGGGGCGGCCTCGGCGTGAAGCTCCACCACCACGGCGTCGGCGTCGTGGGCTCGACCGAGGGTGTCGTCAACGTGCAGCTCAAGCAAGCGCAAGACGCCAACGTGGTGGTGACGGTCAAGGCCTCGCAGCTCTGGCTCTCGCTCGAGGATCGCGACGGCTTCCTCCGCGCCCTCGGCGAGGCCTGCCACGTGCCGGTGTCCGAGCACACGCCCTTTTGAGCCAGGCGACACGGCATGATCCACGTTGTCGATCCGGCCCGTCGCTTGACGCGGCGGACCGACCCGATCAAACCTGCCCTCGTGAAAACAGCTCCATCGGTCCTCCTCGTCGCAGCGCTCACCGCGATCCTCATCGCCTGCACGCCGAACGTCGCGCCGGCCGGGCCCACGGCGCCGTCGGCCGGGGACGAAGGCTGTGCCGCGGCGTGCGCGCGGATCCAGACCTGCGCCGGTGAGCCGATCCCGAGCTGCCAGGCAGACTGCACCGTCGATCTCACCACCGCGAGCGCGGCGCAGGCCTATCAGGCGTGCGTCGCTAGCCTCGACTGCGTCGCGATCCAGCGCTCGCTGGTGATGAACGAGGGCCCCCTCGGCCGCTGCTTCAAGTCCGCGATGGGCCACTGAGCAGCTTTCAATCGCAGGATCCCCGAAGAGCGCCGCCACGATGAAGGACCTTTGACGATCGGCGAGGCTCCGTGATCGGAGCCTCGCTGATTCGAGAGCCAGGCTCTCACCTCCCCGCCCCGCGGAAGAGACCTCCGCGAGGCTTCCGTCGTCGCCCCGCGATGACGGCCGCGCAGAGACCGAGGCCGATCCAGGCTCCTTCGTCGGATGCGCTGCCCGCGGCGCGGCATCCGCAGGCGCCGCCGCTCACGGTAGCATCCCCCGTCGGCGCGCCGCCGACTCCGCTGCTCGCCGAGGACGCAGGAGAAGAGCTCGATCCTCCGCCGACTCCGCTGCTCGCCACGGCCGACGCGCTCGCGCCGCCGCCGCCGACTCCGCTGCTCGCCGACGACGAGGCACCGACTCCGCTGCTCGCCGACGAGGACGAAGCGCCCGCGCCGCCGCCGACTCCGCTGCTCGCCGCCGACGACGACGAGGCGCTGACGGCGCTGCTCGCCGACGAGGACGAAGCGCTCGCGCCGCCGCCGCCGCCGCCGACTCCGCTGCTCGCCGACGACGACGCGGCGGAGGACGAAGCGCCGCCGCCGACTCCGCTGCTCGCTGACGACGACGACGACGCGCTGCTGCTCGCCGCCGACGACGAGCTGCTGCCGCTCGGGACGCAGGCGCCGGCCTGGCACGTCCCCCCGGCGCAAACCGAGCCGTTCGGGACCGGCAGGCTCACTCCGCAGAATCCATTGTTGGGATTGCAGATGCTCTGTTGATGACAGACGGCAGCCACCGGACACACCACCCCGGGGCCGCCCGAGCAGATGCCATTGGCGCAAGCGTCGCCCGCGGTGCACGCGTTGGCGTCGTCGCAGGTCGGGCCCGTGAGCAGCGTGCAGGTACCGTCGGACGTGGCCCCGAGCGCCGCCGTGCACGCGTCGCAGGTGCCCGCGTTGCACACCGTATCGCAGCAGACGCCATCGGCGCAGTATGCCCCCGAGCAGTCGGCCCCGGTCGCGCAGGGGGCTCCGAGCACCGCTGGCACGACGGCGACCGTCTCGGCGTTGAGAGGCGCATAACGCCCGCCGGAGGCGTAGAGCCCGAACGCGGCCAGGACGCGACCGTCGGCGAGGAGCGAGAGCGTGAAGCGACGGCGCTCGGGGACGAGCATCGAGCCATACGGAAGCCAGGTGTTCGTGGCCGGATCGTAGATCTCGGCGCCCGCGTTGCCGCCGGCCACGAGCACGCGGCCGTCGGGCAACACCACCGCCGCATGAAGCGCGCGAGGGCTCGCCAGGGGAGCAGCGGTTGTCCAGCTGTCGGTCGCGGAATTGTAGAGGTAAGCGCTGGTCTGGGCAGCACCGTTGACGTCGATTCCGCCGACGACGAGG
>JBDTXR010000721.1:0-2589 GCA_040006075.1 Byssovorax sp. | reverse complement strand
GAACCTCGGCGCGAAACGTGCTGTATATCAAATACAATTTGCGTCCCCAGCGGGACACGACCGGAAGGGCACCTCGGCAACGCCGCGGAATTTCGGCTTTCCATGACGATCTCGGTGGTCGCGTAGGCGATGCACCGCGGAGGCTCGCGCTCAGATCAGATCCAGCAGCGCGTCCGAAAGCTCGTCGCTCCGATCCATCAGCTCGGGGTCTCTCGCTTCGATCGCTGCCAGGAGCGTCGTCGCCGCCGCGCTCACGCGCGCGCGGGTGGCCTCGTCGCCGCCTTCCTTGGCGAGGGCGCGCAGCGCCCGCCCGTGCATCGCCCGCGCGAGCGAGAGATCGTTCTCGCTCGGTCCCTCGATCGCTTCGGGCGCCTGTGCCCGCATCGCGGCGACCTCGGCGCCGGCGCTCTTTCGCACCTGCTCGGTCAACCGGTACGGGCTCTCGGCGATGTGCACGTCGGCGCTGACGCCGGAGGGCACGTGCAGCGCGCGGACGTGGAGCACGCCCGAGAGGTCGAGCCGGAACGTGACCTCCACCGGCGCGCCCGCGGGGCCGGGCGGCAGCGGCTCGACGCGCACGACGCCGAGCTCGGTGTTGCCGGACATGCGCGCGCGCTCGCCTTGCACGATGGGCAGCTCGGCGGCCTTTTGGTTGTGGGTGACCGTGTAGACCGTCTGGGTTCGCTCCACCGGCACGACGGTGTCCCGAGGGATGACGGGGTGCGCCGCCAGATCGTCGCTTTCACCGTCGATACACTCCTCGTCGAGGACGCCGACCGAGAGCGTGTGCGGGGTGATGTCGACCAGGACCTCGTCGATGTCGGCGCCGCCAAGGCGCGCGGCGAGCAGCGACGCCCCGAGCGCCACGGCGCGGTCGGCGTCGAGATCGACGTGCACGGGCCGGCCGAGGTGCGCGGCGATCATCCGACGGACCAGCGGCATCTTGCTGGAGCCACCCACGAGCAAGACCCGGTGCGCGTCGCGCGCGTGGACGCCGGCGTCGCGCATCGCCGCGTCGATGTGCTCGAGCGTGCGCACCACGAACGGTCGCGCCACCTCCTCCACGTCGGCGCGGGGGAGCGCGAGATCGAGGTGCACGGCGCCCTCGCCTTCCCCCGTGAGGAAGGGATCGAAGAGGCGCACCTCGTCACGCTCGGAGAGCGCGATCTTGGCCCGCTCCACGGCCTCCACGACGCGGGTCATCGCGCGCAGATCCTTCTCGACCGAGCCTCGCGCCGCGCCGAGGCGCGCGAGGACGAGGTCGGCGAGGGCGCGGTCGATGTCGTCGCCGCCGAGGTGGGTGTCGCCGCGGCTGGCGCGGACCTCCAGCAGGCCTTCGTCGCGCTCCAGGATCGAGACGTCGAACGTGCCGCCGCCGAGATCGTAGACCATCACCAGCTCCTCCGAGCCGGTCTGGTACGTGAGCGCGGCGGCCGTTGGCTCGTTGACGAGCCGATCCACCACGAGCCCGGCCATCTCGCCGGCGTCGCGCGTGGCCTGCCGCTGGGCCTCACCGAAGTACGCAGGCACGGTGATCACCGCGCGCGCGGGCCTTCGCCCGAGCGCGGCCTCGGCGCGGTCGAGCAATGCGCCAAGGATCAACGCCGAGATCTGCGGCGGCGTGAGCTCGCGCTTGCCCACGGCGAGCCGGGCGTCGGTGCCCATCCGCCGCTTGACGGAGACCACGGTGCCTTCGGGATCGAGGAGCCGGCGGTTCTTCGCGGCGCGCCCGACGTAGAGCTCGCCATTCGGGCCGCCGCTCACCACCGACGGGAGCAGCTCGGCGCCCGAAGTGTCAGCAAAGAGCCTGGATTTACCGTCGATCACGGCTCCGATGAGCGAGTTCGTCGTCCCCAGATCGATCCCGACGTGAAGCTCTGCGCCCGTCATGACTTCCTCCCTTCCGCGATCACCACCTCGGCCTCGCGGACGATCTTCGCGCCCAGCGCGTACCCCGGTCGCACCACCTCGACGACCGTCCCCGCGCGCTCGTTCGGGCCCACCGCGCGCACCTCGACGACGCGCTGGCGCTCGGCGTCGATGGGCTCGCCGGTGCGTCGATCCACGTCGACCCCGAGATCGTGCAGCGTCGCTTCGAGCTGCGCGCGGAGCAGGCGCAGGCCCTCGGTGAGCGCGGCGTGAGCGTGGTGATCGTCGGGCTCGGAGGCGCGGAGAACGCGCTGCAAGAGCGTTCGCTTTGCCGGCGCGTCGAGCGCGGCCGCCCGCTGCGCGATGCGATCGATGGAGTCGGCGACGGGGATCAGCGCGCGCAGCCACCGGGCGGCCTCGTCGCTGCTCGCGCTCGGTTTGATCGGCTCGCTCACCTCCGCGGGCCGCGCCTGGATCGCTTCGAGGCACGACTCTGCGGCTGCCTGCGCCGCGATCGCTGCGCGGCCCTGGCGCCGCACTTCTTTCAACAGATCGTCGAGTCGCGTGGCCAGCTCTTGCCCCGAGGTGTCGCTCATGTCGTCTCCTTCGGCCGGGCACGCCGGGCCTTTGCGGGCGGCGCCACCGTCCAGCTCTCGGCGTCGGCGCGCATCACCGCGAGCCGGAGCCACGTCACCGCGGCCTTGCCCTGCGGCTCGGCGG
>JBDTXR010000720.1:0-2593 GCA_040006075.1 Byssovorax sp. | reverse complement strand
CGGAGACGTCGATGGCGGTGAGCCGCGCCTCCGGGAACATGCGGAGGACATGGCCGCCGCCGGATCCTACCTCCGCGAGCTCTTTGCCGGCGCAGTCGCCGACCATCTCGCGGATGATCGAGAGCCGCTTTCGCTCGATCATCCGGATCGGGAGCGGCGAGCGAGCATAGTAGTCGTCAATCGGGTGCTCGCGGGCCAGGCGGTCGTTGAACGCTTCGACGTCGAGGGGTGCGGTCATTGCCGGGGGTGCATAGCACGGCCTCCCGTGCGGCTCACGCGCGACCTTTCCGGCCGCGCGTGGAGGCGATCCCGTCAGCGTCGGCGCGCGACGAGGCGGGCGTCGTGGCGGTCGTCGTCGCGCCAGCCTTCGTCGAACGCGACGATTTCGAGGCCGGAAACAAGCCCCGGAAGCTCGCCGTCGTCGAGCAGGAAGCCCGGGCCCGGCTTGCCGTGGCGCTCGAGGTTGCGGCGCGTGGGGTGCGCGACGACGAGGAGCCCGCCGGGCGCGAGGAGCGCGGGATAGAGCGAAAAGAGCGGGCGGTGGAGGTAGTAGATCTGGACGATCAGGTCCCACGGACCGGCGGGCGGCGGATCGATCTCGAGATCGATCGCGACAGCTTCGAGGCGATTTCCCGTACGGATCGCCTCGTCGCGCGCGAGCGCGAGGCCGACCGGGGAGATGTCGGCGAGGGTGACGTCGAGCCCGCGACGCGCGAGCGCGAGCGCGTTGCGGCCGGATCCACCGCCGAGGTCGAGCGCGCGACCGGAGCGCGGGAGGAGCGCGTCGAGGCCGGTGAGGAAGGCCGACGGGGTGAACGAGGGAGCCGCGCCGCGGTAGCGGGCATCCCATTTGGTGCGCTCGGCGAGGGACATCGGGGTGCGCTCTCTATACGCGCCTTGACACGACGAACGAAGGGCGTTTCTCTCCCGCGGTGCCGAGCTCGCATACCGTCGTCGAAGGGGAGTGCCTCGCGAGCATCGCCGCGAGGTTCGGCTTCCGCAAGTGGCGCACGGTCTACGACGACGACGCCAACGCCGATCTACGGAGCTTGCGGCCGGACCCGAACGTGCTGTCTCCCGGGGATATCGTGACGATCCCCGATCGCCAGGTCCGGGATGAAGCCGCCGATACCGGGAAGCGACACACGTACTTCGTGGCGTCGAGCCCCACGACGCTCCGCCTGAAGATCGATTACGAGCGCGACTTCGACTACGAGCTGACGGTGGATGGCGTGGTCGTGAAGAAAGGGAGCGCCGACAGCGACACTCCGATCATCCAGGCCATCGCGGCGAGCGCGGCGAGCGGGAGTATCACGGTGTGGGCGAAGGACCTCGGGGCGCCGAGGACACCCGCGAACGGGTTCACCTACCAGCTCGAGCTCGGCTTCCTCGATCCCGTCGAGAAGGTCACCGGCGTGCAAGGGCGCTTGACCAACCTCGGCTTCTACCATGGGCCCGTCGACGGTCGGCTCGGCCCGAAGACGGCCGAGGCCATCCGGGCCTTCGAGCGGTCGATCCGGGCACCGGAGACGGGTGTGCTCACGCGCGTGCTGACGGCCGCTCTGTTCACCGCACACGACAAGGTTTGATCTGGAGTCGATGAGATGACGCTGCCCACGGCGATCCTGACCGTCCGGATCGAGAAGATCACCGGGATCCCGGCTGGCGCGCTCACCGGCGCGCAGCATGCCTATGCGCTGGCGACGATCGCCGGCCGGATCCTGGGCCGGAGTCGGCCCATCCCGGTCGACGCGACCGACTTCGATTTCGGGCTCGAAGCGATCCCCTGGGAGCACGAGCTCGCGGCGTTCGATGCTCCGATCCTGGTGACCCTGGAGATCTGGGACGACCGTGGAGACGACGCGCCGGCGAAGCTCGCGACGGCGTCCGGTAGCCTCTCCGCGCCGTACACGTCGCAAGCGCATCTTCTCGGCTCTTCGCCCGCAATCGCGTGTGCGGTCGAGGTGCGCCTCGTTCCGCCGAGCAACCCGACGGTGCCTGTTCCGCGCGCCGCGAGCGGGACGACGAGCCACGCGACACTGCGGCTGACTGACTCGATCGTCGTGGAGCTGACCGAGATCAAGGGCCTGTTCTGTCCGGTCAACGAGGGCGGGAGTGGGATCGTGCGCGCTCAGGTGATCGCCGGGTACACCAGCCAGGACGACCGCGGGCGGGTGTATCTGAATCAGGCCCTCGACGGGAAGTGGACCAAGGATACGCAGCTCATCAAGCTGCACGCGAAGCTCACAGCGGTGCGCGGCTCCCTGCCGGCCGACGCCCAGGTGCGGTGGACCGTGGGCGAGGCGGACGATCCCACCAACGATGATCCCGGGTTCCACAAGCAATGGGGCCGCTACGTCGACGAGAAGGATTACGACGTGGTGGGCGATCACCACGGAGCCACGGGCGGCGATAACGAGGGGACGCCCGATCGATCGCCGCCGTGGGAGGCCGATCCGGCGTTTGCGCTGGTGGAGATCAAGAACGATCAGGAGGCGACGACGGCCGTGGTGGGCGGGGAGAGCGGGGTGATTCTCCACTGCTCGAACACGGCAGGAGACAATTTCGTGGTGCGGGCGGAGCTGGTCACGAG
>JBDTXR010000719.1:0-2601 GCA_040006075.1 Byssovorax sp. | reverse complement strand
ACCTCGATCGGATGTACCTGCACCGGCTCTTGCAGCGGCACGGGCTGCGAAAATCGGGATCGCTGGGCGAGTAGCCCATGTAGCCGCTCCTGGGCAGATCGAGAGGGTTTGAGCGCCATGCGATCCTACGTCGTTCGTGTCGTCCGTCGGACGAAGGACGCGGTCCTCTCGTTCGGCGAGACAGATGCGGATCTGGCCAGCATTCTCGAGCGCGCACGGGTCACGCCGGAGCGCCCCGAACCGTGAGCGCAGCCGCGTCCGCAGTGCGCATAAAGAGCTCCTCGATCCAGGTGCTCGTGTACAAGCAAGAGGTCAGTGATGTCCATCAAGCTGAAGCACCTGAAAATCGAAGTGTACAGGTATCTCGCACCCGGCACTCATCTCGTCTTCAACGACACCTTCAACGTCCTTCTCGGCCAGAACGGCACCGGCAAGACGACGCTGCTCGATCTCATCACCAGGATCGTCACCGGTGACTTCGCTTCTCTCAAGGGGGAAGTTTTCGCTATCGAGTACGAGCTGTCCTACCCGGGCATCACGATCACTGCGGCGCTCGGCAACGACCCGGCCACCTGGTCCTCCAGGCTGACGGTTCAGCTCGAAGGCCTCCCGGCGACCTACACGATCACCGCTACGCCCTTCGGCACCACGCGCGAAATCAGCGACCAGCCTGGATCGAGCACGCCGATCCTCCTGACCACGCCATTCGATCCCGGCCACCTCGCCGGAGCGCTTCTCAAGATCGCCGAGATCGTCGAGCCTGCGCACCACGAGCCGCTCTTCGCCGCCGCCGTGCTCTCCGCGCAGATTGCCGAAACCCTCTTCCGCTTCGACGAGGCCTTGGGCGGATTCCAGATCGTGACCGGAACGCCTCCCATCGATCGGAATGGCCACACCCTCTCGGCGCGCTTCGAGTTCACGAAGAACCACCGACTCGCTCCCGGCCAACGCGCCTTCCTCCCGGCGCAGCTCTGGAGCCGCCTCTCTGCTCTCATGCCGGAGCTGCTGGCGGCAAAAGGCGGCAGGCTTC
This sequence comes from Byssovorax sp., assembly GCA_040006075.1. Lineage (GTDB taxonomy): Bacteria > Myxococcota_A > Polyangia > Polyangiales > Polyangiaceae > JANYGI01. Next base: position 1,571 of record JBDTXR010000719.1, on the reverse strand, counting down.
CCCACACCGAGGTGGACTTCCTCGAGAAAGCCGTCGACATCATGCACTTCAAGGAGGCCGAGATCAGCCTCCGTCTACAAAAGAAGGACGTCAACGCCGGCGTGGAGCGCCTGGTCTATGGCGACTTCGAGTTCCTCTTCACCCTCCGCGACGGCTCGATCATCAACCAGAACGATCTGAGCTATGGCCAGAAGCGGCTTCTCGCGTTCCTGTACTACGTCGCCGCGAACGAGCACATCCTCGTGGCCGACGAGCTCGTGAACGGCCTCCACCACGAATGGATCGAGACCTGCCGGGACGAGATCGAGGGCGAGGGTCGGCAGTCCTTCCTCACCAGCCAGAGCCCGCTGCTCCTCGACTTCCTCTTCTTCGCATCGGCCACCGAGGTCCAGAAGAGCTTCCTGCTCTGTCGGCAAGAAGATCGCGACGGCCGCAGCACGATGGTCGCCGAGAACCTGAGCGACGATGAAGCGGAGGCGTTTTATCGAGCCTACCAGACCGAGGTGCAGCACGTGAGCGAGATCCTGAGGAGCAAGGGCTTGTGGTGAGCCGCGACGCGCCTCGCCTGTCCGTGCTGGTCCTCACCGAGGATCGGGCCGGCGACAGCCAGAAGACCCTCGTCGCCCTGGTCAAGCGGATGCTCCTGCTCGTCGACGGGAGCTGCGCCACTCACCGCGTCCGGTTCGAGCCGAGCAACGCGGAAGCCCAGATTGCCATGCACGGAAATCTATGGAAGAGCACCGATGAACGAAATCGCCCCAAGAGGGTCCTCCTTGGAAAGGCCATCGCGGAGAAGCTGATGGAGGGGAGTGAATGCCCCGGGTTCGCGCTCTTTCACTTCGACGGTGACCGTGCATGGAGCGACCGAGCCTCCTGCGAAAATGTCCCCACGTTCGAGGCCTTCGTGCAGAGGTATGTGGAGCCGCTGGTTGTGGCGAGCTTGAAAAAGAACGGCATCGAGCGCGAATCTGCAGCGCGGATGAGCCGCCTGCGGCGACTCACGCCGTTCTATAGCATCGAAGCTTGGCTCTATCAGAACACGACCGAAGCGCGCCGCCTCTGCGCGGATCGCGTGCGGAAGACACCTGGAGACAATCAAGCAGTGGGAGGAAGACCGCGGCGCGATCGACGAGGTCTCGAAGCCGAAGGACGTCCTCTGCTTGAAGGATCGTAGCAACCACGAGCTTGCAGCCCGCGGATTCCCGTATGAGCGGGCGTTCGAGGTGGGCAAATCCTACGCTGACACGGTGATGCGTCTGCTCGAGTGCGCCGATTTATGTGCTGCTATCGTGCGCACTCACACCGAATAGCCTGTTGCCGGCGGCCTGACGGCGACGGGCCTCAACCGCTCATTTCAAAGCGCGCGCTTCAAAACGCCAGCCCCAGCGTCGTCCCCAGGGCCACGCCGCCCGAGGTCGAGCGCCGCGCCTGGTAGCCAGCGCGCACGCTGGCCGAGAATCCATGGATGATCTCGAGCGTGGCGTCGGTGAGCAGCCGCACCCCGAACGAGTCGGCATGGGGCATGTCGGTGACCTCGATCATCGGCGAGATCCGGAGTCCCCTGCTGGCGG
>JBDTXR010000718.1:0-2625 GCA_040006075.1 Byssovorax sp. | reverse complement strand
TTTGGCCTCCTCCAGGACGCGATCACCAAGGGCGACGAGGCCGAGCGGATGCAGCCGGTCCGCCGCGATCCCGCGAGCATCGGCCTCAGCCAGAACGAAGACCCGTTGAAGGCCCTGCGCTCGCGCCCGCTGCCGCCGGCCGGCCGACGTCAGGTGGTGTTCTTCGGCAACTCGCAGCAATACACGGCCTCGCTCCCGCGCGGCGCCACCATCGCTCCCGACCATTTCGTGGAGATCGCAAGCGAGCTCTTCGAGAGCAAGCTGGAGGCCCGGGCGCCGGGCGGCTTCGCCGTCTACAACGCGGCTGTCGCCAACCAGAACTTCATCGAGACCCTCTGGCAAGGCCTCTACTGGTTCAAGGTCGCCGACGTCAAGCCCTCTGCGGTGGTGATCCAGGCCAGCTTCGACACCTTCCGCAAGACCGGCGTCCGCCCCGGATTCCAGGCCTTGCTCGAGGATCCGGGGTTCACCGCCGCGCTCGACGCCTGGAGCGCCCCCGGCGAAAAAGAGAGGCCTTATGTGGCCGAGATGGCCAAGGCCCGCGAGGAGTACGCCGACCGCAAGAAAGAGCTCGCCGTCGCTACCAAACCGCAAGCCTGGACGCTGGAGGGCAGCCTCCGCAAGGGCCTCGACCACGTCCCGCTCTACCGCCGCCGCGAAGAGTACAAGAACAACATGCTGGTGTGCCTCTATCTGGCGCGCGTGCTGGTCTTCAAGATCAGCCCCACCACGCGGCGGCACATCACCGGGACACCGCTCCTCGACAACTTCACCGCCCTGACCGATCTGGTCCGCCTCGCGAAATCTTCGGGCGCCAGCGTGTTCATCTACAACGCCCCGGTGAACCCGCGCGTCTCGATGTTCTTCCAGGAAGAGTACGACGCGTACCTGGTGCGCCTCCGCGCCCTGGCAGAGGCCGAGTCCGCGGGCTTCGCCGACGTGGCCAATCTGGTCCCCGGCGACGAGTGGGGCTACTGGGTCGACGGCCCCGATCCCATCCATTTCGACGAGCAAGGCCACCAGACGCTCGCGGGCAGCCTCGACGCCTCGTTCGGCGCGGCGCTCGCCGGACAGCGGTAGGGCGACGGGCCATGTCGTTCACCAGCTACACTTACCTCCTCTTCCTCGCGGCGGCGGCGATCCTGGTCCGGCTCACCTCGGGCAAGGCGCGCGAGAACGTGCTCTTGGGCGCCAGCCTGCTCTTCTACGCGGTGTGGGACGTACGGTATCTGGCGGTCCTGCTCCCCATCGGCGTGCTCACCTACCTTGCCGGTCACGCGGTGGCGCGCGACCGCAAATCGCTCGCGGTGGTGCTCTGGCCCATCGCCATCATCCTGGTGGTGCTCGGCGTCTTCAAATACTCGGCCATGGTCGCCGAGCTCGTGAGCCTGGCCTTGCCGGCGAAGCGCCGGCTCACCCTCCCGGCGCTGATCCTCCCGCTCGGGATCTCGTTCTTCACCTTCGAGTGCATCAGCTATTTGCTCGACCTCCACAAGGGCGGCAAAGAGCTGTTGCCGCTCCGGCGATTCCTGCTCTTCCCGGCCTTCTGGGCGCACATGGTGGCCGGGCCTATCCTCCGGATCAAGGAGTTCGTCCCCCAGCTCGACGCCCTGAAGACGGCGCGCTCGCCCGACGTGCTCATGGGCGTCGACCGGATCCTCATCGGCTTCGCCAAGAAGCTCATCGTCGCCAACTCGCTCTCCGGGTTCGTCGATCAGGGGTTCGCCGGCGCCGGCGGGAACTCGGCCCTCGACAACTGGATCCTGGCGCTGGCGTTCGGGCTCCAGGTCTATTTCGATTTCTCGTCGTACACCGACATCGCCATCGGCTCCGCGAAGATGGTCGGCTTCACCTTCCCGGAGAACTTCAACCTCCCTTACCACGCCTCCACGCCCACCGACTTCTGGAACCGGTGGCACATGACGCTGTCCCGCTGGATCCGCGATTACCTGTTCTTCCCGCTCAACCTGCGGGCCGGCAAGCGCATCTGGCTCCGCTACGTCACTCTGGTCGTGGTCATGACGCTGGTCGGCCTCTGGCACGGCGCGGGCCTCGGGTTCGTGCTCTGGGGCACCTGGCATGGAGTGCTCCTCGTCGCCCATCGGCTGGTCCAGGGCAAGGCGCGCGATCTCCCCGGGTGGGCTCAAACCGCGCTCGACCTCGTCGGCCGGGGCGCGACTCTGGCCCTCGTCAACGCGGCGTGGATCCTCTTCCGGGCTCCCACCGTGCGTCAGGCCTTCGCCATGCTCTCCAGCATGTTCCGCCTCCGCGGGCTCAAGCCGGCCTACTCGGTCAACGACTACATCCTCGTCCTCTTCGCGATCGCCGTGTACCTGGGCCTGGAGCCGCTCTTCAAGCGCCACGTCGACCGCGATCCGGCGACCATCGATTACGCCCGATGGACGTTCTGGCTAAGGCCCCTCACCTACAGTATCGCCCTCTGGCTGATCTTCATGTACGACCGCTCCAACGTGGCCTTCATCTACTTCCAGTTCTGACGATCGGCGAAGGGGCGGGCGAATCTTCTCACGGCTTCTCGTCGATCTTCCGCGCTTCGATCCTCTGCACCCAGAGCCACGTCACCAGCAATCCCGCCAGCATCGCCGCGGCGAGCCCCAGCATCGA
>JBDTXR010000717.1:0-2642 GCA_040006075.1 Byssovorax sp. | reverse complement strand
CGAAATCGAACGCCGTCTCCAGCTCACGCTCGCTCACCTGCTGAAACGATCCGTCGGCGCAATTCGTCTCAACATCGGGCTCGTTCAGGATGGTATTGCCCCGGATGACGCGGCGAAATTCCATCAGGAGTTCTCCCGCATCGAAGAAGAGCTCTCACTTCAGTCGGCGCTCGCCGAGCAGACTGGCCGCTGGCAAGAAGTGCCCAATGGCACGCCCGAAGGTCTCGTGCTTCAAGACATCGTCGCCGCCGCTGTGGGCCCCATCCGACAGAAGTACCCCGCCGTTGTCTGTGAGATCAACGTCCCCGCGCCGCTCCGCGTCCGGGCGAGTCGCGTGGGGCTGCGCGAGATCCTGCACTGTCTCGTCGAGAACGCGTTCCACGCAGTAGCTTTCATCACCGCTCCGGAGCCGCGCATAAGCATCCACGCTGCGATCGAGGGCGACACCATTCGCCTCGAAATCGTCGACAACGGTCCGGGGATAAGGCCGGAAGATCGCGAGCGGATCTTCGATCCGTACGTCACCACCAAGAAAGATGTCGGGCGGCCGTTCGGTACCGGGCTCGGTCTGGCGATCGCTCGGCGGTATGCCGCCAAGATCGGCGCCGAGGTTGCGCTCGACGCGGATCGATCCGAGACCTGCTTCATCGTTCGATTCGTCGCCTGGAGAGAGCCGTCATGACCGACAAAATCACGTCGAAGGTGCTGCTCATCGAGGATCACATGGCCTCGGCAGGCGACTACATCCGTGTCCTGCAGACGAACGGCTTCATCGTCGAGCACGCCGCCGCAGCGACGACGGCGATCGAGAAGGCTGCGGCCTTCCACCCTGACGTCATCTTGCTCGATTTGCAGATCCCCTCCGAGCCTGGGCGCCCCGATGAGAGTATCGAGCACGGCTTTCAGACCCTTGCCGCCTTTCTGAAGGAGGATCCGTTCCGGCCGGTATGCATTCTCACGGGGCACAGCGAGCGCGAGGTGATCCGGCGCGCCATGCAGATAACGCACGGCGGTCCGTTCATCTTCAAGGACGACGATCTCCGCCGGGTCCTGCCCACGGCGGTGAACGTCGCCCTCGCCGGCCCCGCCTACAAGATGAGCAAGACCGTCCGCGAGTTTCGCGCTCTGGTCGACAAGAACGAGCCCGAGGACGTCTATCGCAAGTTCATCCACCAGCACTGGGGTGCCATCCTCGGCCCGGAATACCAGGACGTCCGCTCGCCATACCCCATCACCCGCGGCGGCGAGATCGATCTCCTCGCGGTCCGCTGGGACGGCTTCCCCGATCTCTGGGAGCTGAAGCGCCCGAGCGATCCCGTCTTCAAGGAGTACAACGGCTGGCTCCACCACAGCGTCGAGTGCGCCCGGGCGATTGGCCAGCTCATGTCGTACCACGACGCCGCCGAGAAAGAGCCGCACGGCGTGCTCGGGTACGAAGGGCGCCGCGGCATCACCGTGCATCTCCAGCGCCCGCGCGGCTTCGTCGTGATCGGTCGCTACAAGAACGACGCCGAGCGCGAGCGTCTGCGCCTCGAGAACAGCTTCCTCGCCGGCCTCGCGGTGCTCACCTACGACGATCTGATCGAGCGCGCCGAGCAGTTCCTCATGTTCCTTCTCCAGCACCGGAACGGCGACGATCCGAGCGCGTGAGCGCTCACTTGAAGTCCTGCGTCGCCCAGACCTTGCCGTCGGCCAGCACATGGAACCCACAGGCCACCTGGGTGTACTGGGTGCTCGACATGTTGATGTAGTGCCCGTGCCCCTGGTTGAAGGCCCCAGGGCCCTCGTTCCACATCATTTGCAGGCAATCGCCGATCATGCTCCCGGGCGGGCCGGGCCAGCCGGGGCACTCGTTCTGGGCAAACTCTCCGCACTGCCCAAAGGCGCTGTGCGCCTGATTGGCCGCAGCGTCCTTCGCGGCCTCGTCGCCGGCGCAGACCTCCTGGGCGCTCCACCGGGCATAGGGAGGGAGACCCAGAGTCGCGCGATACCCGTTGATGGCGTCGACGCAGAGCTGCGTCGGGTCCATCCCGCCTCCGCCGGTGGTCGCGGCGCTGGTGCTCGCCGCGGCGCTGGTGCTCGCGGCCGTGCTGCCGCTGGTCGCGCCGGTGGTTCCTGCGCTCGTGCTCGTCGCGCTGGTCGCGCTCGTGGCCGGGGCCCCGCCGACGCCAACCGTGGTGGCAACGACCGTGTCCCCACCCGCGCCGGCCGTCGCGCCCGCGCCGCCGACGCCGCCCTCCTCGATCGAGAGATCGCCGATGCCGGTGAGGGCGTTGCAGCCGAGGCCGAGACCGAACGCGATCGCGAGGAAAACGAGGCCGCTATGGAGGCGAGGCGATGTGGTCATGACGACCTCCTGGCTTCCGACGGTATCGGTCTTCACCGTGGTATCAACCTCTATAATATTGCGGAGAGCGAGAGCGGAACAATCCAGCCCGGCGGGCACCGACCTCACGGTTGCTGCTTGCGCACGCGGATCAGGCCTTCCTGAGCGGTCGAGGCCACGAGTCGTCCATCCTGCGTGAAGATGCGGCTGCGGCAGAGGCCGCGGGCGCCGTGCGCCGCGGGGCTGTCGATCACGTTGAGCAGCCACTCGTCGACGCGGAAGGGTTGATGAAACCACATCACGTGATCGAGGCTCG
>JBDTXR010000716.1:0-2763 GCA_040006075.1 Byssovorax sp. | reverse complement strand
CGCTCTCCAACATCGCGATGACGGTCTTCTGGATCCGCCACCGCAAGGACGATCCCACCTGGTGGCGCCACCTCCCGGCGCACATCACCGCCACCATTCTCTGCGTCACGATCCTCACGATCACCGTGCTCGAGAAGTTCGCCGAGGGCGGGTGGCTGACGCTGCTGATCACCGCCGCGCTCACGGTGTTCTGCTTCGTGGTGAAGCGTCATTACGGGATGGTGATCCAGGCGATCCGCCGCCTCGACAAGGAGCTCCCGGGCCCCGAGGCGGGCGAGCACGCCATGGCCCTCTACAGCGACGGTATCGCCGCCGCCGAGGGCGAGCCCGAGCCGCGCCAGCCCGTCGCCGTGCTCTTCGTCGGCGGCTACGGCGGCCTCGGCCGTCATGCCCTGTTGACCATGCTCCGGATGTTCCCGGGCCATTTCAAGGGCGTGGTCTTCGTCAGCATCGCCGTCGTCGACTCCGACACCTTCAAGGGCGTCCGCGAGGTCGAGGCGCTGGAGCAGCGCACCAGGGAGAACCTGGAGCACTACTGCCGCTTCGGCCGGGCGCTGGGGTTGCCCTCCACCAGCGACTTCGCCGTGGGGATCGAGGTCGCCGTCGAGGCCGAAAAGCTCGGCAACAAGCTCCTGAAGAAGTACCCGAAGGCCCTGGTCGTGGCCGGACAGCTGATCTTCGAGGAGGACACCGGCTGGAATCGCATCCTCCACAACGAGACCGCGTTCCTGATCCAGCGGCGTTTGCAGCACGTGGGCGTCCCGATGATCGTCTTGCCGGTGCAGCTCGATCTCAAGCCGTTCTCGGGGAGGAAGCCGCGCTCGCGGCGGATCGACGGGCCCAGGGCCGAAGGCGACACCGACACCGAGGAGTGAGCCGGTGAGGCCCGCCGCTGCCCCTTGGGGCGCGGCGGGATCGCCCGAAACTTGGCCCCGCGATCGAGGCCAGATAGCCTCCCTCGAAAGGTGGGCTTCAGCCGGGCGAAATACGTTACCTCACGAGCGACGGCCTCGTTCCCGACGCTCGCTGCGGCCGCTCTCGCGCTCGCGGCCCTGCTCTCCCCCTCTCCCGCGCGGGCCTGGCTGCTCCACGAGCACGTCCAGATCACCTATGCTGCGCTGGGCGGGCTCGCGCGGCGAGAGCAGCTCACCCTCGACGCGGCCTGGGCGATTGTCCGGCGCGATCTCGCCTGGCGCGATCGCCTCTGCGAGGGCGCGGCGGAGCGCGGGCCGGTGCTCTCGTCCGAGACGGTGCCCGGCGCGTGGTGTGTGGGCTTCTCCTCGCTCCCGGCGCTCGCCGGCGATCACTCGTGCAGCCCGTGGGATCTCCAGCGCACCCTCCGCAGCGCGTGGACCGAAGAGGTGCTGGCCGAGGCGACCCGGCTCGACGTGGAGCTGGAGACGGTGACTCCGGTGCTCGATCGGCTCGACGCGCGGCGACGCCACGACATCGAGCTTCAGCTCCTGGATCACGACTACCTCACGCGCGCCACGGCCAGCAACGGCGCTCATTTTCAGCTCACCCGGGTCGCGCCCGCGCCCGCCCCGGGAAACGAGCCTCGATCGAGCGAGCTCGGCCGCTACCTCCACCGCGCGCTCGCCACGGGGCAGGAGATGAACGCCACCGCGCTCTACGTCAACTACCATGCTGCAGCGGTGGCCGACGCGCTCCGGGCGCGGGCCCTCTGCCAGGTTGCTGGAAAGCCCTGCGACGCCGCCCGCTACGAGATCTGGAACGCTCTCACCGCCGAGGCCTTCTCGCTTCATTTTCTGGAGGACGCGTTCTCTTCCGGCCATTTCGTCGGGAGCTGGGGCAGCGGCTCCGAGCGCTTTGGCACCCACGATTACTATGCTCGCCATGGCGTCCTCGCCCGCCTGTTCCGCGGCGGCGACGAGTACGTCGCCCACGGCGATCTCTTCCTGACCGACGAGGACGAGCGGCGCGCCTCGTTCGCCGCGGCCGAGAGCCTGGGGCAGGTGCTCCGCGCCATGGTCCCGGGCGCGGCGACAGAGGCCGAGTCAGCGCGGGATCTCGCCGAGCTTGGCCGGGTCACCCCGACGCGCAGCTTCGACTCTTGCCACGGCGACCAGATCCCGGTCGGCCTCGATGATCTCGAGTCTTCCCGCCTCGCCGCCGTGGTGGGCTCGCTCCCGATGCCCGGGCTGCGCGATCCCGAGATGCCGCGGTTCCGCGCCGAATATGGCCTCTTCTTCGGCGTCTCGGTCGGCGACGACGTCGCGCTCCTGGGTCGCACCGACGGTCAGGCGCTGCTGGATCTCCGCCTCCGCGCCGCCCTCCGCGTCGGCTACGGGCTGGAAGGGGCCATGTCGCGCTACATGGATGGCGCGATCTACGCCGAGCTGCTCTACGGCGGCACCTGGCGCCCCGCGGACGGACACTCCGTCTCGGGGATCGGGGCGCGGCTTCATCTCCCGTTTGCCATCCTCCCCGGCGACGGGCTCCTCGCTCCGCTGCTCGTCACCGGGTGGCGTCCTGCGGTGTGGATCGCCAAGCAAGCGGCCCTGGGGACGATCTGGGGCCGCGCGCAGCGGCTCGCCCTGCTCGGAGAAGACCACACGATCCAGTTCTGCCTGGGCCGCGACGTCGCGTTTCTCTACTACCCCGGCGACCGCGGCGCCGCCCGCGATCGGCGGGTCGAGCTCTTCCTCTCGGCGTTCAACCTGCGGGTCGCGCGCGCCTCGACGGGCCAGGCCGCGAACGAGCTCAACCTCGATTTCGGCTTCCAGATGATCCTCCCCGGCG
>JBDTXR010000715.1:0-2766 GCA_040006075.1 Byssovorax sp. | reverse complement strand
CCGCGCGCACGCGCCTGGTGCAGAACGATCGCCTGGCCACGCTGGGGACGCTCGCGGCCGGCGTCGCGCACGAGATCAACAACCCCGCGGCGTTCATCCTCCTCGGCCTCGACATGTTCGATCGGCTGCTGAAAGGCGCGGGGATCACCATGGATCCCGCCGCCGCGCAGGGCGCCGCCGAGCTGCTCCACGAGCTCCGCGACTCGATCCGTCGCATCGTCGACATCGCCCGCGATCTGCGGCTCTTCGCCAGCCCTCCCGCGGCCGACGGCGGGCGGCGCAGCATCATCGACGTCAACCGCACGGTGGAGTCGGCGCTCAGCCTCACGCGCGGGCAGATCATCGAGCGCGCGCAGCTCTTCCGTCGCTTCGAAGAGGTGCCGCCGGTGCTGATGGACGACGGGCGCCTCGCCCAGGTGGTGGTCAACCTCCTCGTCAACGCGGCGCAGGCGATCCCCAAGGCCTACGGGCGCGATCAGAGCATCACGGTGTCGACGCGGAGCAACGGGCGCTCGGTGGAGATCGAGGTGCGCGACACCGGCGTGGGGATCCCGAAGGAGATCCTCGCGCGGATCTGGCAGCCCTTCTTCACCACCAAGCACGCCGATCTCGGCACCGGGCTCGGCCTCTCGATCAGCCGGGAGATCGTCGAGCGCGCAGGCGGCCAGATCTGGGCCGAGAGCCCGCCGCCGCCGCTGGACGGCGAGGAGGGCGCGCACCCGGGCGGGGGCGCCCGCTTCGTGATCTCGCTCCCCGCAGCCGGTCGCGGCGAGGCCGTCACCCCGGCCACCTCACCGTTGCCGCGGACCCTCTCGGCGCGGGTGCGGGTGCTGGTGGTCGAGGACGAGCCGTCGCTGGCGCGGGCCCTCGGCGACGAGCTTGGCCGGCTCCATCAAGTCACCGTGGTGAGCGGCGCCCTCGACGCGCTCGCGGCGATCGAGCGCCAAGCGTTCGACGTGATCCTCTGCGATCTCCGCATGCCCGGGATGTCGGGCGAGGCGCTCTACACCCGCGTCGCGCAGATCGATCCAGTCCACGCGCGGCGCTTCATCTTCATGACCGGCGTGGGCTTCGGCGCCGACGTCGAGCGCTTCCTGGCCAACGCCGGTCGCCCGGTGCTGGAGAAGCCTTTCTCGGCGGACGACGCTCTGGAAGAGATCGTCAAGGTGGTCAATCGGAACGCGGCGAAGGTGGGATAGCGAGCTACTCGACCTTGATGTAGCGCTGGAGGGTGGTGACGCCTCCGCGGGCGTCGTGGACCACGGCCCAGATGCTGGCGAGGCCCGGCTCGGTGGGGGCGATCCAGTTGGTGCTGTGGTCGGCGATGAGGCCCGTCGTGGCGTCGTTGACGAGGCGAACGTCGGAGTCGAAGTCGCCCGTGTCGGAGAAGTAGTCGACCCAGACCACCTCTTTCAGGGGCTTGCCGTCGACCGACATGCCCTCGGGATCCACGTCGGCGACGGTGGCGTCGGCGACGATATCGATGTTGACCGGGGTGCAGGTGGTGAAGGGATCGGGCTTGCTGCAGCTCGCCGGGGCGGTGCGGGTGTCGTCGTCGACGGAGCACCGCGGGACGGAGATGGCGTTGCCCGGGCCGTCGCCCGGATCCTTGCCATTCATCATCAAGGCTTTGACGGAGGGATCGGCGTTGACGCGGCCGTCTTCGAAGACGTAAATCTGCGTGTAGCCGGGGACGAAGCTGTCCGCGCCGAGGCGGATCGTGTGCTTGGCGTCGGCGAAGCAGGCGATCGGGAACGAGCCGGCGTTCCCGCCGCTGTCTTGCGGTGCGGCCCCCAGGAAGCCGGCGCAGGTGGCGAAGAAGACGTAGGCAATGCCGTAGTGAGAGCCGATGACGGGCGTGGGCCGACGAGAGATGATGTCCGTCGGGAGCTTCGTGGTGAAGCTGTTGCCGAGGCCGATCTCCTCGGGCAATACCAGGGGCTTTCCGGCGTTGAAGTCGGCCAGCGCCGCGCTGAGCTTGCCCACGATCGGCCCGAGCGACGCGTAGCAGCCATAATAGGCGTCGCCGTCCGGATCGTAGCAGCCGCCCAGCCACACGGTCTGGAGGGCCCGGGTCGGCGCGTCGGGGTTCGCGGGATCGACGAAGCCGTCGTACGACGTCATCTCGAAGGTGACCTCGTCGTCGGGGTGCGCGTACGAGCCGCCGGTGGTGGGATCGGCCGTCGTGGGCGCGCGGCTCACGGCGACCGAGAGGACCCGGAGGCCGTCGACCTTGCTGATGGGATCGAAGCCGCCGCCGCAGCCCGAGGTGACGGCGGGAGCGACGAGCGCCGCGCCCGCGAGGACGGGGAAGAGCAGGCTTCGGAGGGAGAATCGTTTGCGGGAAGTCATGACCTCAGAACTCCCCTCGCAGGCCGATGCTCGGGAGGATCGGCAGGCCCGAGACATACTGTCGCGTCGTGAAGTTGAAGTTGTATTGCAGGGCTTCGCTGTTGGCGTGGTTGTACACGTTCTGGATGTCGAGGTAGGCCGAGAGCTCCCAGCTCGTGAACTTCCAGCGCTTGTCGACGCGGATGTCGAGCTGGTGGAAGAGCGGCAGTCGCTCGCTGTAGGTGCCCGAGAAGGGGATGGGCGTGTAGACGCCGGAGGGCGCGTGAAAGAGGCTCCCGGTGCGGTTGGGATCGCAGTCGGCCGAGGATTTGTCGCAGACGTTCGGCGTGATCAGGTTGCCGGAGATCAGCCGAAAACGAGCGCCGAACTCCCACCCATGGCCGAGGCGGTAGCTGCCGAGGACGGTGAGGATGT
>JBDTXR010000714.1:0-2773 GCA_040006075.1 Byssovorax sp. | reverse complement strand
GCGTACCGGGCCCAGACATTCACTTGTCTGGGCTTTTTGCGTTTGTCCTTGGGGCTGGTACGGCTTCGGAGGGGACCGGAAGGGACGCGCAAAGGGCCGGAGACGGGCACAACGGGCGCAAAGGTCGGAGAAGAAGGGGATTTGGGGTCCGGAATTCCGAGCCAAAAAAACTTCTCTGGCCTTTGCGCCCTTCGCCAGCCTTCTCCGGCCCTTTGTGCCCTCCGGATCCCGTCTCCCTCTCGCCCGGCGAGCGCGGGGTGCTGAACGCTCGGCAGCGCGGCGGGAATCCTGCGCGGATCCTTGGTTTGTTTTGCGCGCGGCTGGACGTTGATAGCCTGCAGACAGGTGATCTCCAGGCGCTTCAAAATTGCGGTGGCTCTCGGGGCCGTGGTCGGGGTCGGGACCGTCGCCTCCTTCGGTCCAATCGTGCGCCACGAGGCTGATCAAGCCGCGGCGCGGTACGGCGGCGAGCTCGCGATCGAGCATGTCGTTCCCACCTGGCACGGGGCGCGACTTCGAGGGGTCACGGTCACGCTGGCCGAGGTGCCGAGCGTGCGGGTGACCCTCGACGAGATCGAGGTATCGTACGGATCCGGCGGGCGAACCGTGGAGCTTCGTGGGGGGGCGGTCGCGGCGGTGGGGGCGCGCGAGGTCATCCTGCATCAAATCGATCGCTGGAGGAGCCGCTATGCGTCGACGGGCGCTGCCGGCGAGGCGAAGAGCGGCGGCGGCGGGCGAACAGCCTTCGCCGGCGTGCGCTTTAGCTGGAAGAACGACGCGACGACGCCGACCGAGGCCGTGTCGGCCGCCGATGTGCGCTTCTCGCGCGAGGACGATGTGCTCAGCATCTCGGCCGGTGAAGCCTCGGCCGCGTTCGGGCGCGCGAGCGTCGAGATCGTGAACGGGAAGGCCCGCCTCGTTCGTCGCGCCGGGCAGGGCTATCGCGTCGCCGAGCTCGGCGCCGATCGGGTCGAGGCGCAGCTCACGGTGCCGTCGAAGGTGGCCGCCGCGCCCGCGCCGCTCGTGGGGCGTGCCGCTCTGGCCGGCGCCCCGCCGCCCGTGAAGTCCGCGGTGCTCGACGGCGAGGCGCCCGCAGGGCCGAGCGGATCACTCCGCAAAGCGCTGGCGACCGCGACGCACGCGCTCGACGCGATCCTGGAGCCCGACGCGAAGGTGCGCCTCGCCGGGCTGCACGCGCGCGTTCGCCACGGCGACGACTCGGTGAACCTCGGCCCCGGCCTCCTCGCCGTCACCCGATCGAGCGGGCACCTGGTGGTCGAGCTCGCGCCCGAGCTCCACGCGCCGACGCCGACCAGGGCCGGCGACGTCGCCGCGCCGCCCGACGAAGCGCTGACATTCAAGCTCAGCGTGCCGCTCTCGGACGCCCCGGAGCCCATCGTCGCCGACGTGCAAGGCGGGCCGATCTCGCTCTCGGCGCTCGGGGTGAAAGAGGGCGATTTCGGGCTGCTCGACGTCGCGCGCGCCTCGCTCTCGACGCGATCGCACGTGGTGCTGGCGGCCGAGGGCGACAGCCTCCGCGTCGACGGCGAGGGCAAGGTCCACAACCTCTCGCTGCGCAGCGCCGCGCTCTCCGATGAGCCGGTAGCGGGCCTCGAGCTCGCATTTCGCGTGAAGGGCGACGGCCGCCTCGACGGATCGCACCTGCACATCGACGCGGGCGAGGTCGATCTCGGCGCGCTCCGGATCGTCGGCGAGGGCGACTTCGACAAACAGAAAGACACGTTCCGCGTGCGCGGGGGCTTCGAAGTGCCGCTGACAGCGTGCCAGTCGATGCTCGATTCGGTGCCTAAAGGCCTGGTTCCGAAGCTCCAGGGCATGCGCATGGCCGGCTCGTTCGCGCTGAAGGGCAAGGCCGCGTTCGACACCGCGCACCTCGATCACGGCTTCGGCCTCGACTGGGATATCTCGAACAGCTGCCGGGTCACCGAAGCGCCGCCGGAGATCAACGTGCAGCGCTTTCGCAAGGCGTTCACGCGCACCGCGTACGATCCGCAAGGGCGGCCCGAGCCGGTGGAGACGGGCCCCGGGACCGCGCCGTGGGTCTCGTTCGGGGCCATCTCGAAGTTCATGGAGGTCGCGGTGCTGACCACCGAAGACGGGGGCTTTCACCGGCACCACGGCTTCGATCAGGAGGCCATTCGCAACTCGATCCGCGAGAACCTCCGCAAGAAGAAGTTCGTGCGCGGGGCGAGCACCATCAGCATGCAGCTCGCGAAGAACCTCTACCTCGACCGCGGAAAGAACCTCTCGCGCAAGCTCCAGGAGGCGATCCTGACCATGTACCTGGAGCAGGAGCTGACCAAGGAGCAGGTGCTCGAGCTCTACTTCAACGTGGTGGAGTTCGGCCCGATGATCTACGGGATCGGCCCCGCGGCGAGGTATTACTTCGAGGCCTCCGCCAGCGAGCTCTCGCTCGGGCAGTCGCTCTACATTTCGTCGATCATGCCCAACCCGAAGGTGCAGCACTTCGGCGCGGGCAACGCCGTGAGCGAGTCCTGGATGAGCTACCTGCGCAAGCTGATGAAGCTGGCCCACACTCGGAGCCGGATCAGCGACGACGAGCTCGACGAAGGGCTGCGCGAGACGGTGGTGCGCGGATCGCCGTCGCCGCACCGCTCCTCGCGCCCGGGCCGCGTCGACGGCGACGACGAGAACCTGGAGCCGCCCGAGGGCGGAGAGTGGCTGAGCCCGTGATCACCCGAAGCGAAAAGGAGCCGCAGTGATGAAGGTCTGACCGTTTTTCGGTCAGACC
>JBDTXR010000713.1:0-2821 GCA_040006075.1 Byssovorax sp. | reverse complement strand
ATCGGGACGCCGCAGCGCCCCACCTTGCAATTGCCGCTCGCGCAGTCGCCGTCGTTGTTGCACTGGCGATCGTACCCGCAAAGGATGCACGAGCCGCCGCAATCGACGTCGGACTCGTCGAGGTTCTTGATCCCGTCGGCGCAGCTCACGTCGCCGCCGCCGGCTCCGCTGCCGACACCGGTGCTCCCGACCGAGCCGCTGGTGGCCGCGCTGGTCGCGGTGACTCCGGTGCTGGTCGAGGCGCTGGTGACGGACGACGTGGAGGCGGTTCCGCTGCCCGAGACCGCGCCGCCGGTGCCGCCGGTGGCTCCAGCGCTGCTGGCCGCCAGGGGATCTTGCCAGTCCTCGAGGCCCAGCACCTTGGCGCAGCCGCCGAGCGTGAGGAGGAGAGCGCCGGCGCAGAAGAGCGGGTTCAGTCGTAGGTTCACAGGTCTTCTCCGGGGCTCAAAAGCTTCCGCTCACCAGGGCTCCGCCGCCCGCGGCTCCCGCGAGGGGCGTGACTCGCATCGAGGCTGCTCCCGCGGCGGGAGGGCTGGATTTGCTGCTCGGGAGCAGCAACAACAGCGCTCCGGCGGCGAGGCCGGCGATCCCGAACCCGAATCCCACCGTCGACACCGTGGCCGAGGTGAAGGCGCCGCTGCGAGCGTCGGCCCCCGCCGCGCAGGAAGCGGCCGTCTTGCAGGTCTCGTGCAGCGTCGTCGACTCCAGGTTCTTGTTGATCGCGGCGATGCCGAAGGCGACCCCGACGCCGAGCCCGATCAGGCCGACCGCTCCGGCCGCCGCCGCTGCGGGGAGGCGCGGATTGCCGGGAGGGGGCGCGGCCGGCGGGGCCACGAGGGTCGCTTTCGGCGGCGCCGAATCGGGCGCGATCAGCGAGGCCTGTGGCGCGGCGCGCGGCGGCGATCCGAGCGGCAAGAGCACCGGAATGAGCACGTCGAGGCGAGCGCCTTCCTTCGCGGTGATCGAGATCCGATAAGGCTCCTTGTTCGGCGCCCGCACCACGATCTCGTAGGCTCCAGGATCGATGGGCACGTCGACTCCGATCCTGTCGGCGGACACCACCTCGAGGTTGCGGAGCACCTGCGCGCCGGGGCTCGGCTGCTCGAAATGGATGAAGATCCGGGGGAGCGTGGGCTCGAGCGCGGCGGCGCGCTGGCGGGCGAAATCGGCGCGCGGATCGCCCGCGGCCTCGGCCCGCTTCTGGGTGGCGCGGTACTCCTGGAAGGCCGTGGCGATGCGCCCTTGTTGCTCGTGGCAGGCCGCGAGCAGCCCGAGCGTGCTGATCGTGGGATCGAGCTCGTCGCTCAGCGCGAGCCGGGGACACGCGGCCTCGAACGAGCTTTGCTCGAGCAGCTTCTTGCCCTCCTGAAAGAGGGTCTCGGCGCGCGCGGCCTCGGCGGAGGGCGTCCCGTCGGCGCGCGCGCTGCCGGCGAGGAGCAGTATCGAGAGCGGCATTGCGAGAAGGGGAAAGGGTTGAAGGCGCACGCTATTTGTTCCTTTCGCCGAAGACTCCGATAGCCCGCTTCACGGCGGGAGCGGGCGAGGTGACGTGAGGGCCGACCGGGTTCAATCGTTTGACGGCCGGCGCGCTCGCGGAGGGAAGAGGCGCCGTCGCGCTCGCCGGGAGGGCCACGCTCACCGTCACGGCGCTGGAGTCGGCCGGCGGCGGCGGCGTCGCCGACGCCGGGATCACCGCGACGCTGCCCTCGATCGCGGTCGTCGACGCACCAGGGATCGCGCGGCGGTGGATCGAGAGGAAGAAGAGGGCCAGCGCCGCGATCGGCGCGACCAGGGCGACGGCGATCCATCGCCGCCGTGATCGGCGCGCGAGCCGCGTGGGATCGAGCGAGCTCGTGAGATCGGCCTCGGAGCGCGCGGGCTGCCTCGGGGCGAGGATTGGCATCGTCCTCGCGTGCTCGCTCACGCTTGCGCTCGCGCTCGCGGCGAAGGGCGCCTGGCCGCCGCGGAGGATGCGCTCGATGTTCCTCGCGCTCTCCTGCGCCGCGGGCCCCCCGAAGGGCGCGATCGCCCGCGCGAAGCCCGCGAGCGTGGGAAAGCGATCGGCCGGCTTCTTCGCCAGCGCGCAGGCCACGGCCTCGTCGAGCCCGGCGGGGACGTCCTTGCGCAGCTCGCGCAGGCGCGGCGGCTGAGCCGTGGCGATCGCCACGATGAGCTGGTTCACCGTCGTGCCTTCGTAGGGCGTGCGGCCCGTGAGCGCTTCGAAAAGGATCATCGCCAGCGCGTGCTGATCGCTGCGCGCGTCGACGTCCCGGGTCGAGAACACCTGCTCGGGCGACATGTACTGCGGGGTCCCGAAGATGGCGCCGTCCTGCGTGAGCGACACCGACTCTTCGTGCTTCGGCGCCTTGGAGAGGCCGAAATCGAGCACCTTGACGACCGGCGGCCGACCGGCGCGGTGCGCGAGGAAGAGGTTCGCCGGCTTGAGGTCGCGATGAACGAGCCCGACGGCGTGCGCGTCGGCGACGCCCTCGCACGCCTCGAGCACCAGGGTCACCGCGCGCGCGACGTCGAAGCGCCCCGCGCGCTCGATCTCGACGGCGAAGTCGTGCCCGGTGAGCAGCTCCATCACCAGGTACGGGACGCCGGCCTCGGTCTGGCCGACGTCGGTGGCGCGCGCGATGTGCTCGCCCGGCAGCGTCGCCGCGATGCGCGCCTCGCGCAGAAAGCGCCCGACGATCTCTGGCATCCTCACGAGCTCGGGGTTCAGGAGCTTGATCGCCACGCGCTGATCGAGGGCGACGTGCGTGGCCTCGACGACGACGCCCATGCCGCCGCTCCCGAGCTCACGCTCCACGCGGTA
>JBDTXR010000712.1:0-2831 GCA_040006075.1 Byssovorax sp. | reverse complement strand
ATTGGCCGCCTCCGGGCTCGTCAGGTCGGTCACGAAGTGGACTCCCAGCTTCACCATCTGCACGCGGAACTGCAGCCCGAAGTCGATCCGATGGCGGGTGAGGCGGACCGGCTGGAACACCCCGGTGTTGTTGAAATCGTCGCCGCTGCCCTTGGATGAGCACACCGGGGTCCCGTCGCGATACGGAGTCCGCGGATCGGGCGTGGCAGGGGTGTTGGTCCCCGAGAAGCCACACGCGGCCACAGGATCGGTGTTGGGGGTGAAGTCCACGAGGCCCGAGTCGCCGAAGATGCGGATCCACTGATAGCCACCGTAAGGGGTGATGATCAGCGATCCGGCGATGGGGATCGGCTTGGAGATCTGCGCGTCGAAGCCGGCGATGGTGAGCTGCATCTCCGGGGTCCCCGCCATGGTGCGGACCGAGCCACCCACCGAGATCTCCGGGAAAATCGCCGGGATCCCGGTGCGAAAGCCCTCCAGGATCGACATCCGTACGTCGGCCCCGATGGTGAACATGCTGGTGTTCGCCAGCCAGCCAAAGGCGCCGGTGAGCTCGATCCCGAAGGGGAAGCCCTTGCGGATCTTCATCTGGTAGAGCTGAAGCATGCTGTCGGGCGTGGGGTTGCTCGACGAGAATCGCTTGCTCGTGGGGTCTTGAAGGCCCTGAGTCCCGTTCTTCCAGTAATCGGCCTTGCTGTCGATTGACGTGTAGTCCGCCTCGAGGGCCAGCTCGAATCCGCCGAAGCCGGTGGAGCGCGCGGAGTGCATGGCCGAGGGCGCCATCGCGAACCCGTATTGCGCGACCAGCTTGGAGAAGTCCCCGTCGCGCGCGCGGCAGAACCCCGACGCGGCTCCGCCGGGATGGTACGCGGGGTTGTAGTAAAGGCCTCCGCCGGTCCCCACCGATCGGCAGGCCGGGTCCACGACGAAGCGGCCGAGGGCCGGGTCCATCGTGTCGGCCGCCGCCGGTCGAGGAGCAACAATCGCCGCCGCGGCCAGGGCCAGCGCGGAAGCGAGACGGGCCGCAATGCGGAGGGGGCGCTGTTGGTCTTGGGTTCCAGGCATACCGAAGTCTCGGCAGGAGGCTACGTGTCTGCTCGTAGCTCCGTCAAGGGATAGGTCGCGCGCGCTGCGCTTGCCCCCCGCGCGCGGGCACCGGATAGAGGGTCGTGGCGAAGGACACCCTCCCCCGACTCCGCGCGCCGCGCGTCGATCCGCCGTTCCGGATCGTCCTGGTCGAGCCGGAAATTCCGCAGAACACCGGCAACATTGGGCGCCTCGCCGCGGCGACGCGGAGCCCGCTCCACCTGGTCGGGCGCCTGGGCTTCCGCACCGACGAGCGCTCGGTCCGCCGCGCCGGCCTCGACTACTGGCACCTGGTCGAGCTCGAGCAGCACCCGAGCTTCGACGATTTCCTCGCGCGGCACGCGGCGTCGCGCCTGCGGATCTTCAGCTCGGTCGCGACCACGTGCTACCTCGACGCCGATCTCCGCCCCGGCGACGCGCTGGTCTTCGGCAAGGAGAGCACCGGCCTCGATCAGGCGCTGCTCGATCGCTTCCCGGGCAGCGTCTTCGGCATCCCGACCATCGGCGCGGTGCGCTCGCTCAACCTCGCGAACGCGGTGTCGATCGTGCTGTACGAGGCGCTCCGCTGCGCCGGCGTGCTCTCGCTCGCGGCGCCCGGGTGAGTGGACTGCCCGGCGCGATCGGGCTATCGCCACGCGCGACGATGGCCAAGACGATCACCGCGCTGCTCCTCGCGTTGACGCTCACGATCGTGGGATGCGGACGGCGCGTCCCCGACGCCACGCCGGACGGCGCCGTGCGCGAGCTGGTCGAGCGCCTGCGCCGCGTCCACGGCGATCCGGCCGACGCGCGCGCCGCCTACGATCTGCTCTCGAAGCGCACGCAGACCAACCTCGGCACGCGCGCTCAGCGCTACAGCGCCGCGAGCGGCAAGACCATCGCCCCCGAGGCCATGCTCGCCCCGTCGCGCTTCCTCGTCCGCTTCGAGCCCCAGCGCTACACCGCGAAGATCGCCGGCGCCTACGCCCTCGTCGACGTCACGGGCTTGCTCGACGGCGAGCGCGCGCAGATCGCCTGCGTGCTCGAAGACGCCGCCTGGCGTGTCGAGCTCGCCCTGCCGCCACTCGCGCCGGTGCAGCTCCGTCCAGGAAGCTGACGGCTCCGGCGGCGGTGTCGCTTGGACACCGACCACCGAACCCATCGGGTGCTCTGTTTACGCTGCAAGCAGCGACTCAACAGAGCACATCAAGCGCGCGCAGCGCGCTGGGGTTTGGGGGCGCTTGCGCCCCCATCGAAACTAGTTCGCGAGGAAGATCGCCTCGATCTCGGTGCGAACTTGCTCTTCCGTCTGGTCGCGCGCGATGGCGATCTCCTTGACGATGAGCGTGCGGGCGGTGTCGAGCATCCGGCGCTCGCCGAACGAGAGCTGCTTGTCGGTCTTCAGGCGGTACAGATCGCGGAGGACCTCGGCGACGTCGTAGATCGACCCCGTCTTGATCTTGTCCATGAAGCCGCGATAACGGCGGTTCCACGTCTGGTTGTCGAAGGCGATCGTCCGCTCGCGGAGGATGTCGAAGATCTCGCGGATCTCCTGCTCGGAGATGACCTGACGGAGCCCGACCGCGCTGGCGTTGCTGACCGGGACCATGATCTTGCGATCGGTGTCGAGGATGCGGAGAACGTAGAAGCGCTGGCGATTTCCGGCGATGTCCTTCTCTTCGATGTTGACGACCTCGGCCACGCCCTGGGCGGGATAGACCGCTTTGTCGCCAACCTTGAACTGGATCTCCGAACGAGCCTGCATA
>JBDTXR010000711.1:0-2838 GCA_040006075.1 Byssovorax sp. | reverse complement strand
TCGCCCCGGCCAGGTTCTGCGCGTCATGGGCCACGACGCCGAGCTGCTTCGCCAGCGCCGGCTCCACCTCCACCAGAAACGATCCGGGCGAATACCGGTACTGCTCGAGCAGATCTTCCACTCCAGCTCCGGAGTGCCCGGAGCCCTTGTGTCCGAAGAACCCGAACGTCGGGTGTCGCCGGAAATCGTGATCGCGCAGCGTCACCTTTCCTGGCCGAATTTGCTGCGCGATCCGCAGCCCGGTGAGAAACTCCTTCTCGGCGGAGTGATTGGGATTGTCCACGTAAGCTATCGGCCCGCCCGCCCGAGGCTCGCTGGCATGTGGCGCATCGTGGAGCACGAGGACCGATCCCTTATCGCCCTCCTGTGTGAACGAGTACGAGATCCCGGCTTCTTCGAGCAGCCGATTTAAAAAGTCGAAGTCGCTCTCCCCGTACTGGGAGCGCAGCTCCAGCGGCGGATAGTCGGGCCGATGCACCTTCCACTGATGTTCGATCTTCCACTCGTCGAGCACCTTCCCGACGATGTCTGGGATCGACAGATGCTGAAAAAGCCGATGGTTCGTGCGCTGGGTCAGCAGCCACAGCTTCGGCACGAGGCGAAGGTAGTACGTCGACAGCCCTGTCGACTCGGCCTGCACCTGCTCCATGTGGCTCACCACCCCCGTCCAGGAGCGCGCTCCATGCCGGGCGAAAAGCATCCCGCTGCCCGCCGTGAACGAGGCGGCCCTGCCGACGAACGCCTCCAGATCGAGGTCGTCGTCGGGCGAGCGCGCCCACACCGACACGCTGAACAGGCTCGACATCGCCTCGTGCACCGCGAAGCGACGCACGCTGAGTGAGTCTTCCTTCGATTCGAACGAAAGAGCGAGCAATGACATGAGGTCCCCTGACTGTACGGGGACCGTATCGTCCTTTGCCCGTTCGGCGAACGGTTTTTATCGCGCGCGGCAGCCCGCGCCGAGGATTCCCGTCACGGATGCGGCGGGAGAGCGGATCCGTGGGCCGTCTCCACCGGAGCCGCGCTCGGCACCGTCGCCTTCCCCTGCACGAGCGTCGCACCGAGGAGCACCAGAACAGCGAGAAAGACGATCCCTCCCGCCACCCCGAGGCCAACGAGCACTCCCTTCTCGAGACCGACCTTGACCCCGCCGCCTGACGGCGCGAGCGGCTGCTGGAAACCGACGAACGGAATCGTCGCCGTCGCGCTCGCCGCGTCGTGATCTTCCAGCGTCGGCGGCGGTGCGCCAAACCGCGGCGCAGCACGGCTCAGCGCAATCGACGGCACCGCGAACGCGAGCGGCTCCGTCTTCTGGCCCGGGCTCGCCCCGTCGGCCGCCGGCTCGAGCTCAATCGTAGTCTCGACGACCGATGCCGCCTCGCGCGCGGCCGCGCCAATCCCAGGAGGCAGCGGCTCCGTCGCCTCGGTCGCCGGATCGCCAGAGGCGGTCACGATCGCGCGCGGCGGCGACCGGAGCGCAGCAGCGGCATTCCGGGGCATCAGCAGTGTGCGCGCCCCGTCGTCCACCGGCTCATTCGCTTGCGCAATAGCCGGACTGCTGGCCCCTCGGTCATCCGTCGCTCCGAGCTCGCGGAGCGCGTCGAGCAGCGCCTGCGCGGTCGGCGTGCGCTGCGCGACATCGCGAGTGAGGCAGCGCGAGACGATCGCGTCGAGGCGCGGATCCACGCCGGGGACCAGCGAAGCAAGCGTGGGGATCGCGTCCTCCGTGATCTCGGTGATCACGCGCATGCTCGTGCTCGGAAACGGCCGCCTGCCGGCGATCATCTCGAAGAGCACCACCCCGAAGGACCAGAGATCCGATCGATGATCCACGCCCTTCTCCCCGCGCGCCTGCTCGGGGCTCATGTACGCGGGCGATCCGACCAGCGCCCCCGTGACCGTCAACATCCCACCGTCCCCTAGATCGAGCTTGCTCACCCCGAAGTCGAGCACCTTCACCCGCTCGAGCTCGAGCTCAGGCAGATCCGCGTCGCGGACCTTGTGAAGGAAGACGTTGTCAGGCTTGAGATCGCGGTGAACGATCCCCTTCTCGTGCGCCGCGCGGAGCGCCCGCCCCAGGCTGCGCGCGATCACCAGCGCAGCGGCGGGCTCGATCCGTCGAACCTCCTTGAGATGCTCGCCGAGCGTCCTTCCCGTGAGCAGCTCCATCACCAGGAACGGCTCCCGGTTCGCCGTCTCACCGACCTCGAACACGCGCACCACATTCTCGTGATCGAGCCGCGCACAGGCCTGCGCTTCCCGCAAGAGGCGCGCGTGGAGATCTTCCCGCTGACGATCGAGCAGCTTGATCGCCACCTCGCGGCCGAGCCCAACGTCGAGCGCCGACCAGACCACGCCCATGGCGCCCCGGCCGATCTTTTTTTTCAGGCGGTACTTACCGACGATCAGCGGTTCCGAGCCCATGCGTGATCCGGGAGGGTATCACTTCGGTCGAGGCAGCGTCACGCACGCACATCGCGCTTGTACGTGGCGGGCTCCTGACTGCTCATCGTGGGCCACGCATCGATGCCCGTGGCGCGTGTAAGGGTGAGCGCTACCCGTCGCCCGCCTCGATCGCTTCCAGCCACGCCCACGGGTCGGCAATGCGAATCGATGCCAGCCCGTCGGCGGCGTCCCGAATACTGCCCGGCAATTCTGCCCAGCTTCCAGGGTTCGCGGACTTAGCTACCGCGTTCGCGCAAGGTACAGCGTCCGCAGAGCACCGCGCGACGCTTGATCCATGCGGAAAAACGGCTGTAACATGCGCGAAGCATGCGCTTCCACGCGGGTTCAAATCCCGCCTCCCCGACTGTTTACGCCTGGTTTCGTGGGCCTCAC
>JBDTXR010000710.1:0-2908 GCA_040006075.1 Byssovorax sp. | reverse complement strand
CCTCGATCGAGGACGATCTCTACGCCCTCGGCCTCACGCTCTGGGAAATGTGGACCTGCGCCGTGCCCGAGCCCGGGGCCAACCCGCGCCACCAGCCCATGCCGCGGCAAACCAGGTACGATGTGCTGGCCGGCCTCAGCGTCGACGAGATCAAGCAGATCTTCTGGTGCCTGTCCGAGGATCCGACGCAGCGGATCTCGGCGAGGAACCTCCGCTTCTTCAACCCCACCACCATCTCGATCAGCGCGATGCCCGCCCGGCGCGAGAAGCTCGACGCCCGCGCGCCGCCGGGGACCAGCGCCAGCAACGCGTTCGTGGGAGGCACCCAATCGCTCCTGGTGACCTTCGCGCCGAACGCGCCCGAGCTGGTGGGGACCGCGCATTTGCTCGACAAACCCACGCTGACGCTCGGACGGGCCGGGTCGTGCGATGTGGTGCTGAGCGACCCCACGGTGAGCCACCATCACGCGACGCTGACCTGGGCGAGCGGCGCCTGGCAGCTCGAGGACGTGGGCTCGACCAGCGGGACGTTCGTCGATTACCCGTACACGCCGCGCAAGCAGCTCACCTGGCGGCACTCGGCCGAGGTCCAGCTCGGCGAGCTCCGCCTCAAGCTGGTGGGCTTCGAGCCCGGCTCCCGCTCGCACAAGCGCGCCAGGGCCTTTCTCGCCCGCCGCGACGGCCTCACTGGCATGCTCACCCGCGAGCACCTGGAGGAGGCCCTGATCGAAGAGTGCCTGTTCAGCGACTGGGCCGAGCAGCCGCTCAGCGTCGCGCGCTACGACATCACCACGCCGAAAGAGGCCGCCACCGAGCGACCGACCATCACCGAGCTGCTGGGGCTCCGCCAGGCGGCGACCCGCGTCGTCGAGGTCATGGACGGCCTCCTGCTCTCGCTCATCGCCGTCACCGCCGGCCGCACCGGCCCGCGGAGCTTCGCGGTGATCCTGATCGGCCCGAAGCTGAAAGAGGCGCAAAACCTCGTCGATCACGTGGTCGATCAGGTGCAAAGAACGCTGCCCCAGGGCCTCGATCTCAGCGCGTCGGTGTTCCGCTACGAGCCGGACACCGATCCTCGCTGGCTCATTGGCTCGGCGTGACGAACACGGAAGTCGTCGCCGCCGCGCGCGCCCTCACCGCGCTTGCCAACCCGCCAACCCGGGGAAAGACCGCCGAATCGTGCCCCGCCCCGTAGGTCGACCGCTCCGGCTGCTCATCAGCTTCAGCCCCCAGGATCAGGAGCTGAAAGATCAGCTCGTCCAGCATTTGCAGGGACTGGTGCGCTTCGCCGGCATCGAGCTCTGGGCGGCCGATCGGGTGCGAGCGGGGAACGACTGGCAGCAAGAGGCCGAGCGGGCCTTCGAGAACGCCGACGTCGCGCTCTTGCTCATCAGCTCCGACTTCCTGGCCTCGAGCGCGCTGCACGACGTCGATTTGCGCCGGCTCTTCGCGCGTCACGAGCAGGGTGGGGTCACCGTCATCCCGGTGATCCTCCGCTGGTGCTACTGGGAGGTGCACCCGTGGTTGCGGCAGCTCAAGCCGCTCCCCGGGAGCCAGCAGCCCGTGGAGTCCTTCGGGAAAGAGGGCCGCGATCAGGTGCTGACCGAGGTCGCGAAGGAGATCGCGCGCCGGGCCGGGGTGCTGCCGGAGATCGCGACCGTGAAGGCCGAACCGGTGCTCGACGAAGCGAGCGCCATGAGCCCCGCTCGGCCGTCGCCGACGCCGGCCATCCATCCGAGGAGGCCGATGCCGAACTTTCCCGATGAGCAGACTCGCTATCTCAGCGAACAGCTCGCCTCCGCCAAGGTTCGAAAATCGAAGCTCGTGGAGCACGACCGCGACACCTCCGGCATCGATCGCGAGA
The DNA here is from genome assembly GCA_040006075.1 of Byssovorax sp. GTDB lineage: Bacteria > Myxococcota_A > Polyangia > Polyangiales > Polyangiaceae > JANYGI01. The sequence continues at coordinate 1,044 of JBDTXR010000710.1, read as the reverse complement.
TCCTGAACCTGAAGCGCCAGCTCCGCGAGGGGGGCCGGCTCCGCGCCGGCGATTCGCTCGGGGACAAGGATCGCTATCAACTGCTGGATCTCCTCGGCCGCGGCGGCTTCGCCTCGGTCTGGCTGGCCCGCGACACCGTGCGCCGCTGCGACGTCGCGATCAAGGTCCTGCACGGCAACCTCGCGGGGGACCGCATCCGTGTCGACCGCTTCAAGCGCGGGGCCCGGATCATGAGCGAGCTCGAGCACGAAGCGGTGGTCCGCGTCCTCCAGCCTTATGGCATGGAGGACGGCTGGCATTATTTCGTGATGGAGTACATGAGCGGTGGAGATCTCCATCAAGCGGTGCTCAAGGGACGCATCGGCACGGGCCACGCAATCCTCGCGATCCTTCGCGCCACGGAGGGGCTCGCCGAGGCTCATGCGCGAGGAATCGTGCACCGCGACGTGAAGCCCGCGAACATCCTCCTCGACGCGAACGTGGAGGCGAAGCTCGCCGACTTCGATCTGGTGCTGGCGCGCGACACGACCGGGGGCACCCGGACTGGCGGGCTCGGGACCGCGGTGTACTCGTCGCCGGAGCTGATGGACCTTTCGACGGAGAACGACGATTCGACGGAGCTCGACCCTCGTCCCGACGTCTACGGGCTCGGCATGACCACCGTCTTCGCCATCAGCCGCAAGGACTTGCCCACAAACCTCATCGGCAACGTCGAGCGCGCGCGCTTCATCGAAGAGCTGGAGTGCAGCGAGGCGATCAAGGCCGTCCTGCGTCGCGCCACGACCGTGGCCGGGCCCCCCGCCATGTACCCCGACGCCACCGCGTTCCACGAGGCGCTGCTCGACGCGATCCTCGCGTCCACGCGGCAAATCACCGCGACCTGGCCGGACAGCTCGGCTCTGCTGAGCTCACGCCCGATCCCTGGAACCGCGGGGCGACCGCATGGCTCTATCCCGGCGACGAGCGGACAAGCCCCCTCCTCGGGAACCCCCAGGATCACGGTGACGACCCTCGACGGCGGTTCGAGCTCAGGAGAGCTGGACG
>JBDTXR010000709.1:0-2924 GCA_040006075.1 Byssovorax sp. | reverse complement strand
CTGATCTTCGCTCCGGATCTTCTTCTGGGCCGTGAGCTTGTTGAGCATCGAGTCGAGGTTGCCGGCGGTGATCCCGACCATGATCCTCGGCACGCCCATGCGCAGGAGATCTTTCGTGTCAGTCCAGTCGGGCTGGGCGATCATCCCGACGCGGAAGCCGCGGGCCTCGAGAAAGCGGCCGATCAAGGCGCCGCCGAAGGCCGGGTGGTCGACGTAGGCGTCGCCGTTGACGATGAGAATGTCGAGCTCGTCCCAGCCGCGGGCCGTCATTTCCTCGCGCGTGGTGGGGAGAAAGCGGCGAGGGTCGCGGGGCGAGGCGACCGCGCTCTTCCGGAGCTGGACGATGGACATCGGCGGAACGCTAGCGCGCGGGCCGGCGAGCGTCACCCGGATCCCGCGCTCATTTCCGTGACGCTCGCGCAGCGTTTCGGCGTCCGCGATCTTTCCGCGCCGACGTTCGCCCGCTACCATCGCCGCCATGTTCGAATCCGCGGAGCTCGGCCACACCATCGACAAGGAACGCTACGCCACCGAGGAGCCCGCCCTGCGCGAGGCGCTGCTCGACGCGCAGTACGAGCTGCTGGAGAGCAAGAAATTCCCGGTGATCATCATCATCTCGGGGGTCGACGGCGCCGGCAAGGGCGAGACGGTGAACGTGCTCAACGAGTGGATGGACGCGCGCCACATCCAGACCCACGCCCTCGCCGCGCCCAGCGCCGACGACACCGAGCGGCCCGCGTTCTATCGCTTCTGGCGGCACCTGCCGCCCAAGGGCGCGAGCGGGATCTTCTTCACTTCGTGGTACACGGCGCCGATCCTGAGCCGGGCCTACCGCTCGATCAGCAAGGCCGATCTCGATCAGCGCATGGACGAGGCCCGCCGCTTCGAGCGGATGCTCGCGAGCGAAGGGGCCTTGATCCTGAAATTCTGGTTCCACCTCTCGAAGGATCAGCAGCGCGCGCGGCTGACCAAGCTCGAGAAGAACCCCAAGACGCGCTGGCGCGTGACCGAGCGCGACTGGACCCATTTCGAGATTTACGACCGCTTTCGCAAGGTCTCCGAGCGCGCGCTCCGCGAGACCAGCATCGCCGAGGCGCCGTGGATCGTGGTCGAGGGCGCCGACGCGCGGTATCGCAACCTCACCGTGGGGAAGGCGATCCTGAGCGCCATTCGCGCTCGCCTCGACGCCTCCGCGCCGCCGGCGGTCGACGCGGCGCTGCTGCCGCCGCCGCCGATCGACGAGCTCAACGTGCTGAAGAAGCTCGATCTGACGTTGAAGGTGGCGAAGGAGGACTATAAACCCGGGATCGCCAAGCTCCAGCGCAAGCTGGCGTTGCTCACGCTCGATCCGCGCTTCAAGGAGATCTCGGTGGTCGCGGCGTTCGAGGGCGCCGACGCCGCGGGGAAGGGAGGCGCGATCCGTCGAATCACCTCGGCGCTCGACGCGCGGCTCTACCATTTGCACCCGATCGCGGCGCCGACCGAGGAGGAGCGCGCTCAACCGTACCTCTGGCGCTTCTGGCGTCACCTGCCGCGCCTCGGCAAGCTCTCGATCTTCGATCGCACCTGGTATGGCCGGGTGCTCGTCGAGCGGGTCGAGGGCTTCTGCAGCGAGGCCGACTGGATGCGCGCCTACAGCGAGATCAACGACTTCGAGCAGCAGATGACAGACAGCCACTCTGTGGTCGTGAAGTTCTGGCTGCACATCGATCAGGACACGCAGCTCGCCCGCTTCAAGGAGCGCGAGGCGACGGCCTTCAAGCGCTTCAAGATCACCCCCGACGACTGGCGAAACCGCGAGAAATGGCCGGCCTACGAGCGGGCGATCTGCGACATGGTCGACCGGACCAGCACCGAGATCGCGCCCTGGACGCTGGTCGAGTCCAACGACAAGTACTTTGCCAGGACCAAGATCCTGAAGACCCTGATCGACCGGATCGAGGCGGCCCTGGAGAAGAAGAAGTAGCGATGAAGGCGCGGCGCTGGAGAGTGGCAGTCTTCGTCGCCTCGGCCTCGGCCTCGATCGCCGCGGCGGCGTGCAGCAAGGAAGAGCCGGTGAGGCCCGAGCCGCCGGCCGCCAAGGTGCCTGTGGTGCCGGTGGAGATCGTGAAGACCACCGGCGACGAAGTGGCCGAGACGGTGCGCCGCGAGGTGGCGCGGGCGAAGGCCGACCGTCGCGATCTGCTGGTTTACGTGGGCGCGACGTGGTGCGAGCCCTGCCAGTATTTCCACAACGCCGCTGCCGCCGGGCAGCTCGACGCCACGTTCCCGGGCCTGCGCCTCGTGGAGTTCGATCTCGACCGCGACAAAGAGGCGCTGGAGCGAGCGGGGTATTCGTCGAGGATGATCCCGCTGTTCGCGGTGCCGCGCGACGACGGGAGCAGCAGCGGAGAGCAGATCGAGGGCTCGATCAAGGGCCCTTCCGCGGTTCAGAATATCGCGCCGCGGCTGAAGGAGCTCTTGAGCAAGCGTCGCTAGAACAGGCGGCGGACGCGCCTTCGCTCTTCGATCATGTGCTGGGTGATCCGCTGTCTTCCGTCGGCGTCCTCGACGAGGGTCCAGACGTCGTGCTCCGGCTTTCTCCCGGCGCAGGCCAGGAGGATGTCGGCGGCGCGCTCGGCGGCGATCAGGTTCTCGTGGCGGCCGGGGAGCTCGACCACCGAGGCGCGGGTGGAGAGGGACTCCATGGTGCTGAGCATGAGCAGCACCATGCTTTGAAAGGCCTCTTCGCCGAACTCGGCGCGCGGGCCGGCGCCGAAGATCAGGATCTTGTCGAAGGTCAAGCGGGGTTTGCCGGGGAGGAGGACGACCTCGCCCAGCTCGCCGGTGATCAGGCGCTGGCGCTCGAGATCGGCGATGCGCCCGGCGAGGCGCCAGTCGCAGAGGCCGGCGAGGCCGTGCGACGGGCGCGCGTCGCTCCAGAC
>JBDTXR010000708.1:0-2976 GCA_040006075.1 Byssovorax sp. | reverse complement strand
GGGTGACGTAGAAGGCGTAGGCCTTGGCCGCGGCGTAGGGGCTGCGCGGGTGGAACGGCGTGGTCTCCTTCTGCGGGATCTCCACCACCTTGCCGTAGAGCTCGCTCGAGCTGGCCTGGTAGAACTTGCACGAGACGCCAAGCTTGCGGATGGCCTCCAGCAAGCGGATCGCGCCGAGGCCGGTGATCTCCGCGGTGTACTCGGGGATGTCGAACGAGACGCGCACGTGGCTCTGCGCGCCGAGGTTGTAGACCTCGTCCGGCTTCACGTCGCCGATGATGCTCTGGAGCGACGAGGCGTCGTTCAGGTCGCCGTAGTGGAGGTGGAGGCGGACGCCGCGCTCGTGCGGATCTTTGTAGATGTGGTCGAGCCGCTCGGTGTTGAACGAGCTGGATCGGCGCACGACGCCGTGGACCTCGTACCCTTTGTCGAGCAAGAGCTCGGTGAGGTAGGAGCCGTCCTGCCCGGTGATTCCGGTGATGAGGGCGCGTTTCATTGGGGAGCGGGTTTTCTCGCGGGAAAGGCCGGTCGAGACCAGCTTTGGAGGGTCGTCGCCGGACAGCCGGGGACGCTAGCATCGGGGGTGAGGTGCTGCCAATGCTCGGTTTCTTCAGAAATCGAGCCGAGCACGAACGTGTGCGCGCAAGCTCCGGAGGAAGCTCGGGTAGGTGAAGCGTTCGTGCAACCGACGGTTCGCGGAGGCCCCCATCTCGGCGAGGCGGACCGGATCGGCGAGCAGATCGGCGCACGTTTCCGCGAAGCCGTCGACGTCGTCGTAGGTCACGAGGCGGCCCGTCTCGCCGTCGACGATCACCTCGGGGGTGCCGCCGTGGTTGCCGCCGATCGACGGCTTGCCGAAGAGCGCGGCCTCCAGGAAGACGATGCCGAAGCCTTCTTTCGCGCTGGGCATGACGAAGAGCGAACTCTCGGCGTAGGCCTCGGCCAGGGCCTCGGGCGAGACGCGGCCGCGGAACTCCACCCGATCGGCGACGCCGGCGTCGCGCGCGGCCTGCTCGAGGCGAGGGCGATCCGAGCCGTCGCCGATGACGGCGTAGCGCACGCCGGGGATGCGCCTGGCGATGCCCGGGAGCGCGCGGATCACCTGATCGATGCCCTTGTAGCGCTCGGTGTCGGCGAGGCGGGCCACCGTCATCAGCATTGGTCGCGCGGGATCGACCTTGCTGCCGGCGACGGCGGGCTCGCGCAGGCGGGAGAAGTCGTCGGCCCAGAACGGGTCGAGCGCGCAGGGCTGGAGGCCGACGCGCGCGCGGCGCACGCCGTTGTGCCGGACGAGCTGCTCGCGCGTGTAGTCGCTCACGGCGAGGATGTGCTGGGCGGTGCCGACCGCGAGGCGCTGCTGCGGGCTCATGCGCCGCCAGACCTCGATCCCGTGGGTGATGAACCACTGCTCGGTGGTGGGCCGGATCGCCCGGGTCGCGAGCGCGACCGAGGCGAAGTTCACGTGGCCGAAGACGATGAGGCCGGGCCGCATGCGCGCGGCGCGCTCGAGGATCGCCGCGGCGAAGCGCGGCCGCGAGCCCGAGAACGAGCGCGGGAGCGCGAGGCCCGCGCTGAAGTACCGCTCGTCGTAGCGGCCCTCGTCGTCGAGGAGGAGCAGCGTCTCGCAGGCGCCGCTGCGCTCGCTCGAGATCTCGTGAAATGCCTTGATCAGCAGGCGATTGTACATCTCGATGCCGCCCGTGGGCCCGAAGGCGCCGGGGAGCACGAGCAGGATCCGCGGCCTGGGCGCGCGGCTCACGCGGCCTCGCGGGCGGGGCCGGCGTCGAGGCTCGCGAGGGCCTGGAGGAGGCCGCCGGTCGTCTGCGCGTAGCTGTAGCGAGACACGATCTCGAGGCTCCTTTCGCCCCAGGCGCGGAGGCGGTCGCGATCGGCGAAGGCCTCGGTCAGGCAGCGCGCGAGCGCGGGGATCTGCCCGGTGGGGAAGATCAGTCCATTCTGGCCGGGATGCACGAGATCTTCGCCGCAGCCCACGTGATCGCTGACGATCACCGGCCGGCCCATGCACATGGCTTCGTTGACGACGAGAGCCCATGTCTCCGATTGGCTACAGACGACAACGATGTTGCCCGCCGCCCAGGTGCGCGGCATCTGCGACTGGTTCTGGAAGGGCGCGAAGAAGATGCTGGCGTCGCCCGCGGCCTCGCGTCGGACCTCGGCCTCGAGCGGGCCGTTGCCGACCAGGAGCAGGGCCACGCCGGGGAGGGCGGCGCTGCGGTGGGCGCGGATCAGATCGGTGACGCGCTTGATCGGCTCGAATTTGCCTGCAAAGAGCACGACGGCGTGGCCCTCGGGGATGCCGAGCTCGCGCTTCCACGCCGCCGCGGCGAGGTCGGCGTCGGCGCGGTGCGCGGTGAAACGGGCGGTGTCGACGGCGTGCGGCGCGAAGAAGAGCCGCGGCGAGGGGACGCCGTGGTGGACGAAGTAGCGGCGGTTGGCGGCGCCCACGTAGAGGAACGCGGCGAAGCGCCGCATCAGCAGCGCGAGGCCGGCGCGGCGGACCCACTCCTTCGGGCCGACGCGCGGGACGATGCGGTGGGAGTCCCCGCGAAAGAGCAGCGGCGAGTCGCGCCAGGTCCAGAGGAAGCGGTGCGTGCTGGCGTAGTTGTACGTCATCATCAGCACCGCGGCGGGATCGAAGGCCCGCATGCGCCGGGAGAGATCGGGGTTCAGGAGGCCGGTGAAATGCGAGGTCCCCGGCGACGCGCTGACGTTGGGCACGAACTCGTGCGCGTAGCCGTCGAGCAGCGGGATGTCCCACGTGAGCGCCTGGTCGAAGCCGACGTCGACGCGGCTCGTGACGCCGAAATCCCAGAGGTAGAAGACCTTGAGATCGATCCCCGGCTGCGCCGCGATGTGGCGAAACCACGGCGCGTTGTACTGGATCGGGTGGGAGGTGATGATCGCGAGCTTCTTCATCCGATCGGGGGCGGCGAGCCTAGCATCGCGGCTGCGCGC
>JBDTXR010000707.1:0-3010 GCA_040006075.1 Byssovorax sp. | reverse complement strand
CCGAGACCTGTTGCCACGTCGTGGGCGAGTCGCGTCGATCGGGCTCGCAACGGCCCGACCAGACCACGCCGTCGCCGTCGAGCATCATCATCTGGACCGCGGTCGCCGATCGCGCGAAGGCGACGACACCGAGGCTCGGAGAGAGGTTACCGAGCACCGCGTTGGGGATCACCGCTCCGCTGCCGCCCTCGGGGCCTCCGGGAGGCGGAGGCGCCAGCGAAAAGAGGCAGATCCAGTCGCCCCACCCGTTGCCCTGCGCGCAGTCGTCGAACGAGCCGACCCAGACACTGCCATCGACGCTCGTCCCGAAGAGGTCGAGATGCCCTGGCCTGCGCGACGTGGTGGCGAGGATCCCGCCCGCCAGGAAGATGAGCCCTGGAGGCGCCACCGGGCGCCAGGGGCTGAAAATCGAGGCTTCTCGGGTGATCGGGTCCATGAGCATCTCTCCGGCTCGCGGCAGGCTACCCACCTCCGCACCCGAAGACCACTCCCAAGATCGGCCCTCGTGTCGTGGTGAGCACTGGAGATCGAAAGGAGCGCTGGCACCGCAGACGACTTTGGCGTCTACTGTCGGCCATGCACGAGATCACTCTTCCTGGGTCGGCGCAGATGCTCCAGTGCGTCGTGACGCCGTGAGCGAGCCTTCGAGGAGCGGAGAGCGCGCGATCACCGTGCGGCGGATGGACTTCCATCTGCCCGAGCAGCTCGATCCCATCGTCCTCGAAGGCCGGCCGGAAGAGTCGTATATCTTCCTCGGCATCTCTCTCTTGCTGCCGTACCTCGAGCCTTACCTCATCCGCACCATGCGCGAGGCCAAGGCCCGGGTCACCGATCCGGCGCTCGTCACCGACCTCGAGCGCTTCAACGGGCAAGAGGGCCAGCACTACCGTCAGCACACCCGCTTCAACGAGGTCATCCGCCCGACCAGCCTCGCCGCGTTGACGGCGCTCGAGGCCGAGGTCGACGCCGATTACCGCCGCTACACGGCCACCCGCTCGCTCCGCTTCAACCTGGCCTACGCCGAGGGATTCGAGGCCTTCACCACCGCGATCGCGCGCTTCAGCCTGGAGATCAGGCAGTTCGACGGCGTCCACCCCGCCGTGCGCGATCTGTTTCAATGGCACCTGATCGAGGAGCTCGAGCACCGCACCGTGGCGTTCGACGTCTACAACCACGTCTGCCGCGGCTACGTCTACCGGCTCGCCGTCGGCCTGTTCGCGCAATGGCACCTGAACCAGTTCGCGCTGCGCGCCGCCGGCATCATGCAAGACGCCGATCCCGAGGCCTTCCGGAAGAAATGGGGAGGACCGCGCGCGGCCTTCGCGCGGCTCCGGCCGTTCCTCTGGCAGGCCCTTCGCCTGTTCTTTCCCAAGCTCCTCGCCACCTACCTGCCCTGGTACACCCCCACGAGATCGCCATGCCGGCCGAGGCGCAGGAGCTGGCCCAGCGCTTCACCGAGATGGCTTTGCCGCCGGCCAACGCCGCGAAGAGCGCCTGATCGAGCGGGACCCGCCCGCGGAGACACGGATCTTCCTGGAGCGGCCTCCCGGGCGTGACGCAGGGCGGCGTCCTAATTTGCACATTTTTGCCCAACGATTCCGAATACTTGCAGACCCAATCAGGACACCATCGCCGATCCCCCGATAACACCTGCTCCGTGGCAGCGGGCCTCCTCGCCCGCTGCCTTCAAGGCCGGTCGCTCACCCACCTTCATTTCAGCAAGCTGAACAGGTTGGTGAAGAAGCCGTCTCCCTTTTCGCTGCCGCGCGCGTGGCCCGGGATGCCCGCCGCCTCGAGATCCTCGTCGTCGATCTCGCCCGCTCGCTGCTCGGCGAACGCGCGTACGAACGTCGAGAGCTCGTCGCGATCGAACCAGGTGCCGTGGGCGTCGCAGACATCGATCGCGTGCATGGTGTCGGCGAGCTGGCTCCGCCGCATCGACGCGCGGCACACGGGACAGGCGATCTCGGGGCTGCGGCGAGGAGAGTGCATGACGACGGGCACGAGCCGGCGCGCGATGTCCTCGAAATCCGGGTCCTGCGCGTCCCGGAGCCGCTCGACGGTGGCGTTGTCGACCCACATCCCGCCGCAGCGCGGACACCCGTGAAGCACCTTCTCGTCGGATCCTCCCTCGCGCAGCCCCTCGGCGCAGCGCGGGCAACGGAGCGAGCCGTCGGCGCCGAGAGGGGGTGCCACGACGGTGATCCGTTCGACGATGTGCTCGACGACGCGGGGGCGAGGCGCGGCCGTCGCTCCACAGTAGGCGCACGTGGCGACGGCGGACGCCGCGTTCGGAGGAAGCGGTGCGCCGCAGCGCGAGCAGGCAAGATCAACGCTCATGAGCGAGCGATTGTGCCAGAACACCGGGCCTCGTGCCCAGCGCGATCCTCACCGCGCGGGCTCGGCGGGCGCCGCGATCTGCGGAGTCGTCTTTTGCGCCTTCCACCGCGAAAGCTCCGCCACCTTACGGCCGAGACCTGCTCGACCACCTTCCCATCGGCCTCCAGCGCCGTCGTCGCCACGCCGACCGCGTCGCTGGGCCAGGTCGCCTGGACCTTCGCCTCGAGGTCGCGCTCCCCGCGCCGATCGACGACGACGGTATACCCCGCTTGCACGAGCGCGACCTGGACCGCGTCGCGCAGCCCGTTCGCTCGCGCGGCGGACGCTCGACACCACGAGGCCTCCGCGCGTCAAGCCACTTCGCGGGGCGACCGGCCTATTTGGGGGAGCGCTCCACCGAGAACGTGTCCGTCCAGTAGACGTAGCTCGCGTCCATCGCGAGAGCGCTCGGCTGGTCGTGCTCCGAGGCGAGGATCGTCATCGCGCCCCCGCCGATAGGCACCTTCATGACCGTGCCGCCGTCCGGGGAGGCGAGGCTGGACAAGGTGATCGTCCAGTACACGTTGTTCGCGTCGACCGCGATCCCGGTGGGGTTGTCCTGCGCGCTCGCGAGCGTCACCGGAGCGCCGCCCCCTACAGGCACCTTCCTCACCGCGCCGGCGCCGGCGCC
>JBDTXR010000706.1:0-3022 GCA_040006075.1 Byssovorax sp. | reverse complement strand
GCGGTAGCCGCCGAGATCCAGCGTCACGTAGCGAAAGCCGTGCTTCTTGCCGGACGCCACCATCGCGTCGCGCACGGCGGGATCGGCGGCGCGCGCGAGCTCTTCCAGGGCGAGCTCGATCCGCGCCAGCTCGCCGTGGTAGCGCACGCGCACCTGACGGAAGCCGAGGCCGCGCAGCGCGGCTTCGAAGCCGCCAATCTGGGTGAGGCGCTCGCGCGTGACCGAGGTGCCAAAGGGGATCCGGCTCGAGAGGCAGGCCGCGGCGGGCTTGTCCCAGATCGGGAGCCCGACCAGCGAGGCGCCGGCGCGGACCTCGGCCTTGGTGAAGCCGAGCTCGACCAGAGGGCTGACGACGTCGGCGTTCTTCGCGGCCTCGAGGCCGGGGCGGTAGTCGCCGAGATCGTCGAGGTTGGTGCCGTTGACGATGGACAACAGATCCCACTCGACCCGCTTTTTCGAGGCGATCCGGTAGAGCTCGCTCTTGCAGTGGAAGCAGCGATCGGGGTTGTTGGCGACGTAGCTCGGGTCCTCGATCTCGTTCGAGTCGACCAGGCGGTGGTCGCAGCCGATGACGCGGGCCACGGCCTCGGCGTCGTCGCGCTCGGCCGGCGCCAGGCTGGGGGACACGGCGGTCATGCCAATAGCGCGGGCGCCCAGCTCCTGGTGGGCGACGGCGAGGACGAAGGCGCTGTCGACGCCCCCCGAATAGCAAACCAGCACCGAACCCAGCTCGCGCAGGCGGGTCCGGAGGGCGGCGAGCTTTTCCGCGATGAGCATGATGGCCGCTCTTACCACGAGGGACGGGGCGCGTCCGGCGGCGGGGGTCTCGCAGAACTTGCAGTTCGGATGGAGGCTCGGCACGATCCGCGCTGATGACGCAGCTGAAGTCCTCCGCCCGACGTTTCGTGGCCCGAAGCGCCGCTGCGGCAATCGTGGCTCTCGCCGCCTCCCCGATGCTGGCCGGGTGCGGTAACAACGCGCTGCCCCGCGTCGCCGTGCCCACGGCCGACGAGCAGGCCGCCCTGCCGCGCTGGTACCCGGAGGCGCCCTGGACCGCGAGCGCGGGGCAGAGCCGGATCTTCATCGAGGGGAAGATCGTGTTCGACACCGATCGCTACGCGATCCGGCCGGGCAGCGAGAAGGTGCTGAACACGCTGCTCAAGTTCGCCAACGAGCACGCCGACGTCACCCTGCTCCGCGTCGAGGGGCACACCGACGCCATGGCCAGCGAGGAGCACAACCAGGAGCTGAGCGCCCGCCGCGCCCTCGCGGTGTGCGACTGGCTCGTCGATCACGGCGTCGACAACACCCGGCTGCTCGCGGTCGGGTTCGGCGAGAGCAAGCCGATCGCGCCGAACGAGCGCGCCGACGGCCGGGCCGAGAACCGTCGCACCGAGTTCCACGTGCAAGAGGTCAACGGGCGCCCCTTCATGAAGGTGGCGAAGGATCCGACCGCGGGCGGCTACGTGCTCCTCGTGAAGAGCGCCGAGGAGCGCAAGCACGACAAGGAGGTGGCCAGCCGGCCACGCGAGATCGTGAAGCTCAAGCCGTTCACGCCGACCGGCGACGAGGTCAATCAGATCACCCCGGGAGCGACGGGGCCCACCATCGCTCCTCGAAACAAGCCCAAAGACGGCGGCTGAGCGCGCTCCGGGGCGACGGCGCCCGCGCTGGATCTGATAGTGTGGCTGGCTGAATGCGGCCCACCCCGCTCGAGCAGCGCGCGCAGAAGCGCATCGGGACGATCCTCGGGGAGAAGTACACCCTCTCCCGGGTGCTGGGCGTCGGGGGAATGGCGGTCGTTTATCTGGCGACGCACCGCAACGGGAACCGCGTCGCCGTCAAGGTGCTCCACCCGGAGCTCTCGCTCGATCCCGGGCTCGTGGCCCGCTTCGCGCGCGAGGGCTACGTGGCCAACGCCATCGATCACCGCGGCGCCGTGCGCGTGCTCGACGACGACGTCGATGTCGACGGCTCCCCCTTCCTGGTGATGGAGCTGCTGCTGGGCGAAACGCTGGAGGAGCGGGCCCAGCGCAGCGGCGGGACGCTCCCGCAGCGCGAGGTGGTGGCGCTGGCGCACCAGCTCCTCGACGTGCTCGCGGCGGCGCACGCCAAGGGCGTCGTTCATCGCGACATCAAGCCGGAGAACCTGTTCCTGACGCGCGAGCGCGAGCTCAAGGTGCTCGACTTCGGCATCGCGCGGCTCCGCGACGACAGCAACGCGCCGGGGACCGCGGCGGGGATCCGCATCGGCACGCCGGCGTTCATGCCGCCGGAGCAGGCGCTGGGGCGCACCGAGGAGATCGACGCGCGCAGCGACGTGTGGGCCGCGGGAGCGACGCTGTTCACGCTGCTCTCGGGCCGCCTGGTGCACGAGGCCGAGAGCGCCGCGGAGATCGTGGTCCGCGCCGCGACGCAGCCGTCGCCGTCCATCGCCTCGGTCGCGAGCAACGTGCCGCCGGCTCTCGCCGCCGTCGTCGATCGAGCGCTGGCGTTCCGCCGCGAAGATCGCTTCCCCGACGCGCGGGCGATGCAGGTCGCGCTCGCGGAGGCCAACGTCGCGCTCTACGCCGAGCCGGTGTCCGCGGCCGCGGTGGGGCCGGTGCCCGCCGATCGCGACTCGCTCTCGACGAAGATCACCGACGAGATCGCGCTGCGCGAGACCGCGCCGTACCTCACCGATCCGATCACCGGCCAGGCCGTGCCGGCGCCGAGCGGCAAGGTCGCGCGGGCCGCCCTGTCCACCCTCGCCAGCGACGCGTCGGCGCTCGGGCGGAGCTCGCGCGAGTCGATGGGGACGCCCCCGCCCGTCACGCCGATCACCCGGCCTCCGCCGGATCCCCCCGCCCCGAGCGAGCGCGAGCCCGCGGTCGCGCCCGAGGCCCCGAAGGCGCGGCGCGCCTCGCGCCGGGCGATCGTTGCGATCGCAATGGTTGCAGCAGCAACGATCGCCACGGTCGCCACGGTCGCGGCGACGCGGGGGCCGGGGGTCCACGGCGTCGCGGCGCCGAGCGCGAGCGGC
>JBDTXR010000705.1:0-3026 GCA_040006075.1 Byssovorax sp. | reverse complement strand
CCGATAGCCGATACCGAGCCGAGGCGGCGCCCGATAGCCGATACCGAGCCGAGGCGGCGCCCGATAGCCGATACCGAGCCGAGGCTGTTCCCGCTATCGGATACCGAGCCGAGGCTGTGACCGCGATCGGATACCGACGGCCTTCGCGGTGCCCGGTGTCACGATATCACCTCGATTTCCGATATCGGGGCGCGCTCTTCGGCTGCCGTTCGACCTCCAGTGTCCAAAAAACGAGCCCAAACGGTGCTCGCCGGTATCGTCACAACTTGAGCCGGTATCAAACATCGGCGCATTGACCAGTGATTGTTCATCATGAACAACTGCCCTCATGGGTAGTGACAGCAAAGGCGTGGCTGGGGACGAGGCATCAATTTCTGCTGGAGGGACGACCGACCGCTCAATGCGGGCTCTGTTGCTGGATGAAGAAGCGAGTGAGCCTGAGAAGCGCAGCGAGCGGCCTCTCCGCCTTCAGCGCGACGGGGACGCGGACACGGGGGCTCTCTCCGCGCCGCGCCCCGCGGGCCCCGGGCGCGAGAAGACTGGCAGTTCCCCCAGCGGCGCACGGGGCTCCGACGACCGGCGCGCGGCCAGCGCACAGGCGTCGGCACCTGAAATGAGCGCGTCGGGTCGCGTGGACCCTTCTCTCCTGCGAGGGGATTCCCCGCTTCGGGGACAGAGTCCGAGCGGCCCCGTTGCCGGGCCCTCGTCCATGGCTGGAGGCCAGGGCGTCGGCGCTGCGGTGATTCCGGGTCTCGGCACCGTGAACGCCGGGCACGTGGGTGCGACGGTCGGTCTCCTCAATGGCGTCGTCTCCCACGCCTTCGGCGAGTACCACCCGACCGGCGACGTCGAACATCAGCAGATCGCCACGTGGGCACAGCAGGATCCCGCCCGCTATGGCGCGGATCTCCTGCTCCATGGGCACAACCGTCGCCGCTATGACGAGCTGGCGCGCGCGCGCCGGTTGCCCTCGGAGGTGTGGGCGCAGCACGAGGCGACTGGGCAGCTCGACGGGCATCTGCGTACGATTCATGAGCGCGACGGGGAGCAGCTGCGGCAGCTCTATCGACACCGGCCGATGGGCGAGCGCGCGATTCTCGGCTTCGCGGCCGCGAGTGGCACCTCCGAGGACGTGGCGCGGGCGCTCGACGCGCTGCGCGCCCATCCTTGCTACCCGGCGCGCGTCTCGTTCCCGAGGCTCGTCCATGGCTTCAGTCCTTCCGAGATCGCGCGTCTCGCGTCGGCGTTCCTTCCGGGCATGGGTGGCTCCGAAGGGGTAGTCGAGGTGTACCGGGCGGTGCATGACGAGCGCGCGCAGGCGCGACGCGAACGGCGGCGACGTCTGTTTCGTCAGCTCCGCGAGCAGTGGGCCTCCGAGCGACCGGGGATCATTCCGCTGTTCGAGGGCATCACGCGGGAGTTCAGCCCCGCCCAGGCGGAGCGGTTGCGCCTCGAGCTGGAGCGCCGCGGCAACGCCGAGACCGTTTTCGAGGACATCGAGAAGGAGAATCTCCGGCGGCGGCTCCACGCCATGGAAGCGGCGTTTCGGCGATGGCTGGCCGAGTGGGAGGGGAGCCATCACCCGAGCGTGCAAACCCCGCTTCAAGAGTCGCACGTCGTGCTCGACTCGATCCTGCCGCCTCGCGCAGACTTGCCCGAGATTGCCGTGGTGCCCGTGGTCGAGCCGGCGGCCGAGGTCGACGCCGAGGCGGACCTCACGCCGGACAGCGACCGGCAGCTCGTTCTCCAACGCGGGCTCCGCGACGTGGAGGCGCCTGGAGACCAGGACGCGGACGGGGTCCGCGCCGCAGCGAAGGACGGGGACGCCCTCGAGAACGAGGCGGGCGCGCTGTATGCGCTCCGCGCGCCGCCGCCTGGCGCGCATGCGGCGGATGGAGTCTTGCCGTGGGGACACCTCATGCAGGGGTTTGGTCGCCATGGGAAAGAGCGACTTCGGCGGGCGTGGGACGGCGGCCGGCAGTGGGGCACCTACCAAGAGGTCTTCGCCCAGCGGAGCGCACACACGATGGCCGTGCGCGAGGCCGAGTTCCTGCGCTGTTTGCAGGGGCTCGGGTGCAGATTGCCTGGGCCGTGCCGCATCGAGCGAGAGCGCCTCGCGGCGCTGGCTCCCCTGGGTTCGGGGTTCACCCCGGAGCAGTGGGCCCGCCTCGGCGCTGCGCTCACGGAAGGCACGCTCGACCCGCTCGAAGCGTGGCGCGACATCGAACGTGAGAACGCAGCAGAGGCCGTGTCGGTGCGGGAGCCCGCGTTCATCCACTACGTCGGTGCCTGGGGCCGCACGCCGCGTGCGAATCCGGTGGAGTGGGCGCGAACCGCGCCGCGACTCCGTCGCCTCTTGCTCGACGAAGAGGCGTCGGGTCTGCTCGACGACGAGGGCGGCGACGTCGGCGACGTCGACGCCGACAACGACAGTGAGGGCCCCTCCGACGCGGACCAGGGCATTGGCTCGCTCTTCGGCGGAAGCGCCAGCGGAGCCCAAGGAACGATCGGCGCTCTCGGTGGGGACCTTCGTGGGTTTGCGGAACAGGCCCTCGGTACGCTCACGGGTCGTTCCTCGCAGATCCGTTCGGGAGCCAGCCCGACGCGCGCTCTCGACGAGGCGGCCGGGCTTCTCGGCGTGACGGAGGGCCCGCTCGCGGGCGGCGTCGACGACGTGCTGTCGACCGTGGACAAGACCGTCGGCTCGCTCCTCGCCGGTGGCAATGAGGCGCCGCGACCGCCGAGTGTCGGCGCGGTCGCCGGTCGCGTCGGTGGATTTGCGGAACAAGCGAGTCTCGATCTCCAGCGCGTGCTCGCGTTGTGGGGTGGTCCGCAGAGGAAGCTCGGCGAGCAGGCGGTCCGCGCGCTGTCAGGGGTCGGGTTGACCGAGCTGGCGACCACGCCTCCGAACGATCTGCTGCGCATCGTCGCGGGTCACACGCCGAGCGGCAGTGATCCGAGTGGCTGGTGGGGCGAGCTCACCGCGGGCCAGGGCCTCAGCGAGAGCGCGGAGCAAGAGCTGCGCA
>JBDTXR010000704.1:0-3054 GCA_040006075.1 Byssovorax sp. | reverse complement strand
GCCATGAAGGCGCGGAGGCCGTGGATGCCGAGGCCGATGCCCCAGAAGAGGCCGGGCATGAGCATCTCCGGGAGGCCGCCGGTGATCACGCCCAGCGCGAAGAACGCGGCGTTGACGATGAGGTACACGCCGAGGTGGCGCAGGAATCCGCGGCGTTTGCGGCGGAACCACGCGTCGCGCTCCGCCCGCTCGTCGGCGAGGCCGTCGCTCTCTTGCTGGCGCAGGCGCACGGCGCGGCTGGCGTTGCGCAGGGTCGCGGTGTCGACGCCGACCTCCTGCGCGGCCGCGAGCAGATCCTCGTAGTCGAGCTTGCCGTCGTCGCGCGGCGTGGTGGCCTGTTGATCGATCGCCCGCGCGAGGATGGTGCGGACCTCTTCCTCGGTGTAGCGGCGCGCGGTGGTCTCGCTCGCGAGCGCGGGGCTCGCCGGGATCGAGCCCGAGCCCGAGCCCGAGCCCGGAGCCGAGCTCGCCGACGCGGTCGACGCCCGCTGCGGCGACGCTGATTTCACGGCCGGCGCGGGCTCTCCGCGCGACGCGGCCTCGAGCGCGCGCACCACGTCGTCCATCGACGGGAACCGATCGGCAGGGCGCTTTGAGAGCGCGCGGAGCAGCACGGCCTTCACGCGCAAAGGGACGCCGGCCTTGTCGAGCGCGGCCTCCGACGGCTCGTCGGTGAGGATCGACGCCGCCACCGCGAGCGCGTCGGTCCCGCCGCGCCACGGGAGCTTCCCCGCGAGCAATTCGTACGCGAGGACGCCCCACGAGAACTGGTCGGCGCGCCCATCGAGCGCGTCGCCGCGGATCTGCTCGGGCGCCATGTAGAGCGGCGTGCCGAGGCGCGCGCCCTCCGCCGTGAGCGTGGGCAGCGCCTGCGAGGTGGCCGCGGTGGGATCGACCTCGCCCGCCGTGCGCCGCGCGATCCCGAAGTCCAGGACCTTCACCACGCCGTCGCCGCGGACCATCACGTTCTCGGGCTTCACGTCGCGATGAACCAGGCCCTTGCGGTGCGCGGCGGCGAGAGCTCGGGCCACGTCGGTGAGCCATCCGAGCTTGATTTCAGGGGTGATCGTCGCCTGGCCGACCGCGCCGCGGAGGGTGTGGCCGTCGACCAGCTCCATCACGATGTAGGGCGTCCCGTCGGCCTCGCCGACGTCGAAGATCGCCACGGCGTTGGGGTGATCGAGGGCCGCGGCCGAGCGCGCCTCGCGCAGCAATCGGCCGGTGGTCTCGGGCGAGACGCTGCCGTCGGAGATGACCTTGAGCGCGACGCTGCGCTCGAGCCGGGGATCGTGGGCGCGGTAGACGCTGCCCATCCCGCCCTGTCCGAGCAGGGCGTCGATGGTGTAGCGCTCGAAGCTGCTGCCGGGTTTGAGCATCGCGTCCGGGGAGGGTAGTGCAAATGCGCGCAGGGCAGGAGCCGGAGCGACTCGCGATGTCAGCCCGACGGATCGCCGAAGCTGCGGAGGAACAGGTCGCGAATGGCGCTCTGGCCGTCTTCGCTCAGGCTCTGGGTGCCAATCCCGGCGAAGGCGTCGCTGGTGATGGTGGGCATCCCGGCGATTTCCCAGGCCGTCCCGCTCCAGCGGAACCAGGCCTTCTTGGGCTGATCGTAGACGAAGAGCGGCTTCTTCCAGAGCCGCGCCAGCTCGGCGCCCCACCCGGTGCCGCCGCGAACGGTGTTGTCGGGCTGGATGATGCCAACGACGAACACCTGGCTGGCGCCGTTGATCTGGTGCCATATCGTCTGGAGGATGCTGCGTACCAGCGGGATTTCGCTGAGGACGCGGCCGAGTCGCCTCGACACGTAGACCAGGCTGAAGTCGCCCTTCTTCAGGTCGTCCTCGCTCAGGCTCACCACCCCGCGGCTGCGCTCGAGGTAGGTGTGCCCCTCGAAGCTGTAGTTGACCTCGGTCATGCCCCAGCGCTCGGCGCAGGCGCCGAACTCGGCCTCTGCGCCCTTGCCGCCGCCCGAGAGCAGGCGGTGGCGGCGCGGGTTGCGAGCGCGCTCGGAGACCGGCGGGACGTCCTCGTCGATGATCCGCATCGAGTGCGGATCGAGCCGCAAATGCAGGTCGGCGAGGTCTTCGTTCTGGTGGTCCTTGAGCAGGCGGAGGCGCACCACGTCGCGCTCGGCCGCGAGGAAGACCACGACGTCGAACCCCTTGGCGAAGCGATCGAGCGGCGAGGGCAGCTCGCCCGCCTTGCTCGGGGGGGCGTCGACGTTCGACGAGACCCAGAGCTCGACCGAGCGCTCCTTGGCGAGCTTCGAGAGGGCCTCGATCGCGTCGTCGGTGGCGTGCTGTACGTCGAACCCGTCGAGGATGATGACCTCGGGCTCGAAATGGGCGATTTCGCGCGCGAACGTGACCGTATCGACGATCTTGGCGATCGACGAGCGGCCGCCGCGCAGCGATGGAGGCGCGCTCTGGGAGGGCCCGAGGTGCGAGTAGAGGAGGCGGTTGCGCTCGACGTCGAGCTTCACCGAGGCGGGATCGTCGAGCTTCGACGTGACGGCGAGATCGCGGAAGATCTCGTCGTAGAAGGCGCGGACATGGTCGACCGCGTGCTC
Source organism: Byssovorax sp. (assembly GCA_040006075.1). Lineage (GTDB taxonomy): Bacteria > Myxococcota_A > Polyangia > Polyangiales > Polyangiaceae > JANYGI01. The sequence goes on along the minus strand of JBDTXR010000704.1, from coordinate 485 downwards.
GTGCGAGATGTGGAGGACCTTGCGGTCCCGGAGCAGGTCGTCCAGCGCGATCTGCACGAGCAGCGCTGTCTTTCCCACTCCGGCCCGCGCGGCGACGACGCCGACGTTGCCTTTGCCCAGCCCCCCGTGCATCGACTTCTCGAAGACCCGCATGGGACTTCGTTCGTTCACGTCCTTGCGATACATCGCGACCCCCCCCTGTTTCGTGACTACTTCGCCTTCTTGGCGAGCTCTTCGCGGTACTTCTTCATCAGCTCTTCGGCGATCGACCCGGGGAGGAGAGCGTAGCGCGAGAACTCCATGGAGAACTCTGCTTTCCCTTGCGAGGCGGAGCGGAGAACGGTGGAGAATCCGAACATCTCGGCGAGCGGGACCTCGGCCTCGACGCGGCAGAAGGCGTCGCCCTCGCTGCTGCCGATGATGATGCCGCGGCGCTGCATGAGCAGGCCGACGATTCCGCCCTGGTACTCGCTCGGTCCCTCGCA
>JBDTXR010000703.1:0-3062 GCA_040006075.1 Byssovorax sp. | reverse complement strand
CCCGCGTGGTTCCTCTACGAGGTGACGATCGCCAACCTCACGAGCATGACCGACGATCGCTCGACCGGGCTGAAGCGCTGGTTCCTGGTCGCCGCGCCGGTGCTGACGATCGCGGCGATCGTGCCGGTGTTCGCCGTGTCGCCGTCGGAGCGCCTGGTCTCCGTCGGCTCGGGCATCAGCGCGCTGCTCTGCTTCTTCTCGTTCTGCGCCTACCTCTTCCAGGGCGATCCGATCGGGCCCTCGCGCCGCGTCACCGCCGCGTGGGACGAGGTCCGCGCCAGCCCGTTCCGCCGCTTCCTCGGCCCCGGCGTGATCCGCTCGGCCGTCCTCGTGCTCGCCTCCGGCGTGGGCAGCCTGGTGATCGTCGCCGGCGCGTCCGCCTTCATGATGCGCACCTCGCTCACGCAAGACCGCCTGAGCGCCCTGGTCTTCTTCGGCTACGCCCTCGGCTTCTTCGTCTTCCTCGTCGGCTTCGGCGCCTACCTCCGCTCGCGCACCACGACCGCGATGGTGAGCCGCGTCCTGCTCTTCACGATCCTCTTCGCGATCGCCGCCGGCCCGTGGATCTTCGCGGTGATCGCCGACCTCATCACCGACGGCACGTCGCACAACGCCTACGCGATCGCCGCGCCGTCGCCGTTCTACGTGTTCATGATGATCGACGCGATCGAGCACGCGCGCGGCGATCTGCTGGTCTACGTGGGCCTCGTCGCCATCGCGATCTGGGCGTGCCTCGGTTTGTTGTTCCTGCTCCTGGCGCAGCGGCGGTGCGCGAAGATCATCGCCGCGCACGAGGCCATGCTCGCGGAGACGGACCGGATCCTGGCGGCGGAAGACGAGGCGGAGATTGGAGCCGCAGCGAAGCGCGCGGCGGAGCCCGCAGCGGCGGTGGCGGAGGCGCAGGTGGTTGGGGACTTTGCGCCGCCCGAGGCGCCCGCGGGCGGGGCGTGAGGAGAGAATTGCTGGCCCGGATCGATCAGATCAGGTGTGCTCCAGCCTGCTCGGGTGGCGAGCGCGCGAATCCGGCGAGCGGTGAGCTAGAGATCGCGGAATATCCATCCCACGATGAGGGAGCCTGTCTCGGGTTCGAGGAGCAGGCGCACCGCATAGGGGGCCACGCGCAGGCGCAAGGCCCGCGGATCGTTCGCAAATACGCGGGAGAGCTGGCCTTCGCCGGTGGCCGCAAACCGCTGTACCGCCGCGTCGACACGAGCGGCGTCGCGCCAGGGCATCGCCAGCAGCGCCCCCTGGGCGGCCGGCGTCCAGAAGGTTTCGAGCATGTCAGGAGCGGCGGCGGGCGATTTCCGCGGTGACTTCGGCCGCTGGGATCAACGCGCCCGAGCGCATCGCCTCGGCGACGACGTTGCGCTCCTCGTCCGTCTCGGGCTCCACCGGTGCCCGGAGCGCGGCTTTCCACGCGGGGTGGTCGGCGAAGGTGGCGGCGCGAGATTTAACGGCGATCACCCGCCGAGACTAGCACGTCTGCAGGAGCCGGGGCCGGGGTTTTCGGGAGAGGGTATTCGTCGCAGCGACGTCCAGAGCGGCCACCTTCTCCACGTGTCGAGCGCGAGAGGTGGCCAAGGAAGCTGGATTTCGGTGATCCGCGCGCACGAGATGTGCGTCAGGCGACGCGAGAGGTCTGGAGAATCCCAATTCACTGTCGATGACCGTCGTCGGAGGTCTGGAGACGCTCATCGAAACCTCGCCGCAAGCGTCTGGAGCTCCGCAGACAGTCATCGATCTGCCAAGGTCTGCCTCCGAGGCTCCGAGGTCATCCATTGACGGCTCACTGCCTCCATTTCCAGCGTCCGTGATGCTCCGTGCTTTCTTCTGGAGGCGCCATCGGGGCGCTACGCCTCGGCTTTGCGGGGAACAGGTTCACGCCGAAGCCGGGCGGCACGAGGTCGAACTCCGCCGGTGGATTCCCGTTCGCCTTCAGCGTCCGGTGCACCGCGGGGATGCCCGATCCGAATTTGTGCACGTACCCGAACGCCCTCATTGCCTCGGCGAGCACCTCGTTCCGGTACGCGGTCTTGCTGCCGAATTTTGCGGCGGTCAGCTCGCCGAAGAGCCCACCGGGATTCAGGATCTCGACGTGATCCGAGTACCAGTAGAACAGGCTCGGCATGTTCCCCACGTCGTAGGCGCGATGCAGGACGGCGTTGATCACCAGCTCGCGGATCGCCTCCTCGGGATAGTCGGGCACCTCTTCGCCGGAGGCCGTGCGCACGCTCCGGATGTTCTTCGGGATCTGCTCCAGCGCCTTGATCTGATCGAAGACGCCGCCTTCGTACTTCGCGTCGGAGATCACCTTGTAGGAGCGGTCCGGTCCGTCGAAGCGGACGAACTGCATCCACAGTCCGCCAAGCCAATCTCGCGGCTTCTTGGACACGAGCAGAATGCCTGCGTTCGTCGGCTTTTCCAGCCAGCCAGCCCAGAGCCGGAGCGCAGCGAGCTGCTGCTCGACCGGGCGCGTGTCGTGCTCCAGCACGTCTTTCGCGACCATGCGCGGCAGGTACTCTTCGCGGAAGAAATCGAGCCGCAAGTCGTCGAGGGTCGCGCGGCCGAGGTACGGGCGCTCATCGAACGTCTCGCGCATGTTCACGCGCTGGCGCTCGCTCAGGACGCGCTCTTCTTCCAGGCTCGCGATCACGTTGCGCGGCCCGACGCGCACGTAGCTTCGCCCGCGCAAGCGCACCGGCCCGGCCGACGTGGACGCGACCTCGACGACGGCGATCTCGACGCCCGGCTCGATCTCGATCCGGTAGACCTCCATGCGCGGCAGCGGAAGGATGTTGCCCTCGTCGCGCAGCGCGCTCAGCCGCAGCAGCAGATCGTCGGTGATCGGCAGCCGAGCGAGCTGACCGTCGTCCTCGACGCCGATGAGCACGAAGCCGGGCTGCCCCGATCCGGGCATGTCATTGGCGTACGCGCAGATCGCCTCGCGGATGGACTCTGCGTTGGTGAAGGCGCGCTTGCGTTCGAGCCGCTCGGACTCGGCCGTCACGACGAGCTGGCGGGCTTGGTCCGGCGTGAGCATCCCGGTCACCTTACTGCGCGCG
>JBDTXR010000702.1:0-3080 GCA_040006075.1 Byssovorax sp. | reverse complement strand
AGGCACAGAAGGGGCATGACTACATTCGCCCGGTGGGGGCGTCCTCTTTGGGTTCAGGTTCAGGTGGAAGGGCGGTGAGCGCGTGGCGCGGCAGCTTGCCGATGGTGGAGTTGACGATCGTCGGATCGGCGGTTTCCCACTCGCCACTCTGGGCGCGCACACGCGCCCGCACGTGGGGGAAGCCGTTCTCCCCGCGAAAAACAGGCTCGATCTCCGCGGGCACGTCGACGGCCAGGCAGAGCGCGACGAACACGCGAGCCTTCAGGTCGCAGTCGCCGAACCCCCGATGCAGGCCGACCGCGCTCGAATCGAGCAGCTCGATCCCGTGGCGAGTGCCGTGGTCGTCAAACCACGCTGGATCGCGCTCGTAGCGGAGGCAGCGTTGCGCAAAGCGCAGAATGGCTTCCTCGCGCTCGGGGCGTGGGAGCCCGCGGAAGGCGTTCGCCCACCGCAGCACGGCGGGATCCTCGGCATCGTGACGCGCGGCCTCGGCCATGTAAGCGGCCTTGGCCTCGCGGTCCGCGAAGTTGATCCATCGTGCGGCGCCGCGCCAGCCGTAGGCGGCGCCGGCGGGGAGCGTCGGTCCCATGGCCGGCAGGCCCTTCACGAGACGACCGGCGTGAGGCCCGAGGCCTCGTTCCAGGTCGCGCGGCGCCACCAGGCCCTCTCCGTTGGTGTCGAGTGCGCGGAAGAGCTGCGGAGCACCCTCCCAGGCAGCGAGGCTCACCGGCGTCGCGCGCTCGCCACGCACGAGCGCGGCCCCGGCGCCGAGGGCGTTCTCGAGATCGTCCTCGTCCACGACGCCATCGCAGTTGGTGTCGAGTGCGTGAAAGATTTCGGGCCGGCCCGACCAGCGCCATCGTGGCAGCGTGAGAGGCGGCGGAGACGGCACGACCACGGTGCTGAGGGGCACGCCGTCCACGAAGCGAGGCAATCCCCGGATCGGCGCCGACGTACGCAGCTCGACGCAATACCCGCGCTCGTGGAGACCGATCCCGAGCCCACGAACCCACCTCGCGGCTCGATAGCGGCGGTGAAGCGCGTCGCGAGCGACGATCGCCTCGGCAAGGCTTGCTCCCATGGTCACCCTCCAAGCCTCCCGAGCCCCTGTACGACCTCGGCGGGTAGCGCGCGGATGATCTGGAAACTATCGTCGACGGGCACGGCGAGAAATGCGTCGATGAAGTCATCCATGCTGGACCCCAAGCCGGGGACCTCGCTGAACGCCATCCGCAGTTGTTCACGCGGCATGGTTCGCAGCTTCGGGAGCAGTCCCTGGACGAGTGCTCGCTCCGCCGCGGTGGCGACGTGCGGCGCCGCAATCGGCATCTGCTCCGGCAGCTCGATCGCGTGGCGCTCTTCCACCGCGAACTGCTCCGTCGGGGTCTCGATCGGCGGCGCCGCCACGCTCGGCGAGGGCTCCTCTTGGAGGGGTTGTTCGTGAGCTGTGCCCTGTCGTTCGACGAGGGCTGGAACGGTTTCGGCCAAGCAGACGTCGGCCATCGGGTCGACCGTGATGTGGAAGCTGGGATGCTCCAATGCGGGCACTTCCGGGAGCGGCGGCTCGGAAACGGCGGGGCGCGGAAGGACCGGTGCGTCGAGTCCAAGGGCTTTGAGCATGCGCTGGCGTTGGCTCGGATCGCGTTGAAGCGCCTCGAAGTCCACGTCGCGCTCGTCGATGCGAGGCGGCGGTGCTTCGGGTCGCTCCACCCGGACCATCCCGAGGCCAGGCACATGAACCAACGGTGCTTGCGGAGGCGGAGGCGGCGGCGGAGGCGGAGGCGGAGGCGGCGGCGGCGGACGGCGTTCCTGGACCTGCGGAGGCGTCATCACCTCGCGTGTGGTCTTGCTCATGGCATCCGCCTGCATGACCGACATGAACAGATCCTTGAGCTCGCCGAACTCCGATTGCGGGGCTGCCGGAGCGGCCGGTGTCGCCAGCTCACGGATCGCACGGTACTCACCGAGTCGCTCCGTGACGGACCCCTGTGCCTGCTGCGGTAGCGCGAACTTCTGCACTGCGCTCAGGACTTGAAGGGTCGTGGCCATCGGGTCGTGGTTCGGCTTGGTGCTGGTCTCGCTTCGGAGCGCGCCGAGCAACTGAAGCGCCATGGCCAGCGGGTCGCTGTTCGGTTTGGGACTGGCCTCGACCGGGCGTTGGGTGAGCACCGCGCTCAGCACCGTTCGCATCATCTCTCCTTGCGACTTGAGTATCTCCACCATCGCGGAGTCATGCGCCGGTGGCGCAGGCGCGGGCGCCGGTGCGGGCGGCGGCACCAGAGCGGGCGCGGACGCGGGCGCTACCGCGGCTCGAAGCTCGCGCAGCTCGCGGAGCACGTCGGCCATGGATGGATCCGAGTGGCTTGGTGGAGGTGAGGGAGCGGGCGCCGCCTGCCCAGCCGGCAGGGGCGCCGCCCCCGTCGCGGCAATCGCGGCGATGGGGGCCCCATGGCGGTAGGGCTCCCCGCCGACCGTGAAGAGCTTCGACTCGCCGTCGAGCAGCATCCACTCGCCCTGCTTCTCCGGCGCCCACGCGACAATGCGATGATTCTTGTCCTTCCCAATGGCCTTGTACTCACCACCCCCCCACGGACCGGTCACTTGCGACCACGAGTGGATCTTGTGCGCGGGGAAGTCCTCGGGGCAGTTGTCGGCTCGACCATCGGTTCGTCGGCGGCGAAACGAGACGAACTGGATGTCCCGCGTCTCCGGGCCGTCGTCCTCGCGCGGAAAGAGCGGGTGGGGCTCATAGCTGTCTTGCGCGTCGCCCGCGTACCTCATGGCGTCCGGGGCCTCGCGCGGTCCCTGCCTGTCGTCCCTGTCGTCGTCGAAGCTGACCATGGAATCATCCAACCTTTCCGCCCACCGCTGTCCTCATCCCATGCACGAGCGCGCCAAGCCCTTTGCGCAGATCGTCCCCGAGCGGCGCGCTCATCGCCGGCTCCCCTTGTGGCGGCGGTGCTTCGGAGGTCGACGAGGAGAGGGCAGCACGCGAGGCGTGCCGGAGAGGCTGTCCCGCAGGTTTGCCAGTGCAGCTCTTCCGTTGGCGATCATGCCCGCGATTCCACCCCCGGCCGTCA
>JBDTXR010000701.1:0-3098 GCA_040006075.1 Byssovorax sp. | reverse complement strand
GGATCCCGAGGAAGCTTTACGCCACCGCGTCTTCGCCGGCCGACGGGCTGCTGGGGCGATAGGCTCGCTCGGTCACGCTGGAAGCACCAGCCGGATCAACGCCGGCTTCTCCCGCTCCCCCGCCAGATACCCTCGCGCCTCGGCCTCGAACGCGCGCACGTCGATCCCCAGGAACGGCGAAGGCACCGTCCCGAGCCGCGCGAGGCCCCGCGCGCCCAGCTTCTGCGCCGCGCTCTCGGCCTCCATGAACCGCTTCAAATTGCCTGCGGCGATCTGGATCAGCCCTTGAAGCATCTGCCCCAGCGGACCGTCCTTGTCGGCGACCTGCCAGATGGCCTCGAAGGACTCGTGTGCTTCCCACCAGTAGGCGTAGTTGAAGAGATCCACGCCGTACAGATAGACGCTGGACTGCGCCCATTCGGCCGGATCGAGCGGCGCCGAGCGAGGCTCCGGCCTTCGATACGAGTGCCCGCCGGGATCGCGCCGCGGGTGCGGGCCGCGGCCCGGGACGTAGCGATACGCCGGAAAGGCGAGCTGCGTGTAGCGCGCAAACGCAGGATCCGGCGGCGCGGGCTCGTCAGCCAAAGGGCCACCATTTGCGCTTGGGCGCCGCCGCCTCCGGGGCCGCTTCCTTCTTCTCTTCGATCGCCGGTGGATCCAGGCGCCGCAGCGAGCTCAACGCCTCTTCCGCGTCGGCGAGCAAAGCCTCCTTCGGGATCCACGGGCCTCCGCTGGCGGCGATCCGGAACAACGCTCCGTCGGTATCCACCATCCAGAGGGCCACGGCCTGGGTCGGGCCGTTCGCGGTGGTGAAGCGGATCTCGCTCTTCGCCAGAGTGCGCCCTTCCCTGGAAGGCAGCTTGACCACTCTGGCGTCGATGCCTGTCGCGCCTTCGCCGCCCCAGTCGGCGGCGTTCTTGCGGGCCAGGCGGAGGAGCTGGCCTTCGCGGTCGGCGCCGAGGATCACGGTGTCCTCGATCCGCCACACGTCGAGGAGGCGCGGGGTGGTCACCGAGAGGCCGACGCGGGTGAGCACGGCGAGCGTCGGGGCGATCGGGAGCGCGCCTTGCGGGAGCGCGAGGTAGCGCGGCGGCGGCGTCACGGCGCAGCCGGCGGCGGGGAGCTCGACCTCGCGCTCATCCGGCAAGTGCAGGGGATCGGTGATCGCGAGGGCCCCTCCGTCGGCATCGATGAGCCAGGTGAGCGCGGCTCGCACCAGGGAGAGCGGGTGATCGGGGAAGAGCAGATCGTAGGTCGGATCGTCGTAGCCGGCCTGCCCGAGCTCGCGGCCGACGGCCTGGATGTCGGCGCCGGGGCGGCTCGCGAGCGCGGCGTGGAGGCGCATCGTCTCGCGGTAGCCGGTGGTGCGCGTGAGGCTCGACGCCGAGATCGAGAGCACGCCGCGCGCGACGGGGAGCAGGATCCGGCCGATGATCATCTCGTGCGCGGGCTGGTAGCTCATGCGGTGGATCACCCGGAGCGCAGCCGCGTTTTCCAGGGTGATCCGCTCGAGCAGCACCACCGGTGACCACGCCGGATCCGAGGTGCGGATCGCCGGTCGTTCGGTCCCTTCGATCTCGATCTCGGCGCCGAGCTGCTCCCAGGTGGCCTCGAAGCCGGCGCGCGCCTCGCCCTCGACGTCGGCGCGGAGCGCGCCAAGGGTCGCCTCGCGGAGATCGAGGCGGTACGGGACGAAGGCGATCTCCCAGGCCACGCGGCGCTCGGGATCGCGCAGCAGCGCCGCGTTCTCGGCCTCCTCGAGCGGCTCGATTCCCGTGCCGAAATGCGCTCGCGCGCCGAGCTCGCCCGCGGCGATCTGATCGAGAAATCCCACGGCGCCGACGCTATCACCGGCGAGGTGCTCGAAGGGGATGATCAGGGCACGAGCGCCGCCGCGTCGTCGCCGTAGAGCGCCTCGACCAGGGCCGCGCGGCGGGTGAGCACCGCCCGCTGGTTGAGGTAGCCCTTGTCGGTGATCTCGCCGGCGTCGATGCTCGGCGGCTCGGTCAGGATCAGCGCCCGCGCCACGCGGTGGCTGCTCCCCGGGCTCTCGCGGTTGTGCGCGCGGAGCGCCTCCAGCAATCGCTCGCGCAGCGCGGGGTGCGATGGCAGCGACGACGCGGAGACCTCGGGAAATGCAGCCTGACAGGCCGCGGGGCTGAGGAAGACCAGCACGCCGATCGCGTCGCGATCGAGGCCGGCGACGACCGCGTCTTGCACCAGCGGCGCGGTGGCGGCGACGAGCTGGGTGCGCAGCGATCCGACGTGGACCCAGGTCCCGGTGGTGAGCTTGAAGTCCTCGGCGATGCGGCCATCGAAGACGATCCCACGCTCTGGGGCGCTCTCGTCGCGGAGCTTCGCGGCGTCGCCGGTGCGGAAGTACCCCTCGTCGTCGAAGCAGAGCGCGGTGAGATCCGGCCGCTTCCAGTAGCCCGGCGTCACGTTCGGGCCCTTGACGCGGAGCTCGAATTTCCCGGCGTTCGGAGCGAATTTGATCGCCGTCCCCGGGGCGGGCAGGCCGATGACGCCGGCGCGCTCGATCGGGAAATGCACCGACGTCGCCATCGGCGAGGTCTCGGTCAGGCCCCAGGCCGAGAGCAACGGTACACGGTCGCCGCGCGCCTGGATCGAGCACGCCGAGAGGCGCTCCCACAGCGGGTTGGGGAGCGACGCGGCGGCGTAGAAGATGGCGTCGAGATCGCGGAAGAACGTGGCCCGGAGCGCCTCTTCGCGCTCCAGGTAAGGGAGCAGCATGTCGAAGCCGCGCGGCACGTTGAAGTAGAGCGTCGGCGAGACCTGGCGCAGCGTCTCCACGGTGCGGCCGATGAGGCCCGGCGACGGCTTGCCGTGGTCGACGACCAGCGTCCCGCCGTGGAACAGGACCAGGTTGAAGTTGTGGTTGGCGCCGAAGGTGTGGCTCCATGGCAGCCAGTCGACGACGAAAGGCGGCCGCGCGCGCAGGAAGGGCCACAGCGTGGCGATCGCCTCCTGGTTCGAGCAGAGCATGCGCTGGGTATTGATGACGCCCTTGGGCTCCCCGGTGGAGCCCGACGTGAAGAGGATCTTGGCGACGCTGTCCGGCCCGAGCGCGGCGAACG
>JBDTXR010000700.1:0-3132 GCA_040006075.1 Byssovorax sp. | reverse complement strand
TGATCATGGACGGCCACACCGCGGTCATCGGCGGCATCTTCACCCGCAACACCGGCCGCAACCTCGATCAGCTCCCGCTGCTCGGCGACATCCCGATCCTCGGCGTGCTCTTCCAGCGCCGCCGCGCCTCGGACAGCCGGAGCGAGCTGGTGATTTTCATCACGCCGCGCATCGTCAACCGGGCCGAAGCGCTCGGGAAATAGTCCCCGGATCTTCGCCCTGCCGCGCGCCTCGGTGTACGACCGAGGCATGAACAGGCAGCGTCTCGGGGGTCATCGAGGCAGGCTCTTCACGGCGGCGGCCCTCGGGCTCGCCGCGCTCGCGTCGTGCGCCGGCGCGGCGCCCGCGAGCGAGACTCCGCCGCAGGTCGATCCGCTCACCGGCCCGGCGCCCGCGAGCGACGACGCGATCGAGGCTTCAAAACGAGTCGATCGCGACAAGCACGAGGCGCCCGACGCCGGCCCGCCCGCCGACGCCGGCCCGGGGAAAGCAGAGCCGCGCTGCCCCTACGGCGAGCTCTCGGATCCGCATCGAGGCTTCGTCCGCTGCCTCGCCCCCGACGAGCGCGACGCCGGCTGGCTGCCCCCGCAACCGCAGGCCCCGCCGCCCTCCGACGCGCCCCCCACGAAAGATCCGGTGCCTGCGCCGTCGACTGCGCCCGTGGCCTCCGGCCCGCCGCCGCTCGTCGACATCGGCGCGCCGAAGTTCGAGAACGGCGAGGTCCCGCGCGCGGAGAAATCGCTGACCAAGGCCGCGACCGAGATCGCGTCGTGCGTCGCCGATCACGGCGGCCTCACCGGCGCCGCGGGCGCGATCAAGATCCAGTTCCTGGTCCGCAACCGCGGCCGCGCCGAGGGCGTCGAGGTGCTCTCGTCGAAGGGCGTCAGCCCCGACGCCGCCGCGTGCGTGCGCCTGCTCTTGAAGAACAAACCGATCGGCCCTCCCTCGGCCGATCCGGTCGGCGTCACCGTCACGATTTCCCTCAAACCGCCGTCGAAATAGCCTCGCTCGCGAAGCTTCCCCCGAGCGCGCGACCTCCGGGTAGACTCGCCCCGCCCACAACCGTGGAAAGGGGAAAAATCATGTTCATCGCACGATGGCAGTTGTCGACGCGCTTCGGAAAGACGGATGAGTGCGTGGCGATCCTTCGCAAATGGGAGATTGACGTCGGGCAGCGCGTCGGCTGGCGGTCGGGCCTCCGGATCACGAAGGGCTTCCTCGGTGCTCGCGAGACCGACGTCGAGCTCGAAGTCCGCGTCGACAGCCTCGCGGATCTCGAGGCGGCGTGGCGCGACATGGAGCACATCCCGCACCACGCGGACTACCTGCGGCAGCTCGGGCCGGTGATCGTCGAGCGGGGCAGCCGCTGGATCGTCGTCCGCGAAGCCGCGGGCCTCGCCGGCAGCGACTGAAGCGCCGGCGCGCGCGACGCGGAGAAAATCACCCTCTCCCCGCTCTTTTTTTTCGAACATCCTCTGCGTCCTGCGCCACGATCAGCGCGCCCGGTTCCCGGCCTCCCGAAGGCTGGATCGCGGCGCGCTGGAGACGGTGAATGACGAGCCACGGGCCCGGTGGGCCGCCCCCCTCCAACGCCGAGTTTCGCGAGCGGATCTACGAGCGCTACACCCGCGTCACCGGGAGCGAGGCCGACGAGGCGACGGCGCGCGCGGTGATCTCCGCGCCCAGCCCGTACCTCGCCAAGGCCATCCGCGATCACTTCCCCGCCGATCGCGCCTCCACCATCCTCGATCTCGGCTGCGGCGAAGGCTCGTTCCTCCGCGAGCTCCGCCGCGCCGGCTACACCCATTTGGCCGGCGTCGATCGCTCGCCCGAGCAGGTCGCCCTCGCCGCGCGCCAGGGCGAGACGGGCGTGCGCCTCGGTGATGTGATGGACGAGGCGCGCGATCTACCGGAGTCGTCGCAGGACGTGATCATCTGCTTCGATGTGCTCGAGCACCTGCGCCGCGAAGAGGTCCTCACGCTCGCCGGCCACGTCCTCCGCGCGCTGCGACCCGGCGGACGCTGGCTCATCCACGTCCCCAACGCCGAGTCCCCGATGTTCGGGCGCATGCGCTACGGCGACGTCACCCACGAGCAGGCCTTCACCCGCGGCTCGCTCCGCCAGGTCCTCGGCGCCGTGGGCTTCGGGACGGTGCGCTGCTTCGAGGACGCGCCGGTGGTCCACGGCGCCAAGAGCGTGGTTCGACTGGCCCTGTGGAAGCTGATCCGCCTCGGGCTCCGCGCCTATCTCGCGGCCGAGACCGGCGATACCAGCCCGGACCCGATCTTCAGCCAGAACCTGCTCGCCGTCGCTCAGCGCTGAGCGACTGGCACTCTCCCGCCCGTGGGGGCCTGGCCTCCATGCCCGCTGTAGGGAGTCGGGTGACTCACGTGCTCAGCAAAGGCTCGTCGCCCTCGTCGTCGTAGTCGTCCTCGTCGAAGTCGAACCCAGGCGGGATCCCCGCCGTCAAATCGAACCCGCCGGGGCCGACCGCTTTACCGAGCTTGGCGACGATGAGCGCCACGTTGTCGTCGGGCCCCTGGATGTAAAGCGGCTTTGCGCGCCGGGCGAGCGGCGTCTCGATCAGGACCGACGGTCGCGGCCCGAACACGGCCTCGGGGAAGTCGCGGTGGGGCTCGAAGCCGAGCGCGCGCGCGTAGTCAATGGCATTGTACACCGCCGACTGCGCCAGCAGCGGATCGACGCGCCGCAGCTCGCCAATCTGATAGCCCATCTTCGCGACCCGCTGCTCCAGCTCGAGCTCGCTTTGCGGCGGGAACAGCATGGCATTCTTCACGCCGAGGCAGGTCCGATCGAGCAGCACCAGCGCCCCGAGCAGGAGCTGGCCCGACACCTTGCGACTGACCACCACCGACACGAGCCGGGGCATCCCGTCGTCGACGTCCCAATCCGCGCTCACGAACGCCGGGCCGAGAGGCCGCCCGGCCGCCGCGCGCAAGAGCTCGCCCGCGCTCGGGTGGGTGGCGAGCCGGGTCGACTCGCGCGCCTTCTTCGCGGCGACCTCGCGCTTCTTCTTGTGCTTGAGCGCCTTCTTCTGGCTGGCATGATTTGAGGGCACGAAGGCTCCTTACGCAGGTGCCCTCGACGACGCAAGGGGAGCTCGCGCGGTC
>JBDTXR010000699.1:0-3170 GCA_040006075.1 Byssovorax sp. | reverse complement strand
GTCCCCGGATGGGCGGCGGGCGGCGGGCACAGCCTGCACGTGGTCGCCGACCTGACGCTCGCGAGCCGCGAGCACGCGCGCTTCAAGCAGACGGACGCGGACGTCGCGAGCTTCGACGGCGGGTTCGGCTCGGCGTACCTCGCGCGGCAGGTGGGTCAGAAGTTCGCGCGCGAGATCTTCTTCCTCGGCGACGAGTACAGCGCCGAGGACGCGTTCCGGATGGGCATGGTGAACAAGGTCGTGCCGCACGCGGAGCTCGAGCGCGAGGCGCTCGCCTGGGCGAAGCGGATCTGCGGCAAGAGCCCGACGGCCCAGCGCATGCTCAAGCTCGCCTTCAACGCCGTGGACGACGGCCTGATCGGACAGCAGCTCTTTGCGGGCGAGGCGACGCGGCTCGCGTACATGACGGACGAGGCGCGGGAGGGCCGCGATGCGTTCCTCGAGAAGCGGCCGCCGGATTGGTCGAAGTACCCCTGGCACTATTGAGATCGGTCGTCGTGGCGCGGGAAGGCAACGACTGGATATCTGGCAGAATTTCGATCAACGATATGAATCGAATCATGTGTACCGGCCTCGGCGCAAAAGCAGGACGCGTAAACGGACTCTATCTTCGTCGTTCATATCCAGGAGCTGCACAGTGGAGCGCGCCTCCGCAGTGAGCCCCTGAAGGATGCCCTCCGCCGAGATGGCGAAATGCTCTTGCCACGAGTGGCGCCTGGGATGATACAGGCCCACGACAAGGTCGGTCTCGCGATCGATCGACGCGATATTCGGGCCCTTCTTCAAGTTGCAACGGATGCAGCAGAGGCACAGGTTCGCAGGGTCGTCCGAGCCACGGTGCTGCTTCCCGATGATGTGGTGGTCGACCTGATGGGGGAGAATCGACGCGTCCTGGGGGATGTGGCAGTACTCACACGCTCCCCGAGCGCGGCGCTGGACCCGCTCGCGCACGTCGCCCGAGAGCTTCACGACGCCGCGCGCATCGTCCCGAGCTCTTCCGCCTGGAGCTTGAGCAGGCTGAGCGTGTCGTTCAGGCGGACGACCTCCGCGTATTCTCGGTGCTCCTCCGGCGTGAGCGCCCCCGCGGTGCTCTTCTGTGCAAGCTCCTCCACGCGCGGCGCCAGGTCCTTGCAGACCGCGACGAGGGCGGCGTCAAGCTGTTCGAGGGTTCGCTTTTCCATACGTTTCTCCGCGGCCCGAGCATGCCACCCCTCTGTCGCCGCTACAAGATCCGCCAGGGGCCGGCGGACCGCCGGGACGGTGCCTTTCAGGACCGCGCAAGAGCCTCGAATGCCATCCGCGCGCGGTAGCCCGGCCAGTGCTACGTCTCCCGTCGACGGCTGCTCCCATGTCGGCGGGCGCGGGGCGCTCTCCGATGGTACTGACCTCGTCCGGCGAGTGCTTTCAAATCGGCTCTCCGTCCAACTGCCGAACGACCGGCCACCCGGTCAGCGGCGGCGCTGACGGGCATCAAAAGGATCGGGATCATGACGACCTCGCGGACATGGCGCGAGGCGCCGTCGGGTGCAGCGGGTTGTCAGCGGCCCTGGTCGGCTCGGCTCGTCGATCAACTGGTCAACCGAAGCCGCGACGACAGCCGGCTCAAGCCCGCGCTCCAGAAGCGAGGGATCCTTCTCGGCGAGCACCTGCTCTTCGCCGGGCGCGCTGCTGAAATTCTCGATCAGGCACACCGCCGACCTCATCCGCCCGATAAAGCCGATGCCGGCGCGTTCGGCGTGGAACGCCAGATCCGAATCGTGGTACATTTTGACCATGCCCATTCGGCCCGCGAACGAAGTTAGCTTCTCGCCTCCGCCTCGTTGCCCTGTCTGCAACGTCGGCATCCTGGCGTACGGCCGGCGCGAGCCGCTCGTGGTAGTGGACGTGGGCGACGAGCGCCGCGTATACTGCCGCATTCACGGGGTCGACATCGAGCCGACGTATCCGGAACTGCTCGCTGCTTACAACAACCAGCGGCAAGCCGAGAGGCGGAAGGCGCTCCAAGCACTGGAGGAGATGAACCGGGACGAGGAACAGGGCTCTCCTCGATGACGGTCCACCACGTTCTGGACACCGGCGCTGTGTACCTCCTGCACGACAAGCACAGGCCGCCTCTCTGGGGGGAGCTGGAGAAGCTGAACGAAGCGGGGGGCTCCGTCTTCTGGATCCCGTCCCTCGTGCTCACCGAGGCCGGCCAGGCCAAGGCGCTGCAAAGGAAGAAGCTCGAGAGAATCTTCGAGCTCGCTGACGTCGCGGGCCTCGATGAGGATGTGGCCGACCGGGCAGCCGCAGCGCTCCGCGCCGCGACGCGTGATAGGTGCGACCAGTGCAGCAACTTCGTCCGCCCCAGCCTCGTCGATGCGGTGGTCATGGCGTTCGCGGCCTGGCACGTCAGCAACGGCGATCAAGCCGTGGTCTACACGAGCGACATGGGGGACATGGAAAAGCTCAAGGACGCGCTCTTCGCTGGTGTCACCTTGAAATCATGCTCGTAGTCGCCGGCGCGAGCCGGGCGACGCGCCGTCGATCTCCAGGTCGAGGATGACGAGGCGGCGGGATATCGCGCATATCTGCGTACGCTAGCGAGCGCGTCACCGAGGCGGGGGAGCCAACGCCCGTCCGCCGAACGCCTCGCCGATGAGCCGCCGCACCGTAGGCGCGTTTGGATCCATCGGCTTGCTGGGCGGCCGGGTGCACCTGGAGTCGACTCATCGCTCACCGCGAAGGAGCAGATCGAGCATCGCTGTTCGGAGACGCGATATCTCGTCTTTGAGCTCGCCGTTCTCCTGCCGCAGGCGATTCTCCGCCTCTCGCGTCTGGAGGAGCTCGTCCTTCTGGGACTCGAGGACACGATGCATGTGCCGCATCTCGATGAGCTGGGCGCGGTTGAGGTGAAGGCGCTGGATGTGAAACCAACCGCGCGGCGTGAGGCCCACGAGACGACCATGGCTCGTCTCGGCGATGTTCATGGCTGAATCGTCCTGCTGGGGACGAAGCAGCCGCAAACTCTCCGGCGCGTCCGGCGCCGGGGCGTAGTCGCCCTTGAAGGGGTTACATGCCGTGCATGCATAAACAAGGTTCTCGATCTCGTCGGAACCTCCGGCGGCCACCGGGCGAAAGTGGTCCATCTCCAGCTCGACGCCCACGAACGACTCGGACACACCACAATA
>JBDTXR010000698.1:0-3183 GCA_040006075.1 Byssovorax sp. | reverse complement strand
GCCGTCCGACGTGCGCATCGCCGATCCCACGCTCTCGCGCGAGCACGCCCGCTTCACGCTGACCGAGGGGCGGATCCTCGTCACCGATCTCGACTCCACCAACGGCACGTCCATCGCTGGCAAGCGCGTCGAAGAGGCGGAGATCAAGCTCGGCGACGAGGTGCTGCTCGGCAGCCTGCTGGCCTCGGTGCAGGCGCTCGGGCCGCAGGAGAACAACCTCGGCCTCGAGAGCGACGAGCGCTTCCGGATGCGGCTCGACGAGGAGGTGGTGCGCGCCCACTACTGCCGCAGCCGCTTCGCCGTGCTCATGGTCCGCGCGATCCCCGCGCCGCCCGCCGAGCGCGCGCGCGGCGCGGGGCTGCCGGGCGGCCGCAACCTGGCGCAGACGCAGACGGAGGCTGGCACCGTGGCCTACCCCGACACCCACGTGGGCCGCTGGTCGCCCTCGGTGCGCGCCGCGCTGCGCCCGGTCGATCGGATCGCGCTCTACAGCCGCGACGCGCTCCAGATCGTGATGCCCGACGCCCCCGACGACGTGGCGCTCGACGTGGCGCGGGCGATCACCCGCGGCCGCCGCGAGGGCGAGCCGATGCTCTTCGTCGGGATGGCCATGTACCCCGACGCGGCGACCGAGGCCGAGAAGCTGATCGAGCTGGCGCGCGGGGCCCTCGGGATGACGACGACGAGCGAGCCGGTGCAGGTCGCCAAGGCGGCGCTCTGGGTCGCGGGCGACGCGCCGGCGCGGCATCCCTCGGTCGCGCCGGGCCCCGAAGGCGAAGAGGCGATCGTCGCCGGCCCGGTGATGCGCGATCTCCTGGAGACGGTGCAGCGCCTCGCCGCGTCGCGGATCCCGGTGATCCTCCAGGGCGAGACCGGCGTGGGCAAAGAGGTCCTCGCGCGGCTGATCCACGAGAGCGGCCCGCGCAAAGAGCGGCCAATGGTCTGCGTGAACTGCGGCGCGCTCCCGCCGTCGCTCGTCGAGAGCACGCTCTTCGGCCACGAGCGAGGGGCGTTCACCGGCGCGACGCAGCAGCAGAAGGGCGTGTTCGAGGAGGCCGACGGCGGCTCGGTGTTCCTCGACGAGATCGGCGAGCTGCCCCTGGCGGCGCAGGCGGCGCTGCTCCGGGTGCTCGAGACGAAGAAGATCACCCGCGTGGGCTCGACCCGGGAGATCACCGCCGACGTGCGGATCATCGCGGCCACGCACCGCGATCTCGAGGCCATGTGCCGCGAAGGCACCTTCCGGGAAGACCTCTATTACCGGATGAACACCATGGTGCTGACGATCCCGCCGCTGCGCGATCGCGCCGACGAGATCGAGCTGCTCTCGCTCCGCTTTCTCCGCCAGGCCAACGAGTCGAGCCAGGGTCGGGTCCGGGCCATCGATCCTCGCGCCCTCGCGCGCCTCAAGGACTACTCGTGGCCAGGCAACGTGCGCGAGCTCCGCAACGCGATCGAGCGCGCCGTGGTCATCGCGCGCACCGAGACGATTCAAGAGCACGACTTGCCCGCCCGCGTGCGCGCCGCCGACGGGCCCGCGAGCCGCCGACGGCCGCCCGTCGTGCAGCTCGATCACGACGAGACGACCGAGCAGCTCGGCGCCGCCGAGTCCGCGCGCCGCTCGGGCCGGGTGACGCCGGTGTACGATCGCCCCGCGTCACGCCCGAGCTCACCGCCGCCCGCGGCCATCCCCACGCCGTCCGAGGGCTACAGCGACCTGAAGCTGAAGCTCCAGCGCTACGAGGCCCAGCTCATCCTCGACGCGCTCCGCTCGACCCGGTGGAACCAGACGGAAGCGGCGCGCCTGCTGGGGATGCCGCTCCGGACGCTGGTGCACAAGATCAAGGCGTTCGACATCAAGAAGATGGATCGCTGAGCGGCGCGGTGTAGCGGGCTAAATGACCGACCGCGATCCTCGAACAATAGCCGCGACCGCCAGGGAGCGGGCTCCGGCTGGAGCGCGCTGAAAACAAGCGCAAGGCCCGCTCCCTGGCGGTCGCGGCTATGCGGCCGTCGAGCGAGAATCATGCTCGATGATTAGCGCAGGGCTTCGGTGGTGCTGGTTGCGACGATGGCCTGGTCGAGCCAGCGCTCCAGCGTGTCGAGATCGCTACAGGCGTCGAGCTGCGCCTCGTCAGCGGCTGCGATCGCCAGATTGCGGGCCTTGAGCACGCGCCTCACGGCCTTGCGCGCCTCGTCGCGGTGGCCCTCCTTGCGCGCCTCTCCGAAGAGATCTTCCCGGATTTCCGGCGACATCTCCAGGCCATAGTTGATGAGGTCGCGCCGCCGCGCGAGGCGCTCCGGATCGTCGGTCTTCGGGAACGCGTAGCGATGGAGGTCTTCGCGGGCGGCGTTGGACATGGGCAAAGAATCTAGCACGTGGAGGATCCAGTCAATGGGGCGGCGGGTCTTGACCCAGTGGACGAATTCATCGAGCGGGTTACCGGACCGGGCGATGAGAAAGGGGACGAGCTCGGCGAGGAGGGGCAGCTCGTTGGCGGCGATCCAGAGGAAGGGAAACGGCGTGGGGCTCACCAGGTAGCACCCGGGCGCGAGGCACTCGAGTGAGCGGCGCTTGGCGAGGAGCGGTGGGACGCGGGGAGCCACGATCCACAAGGGCTCTTCGCCGTCCCAAGCGTCCTTGCGATCTTCGCGACGCTGGACCTGGCGGGCGTACCGGCGCAAGACGGCGCGATCGAGGGCGACCATGTCCGTGTGATCACCGGCCATCTTGATCTCGAGGATGATCTCGCCCGGCTCCTTCACGGTCGACCACGGGGGAGGGAGCGCAGCGAGAGCGGCGGGAGCGGTGACGAGAAGGAGGCCGTCGAGGCGGACCTCGGACATGTTCAGCTCGGGTGGGAGCTGCCATGTGGCCGCGCCGTGCGTGACGCTCGCGGTCTCCTGCGCGAAGGTCTCTTTGGCGAACTGGTCGAGGTGGCCCATTAGACGGGCCGCGCCGGGGGTGGGCGATGAGGAATGAGATGCCAGATGCGGGAGTGGTGAAGCACGGGAAGGACACTATTCGCGGCGGAGTCGGAAGGCCAGTTCGAAGATGCTTTTAAATCAGGTGCCGTAGTGCGGAGCGTTCCTTATCTCCGGATTTCAGGTGTGGGCGGAGCGGTAATGCGGTGCCTGTTTACAAGAGGGCATGGCAGAGCACCAGGCGCTCCCGCTGCGGCG
>JBDTXR010000697.1:0-3189 GCA_040006075.1 Byssovorax sp. | reverse complement strand
GCCTGCTCCACGCCCAGATCGCCCTCGATCGCGGCCGCGCCGAGGCCGCGCGCGAGCACCTCATCGCCTGCGAGGCCTTCGCCCTCGTCGAGGCCGAGCCCAAGCAGCATCGGTATCTGACCCTGGCCTGGATGGCGTATCACGAGGGCCGCTTCGTCGACGCCGCGCGCGATCTCGACCTCGCGCGCGCCACCTTCAAGGACTCTGGCCGGACCGGCGATCACACGCCGCAGCTGCTCGAGCGCTTCGCCAAGATGGGCTGGCCCAAGCCCGCTTCGACGCGGATCGCCGCCTGGCGCAAGGCGATCGGCGCGATCGTGTGATGTCCCGGGGCTACTTCTTCTCGAACCCGTAGCCCAGCCCCAGCGTCAACAGCAGCGTGTTCCGCACCTGGAACGCGTCGATGATCTGCGGCTCGCGAATGGCCTTGATCTGGTAATCGAGCGAGGCCCACTCCACCAGCTTGAAGGATAGCTGTCCTCCCATCTCCAGGTTCATCAGATCGATGGACGAGCGGTGGTCGCTGGCCGGCAGCGCGGTGTGGGCCACCGGGATCATCGCGTCGATCCCGACCCGGTAAGTCACCCTCTTGTCGGAGACGGCGCCCCAGAGGTCGGCCGCGGCCTCGACGCCGAGCTGGTTCACGCTGGAGAGCTCGTTGATCTCGATCTCCGGAGTGGCGTGGTCGTCGGCGACCGCGAGCTGCTTCTTGGCCAGCGTCTCCTGCGCTCCCAGGCCGGCGCGGAGCTCGAGGTTCACCTTCTCGCTCTCGATCGGGCGCAGGAACGGGCCGACCGACTGCTTCAACGTCATGGGCAGGAACGGATCCGACAGGGGCAGCGTGCTCACCACCGGATCTTCGAAGCTGCTTCGCGCGCCCTCGAGCTTGGTCTCGATGGTCCCGTCGACGTGCTTGATCAGGTAGGTGGTCGCGCCCGGGCGCACGTCCTCGCCGCGGAACAGGGCCGTGAGCAGCGACGCCCGCGCGAAGGGGCCGAACCACGGCGTCACGTGATAGAGGTAGATCGACTCGATCGAGAGCAGATCCGCCGACTTGAGGAACTGCGGCATCACCGGGGTGCGGGTCACCCCCTCTGCGAGAGCGAGGGTGTTGCGCCACTCGTGGCCACCGCGGCGGTAGTCGAGCCCGGCGTCGAACTTGAGGCCGAAGCTCAGCGTCCCGCCGTCGGCCTGGCCCACCACGCTGCGGTTGTCGCCGAACGAGAGCGTGAGGCCGGCGGCGATGCGCGGGGCCCACCCCTCGGGGGGCGCGTCTTTCTTGTCGCCGGCGGGCGCGGTCGGGACGACGTAATCGGCCTTGTTGGTCTGCTTCAAGACGTCGTCGGCGGCCGCGCTCCGGGGGAACAAGGTCAAGGCCGAGAGCCCGCCGATCGCGGCGATGGTTGCAGATCGAATCACGAAAGTACCTCCTGGTGAGCTGGCGCCGAGGCGCGCTCGCGACGTGGAGCCACGCACATACCGTGGATCAATCGGCCTGATTGCGGATATTTTCCATCAAAATCGGGGCGAGCACGGCTACCGCGGGGCCCGGGCGGGCGCCCGGGGCCCCGGCAGGGCAGCAGTCGCCCGCTTCCTCGTGGGCTGATGCGTGGAGACCGCACGTTGAGGGCACCGCACAGCAAAACGCGCGCTGCCCGGCGAGGACGGACGCTCTCGCCGGCAAGATTCCGCGCGACGAGCCGCGTAAGGGTTGAGGTGGCATGCCGCCTGCTGTAAGCGCCGCACAACGTTTCGAGCTGCGCCCCTCGCGCTGACTCGATTTTCAGGTCTCAGGAGGAGCGATGGTACGGTCGATTTCAATCCTACGTTCGAGTGTGTTCGCGGTGCTCGCGAGCGTCGCGCTCACCGCCTGCGGAGGCCCGCTCCACTACGCGCCCAAGGGCACGCCCAAGGCGCCGGAGGCCGACGCGCAGGTGACCGCGGAGATCGACGAGAACGCGAGCATGACGCACCTCTCGATCATGGCCGAGCACCTCGCGCCCCCCGGTCGCTTGCAGGAGGACGCGACGGTCTACGTGGTCTGGACGCGCAAGAACGACAGCGGCACGTGGGCGCGCACCGGAGCGCTCGACTACAACGAGGGCGCTCGCACGGGCGAGCTCAAGGCTGCGAGCGTGCCGCTCACCGCGTTCGATCTCGTCGTCAGCATCGAGAAGAAGGCCGCCCCCGAGTCGCCCTCCGGCGACATCGTGATCCAGCAGCGCGTGCAGAAGTGATCGCCTGATCGAGCGGCGAAACGCGGTCGATCGCGGCGCCGCTCAGCTCTCCGACGAGAACACGATCTTGCCGACGCGGGCCTCTTCTTCCGAGGCGGCCTCGCGCTCGGCCTTGAGCGCCGCGGCCTCGGCCTCGAGATCGGGGAAGCGGTAGCGCACGCGCCCGTCGTCCTGGATCTCGACGTCGCCGCCCAGGGCCACCACCTCGCGGGTGATCTCCTTCGAATCGGGCGCCGCGCCGGCCGCCGTCTTCCAGGCATTTTCCAGCGATTTATCGGTGATCTCGCGCTTGTCGATCCCGGTGAGCACCTCGCGCAGGAGGCCGCGTCGACCGTTGGCGCGCGCGACGCGCTTCTCCTTGATCGGCCGGTAGAGCGCGCGGAACACCGGCAGCGTGAACAGCGCGAGCGAGAACACCAGCGGCACGACGCCGAGCGCGACCGCCGTCCCGGTGTCGGGCAGCGGGTGGAGCGCGTCGACGGGCACGTGCCGGAGCAGCATCGCGATCCGCTCGAAGGTCATCCCGTTGGCGATCGCGTAGAGGCTCATGATCATGTTGAAGCCGTTGAGCGCGACGATGAGCAGGTTGGTCCCCGCCTCGTTGCCCGTGAGCGGCGCGAGCTTCTCGAGCTGCGCCCAGGCAGGCGCGGGCCGCACGTCGGTGCCCGGCTGCACCACCGTTTTGCGGATCGATTCGAAGCGATAAAAGATGCCACCCTCTTCCGAGACCTCGACCGAGCCGTCGTAGTCGAGCATCAAGCGCGACATCAACGGATCGGCCTCGTCGCGCGGGAGGCCGGTCACGCGCATGACGTCGGCGAGCCCGATCCGGCCTTTTTGCCCGCGGATCTCGGCGAGGATCGTCTTCTCCATCGCCCGCGGATCTTCCGGCGGCGCGTCGGGGCCGAAGAAGAAGCGGTTGACCTTGGTGTAGAACGGCTCCTTGTTCTCG
>JBDTXR010000696.1:0-3205 GCA_040006075.1 Byssovorax sp. | reverse complement strand
GTCCAGAGGCGACGGAGAGCTCGAGGATCGGCATGGTCGCGCTTTCTTCCCCTGCATGGGAGATCCACCGCCGGGCAGGCAGCGGTCAGTCGATAGAGACGTTAACACACCGTTTCGCTGGATATCGTGCCTAACTGGGGCGGCGCTGGCGTTTGCTGCGGAGGCGTCATGGCGCAGCGCAGCGCGCTGTGCGGGCGAGCCCGCGCTCGGCCGTTGTGATCGCTATTTGCCGGGCAAGGTGGATACGCGCGTGATCGCCAGGATCCGGAGCGCGGTGGGGAACGCATCGTACTGGTTCTCCTGGAAGCCGACCTCGGCGAGGATCCGCGCCGTGAAGCGGGCGAACATCGGCAGCTTTCCCGCCGCCGCCTCGGGGATGTAGAGGGGCCACGGTCGCGCGGCGGAGCCGATCTGGATCTGGGCGCGGAGATGCGGTGCGCCGTAGACCGTGCGCCGCTGGTAGTGCCGCGCCTCCACGAGGACGCGCTCGCTCTGCTCGTCGAGGTAGGTCGGGGTGGTGGCGCGCTTGGCCCGCTTCAGGGCCTCCTGGACGCGCGTGGTGTAGCCCTCGGTCACGCTCGGCGGGCTGCGCAGGTCGGGCGTGCGGAGGAAGTCGCGGGCGTCGGCGATCGCCGTCTTCAGCGGCTCGTCGCCCGGCGAGAACACGGCCGCGATCGTCAGCGTCGCGCGCAGGGTCTCGATCTCGTCGAAGAAGAGGCGCACCTCGCCGTCGACGAGGGCCAGGGGCGCGAGGAACTTGCCGTCGTCGCGAACGGCGCGCTCCAGCGCGCGGCTCAGCGCGGCCTCGTCGAGCGCGTCGCCGCGCGAGAGGACCTCGAACACGTCGCGGCGATCCTCGACGTCGGCGGGGTTCTTGGCGGTCGCGGGATCGTCGAGATCGCCGTCCGGAGCCCGCTCTTCCAGCTCTCGGAGGATCGGCTTCCACTCTTCCCGGCGATGAATCCGCGGCAGGCTCTCCGGATCGAACCACACGAGCTGGAGCGCTTTTCCGGCCCAGATCTGCCGCGGATCGCTCGGCGTCGGCGTCGACGGAGGCGCGACCGCGGCCGCCGGGGAGGGCGTCGCGACGACGACCGGGCTCGCGGATTGAGCGGCCGCCTGGCCCACGGTCATCGGCGCGGGGACGCCGGCGCGCGGCTCGGGGCCCGACGACCACGGCGTGCTCGACGGCGGGGCGGAGCTGTCGTTCGGCACGCGCGAGGGCGGCACCATCGCCGGCACCGACGCCGGCGGCGGCACCGCGAAGGAGCCGGGCGACGACGGCGGCAGCGGAGCGAACGGGGCCGACGGCGGAGGCGCGGGGACGAACGGCGCCGGCGCCGGAGGCGGCACCGCGAACGGCGTCGCGGCGACCGGTGCGGGCGCGGCGAACGGCGTCGCGGGCGCAGCGGGTGCGCCGAACGGCGTGGCAGAGAACGACGACGGCGCGGCCGCGGGCGGCGCGCCGCCGAGCCACGAGGGCGAGCTCTGCCCGAGCGCGCGCATGCGCTGATCGAGCGCCTCGCTCGACGTCGAGAGCGGCGCCTCGGCGCTGCGCGCGGCCTGCTCGCCGAGCAGATCGGCGGCCGCCGATCGGGCCTTCGGCGCGCCCGATCCGCCGAACGGCAACACCGCTGCGCCCGGTTTGCCGAGGCTGCGCTCCGAGCCGACGAACGTCACCGTCTGCGCGCGGTTCCAGGTGCTCGGCGGCGCGGCGCTCACGGCCTTCGCGATGCTCTCCTCGATCTTGCGCTCGGGCCGCGGGCGCTCGGGCTCGACGCGGATCTGCTGCTCGACGTCGGCGAACGTGAGCCGCTGGCCGGGCTGCTCGAGGCCGATCAGCACCCGCCCGCTCGCCGGCGGGTTCTCGAGGTGGCCGCGGAACGTGAGCGTGCAGATCGATCGCGCGGTGTCGATCCACAGCGTCTCGCACAGCAGCGCCACCTCTTGGGGCGCGGTGCGGTTGGCGAGATCGACGAACGCGCGCGGGCGCACGCCGGGCAGCCGCGTCACCAGCCGCGGCACCTCGGGGTGAAGGTTCTCGAGGATGATCCGCTCGTCGATCCGCAGCTCGTCGATCTGCTGATCGCGCGGCGCGCTGTTGAAGTACGCGGGCTCGATGTCGCGCGGCAGCGGCGCCTGGTTCCAGCTCCGCGGGCTCCACGTCGCCGCGTGGCGACCGAGCTTCTCGCGTCGCGTCGGCCACGTCGGCGCGATCGGCCCGAAGCCCACCGCGGCGATCGCGTCGCCGCGCGCCGCGATCTGCAGGCCCGGCGGCTGGAGGTTCGGCAGCGCGACCATGCCGTAGGTGTTGGGCCGCGCGTCGGCGCGGACGCCGACCGGGTTCGAGGTGTCCGGCCCGCCCGCGGCGCGCTCGTACGCGAGCGGCATGCTGGTGAAGCGCGGGCCCTCGTGGAGCGCGCCCTCGTGGCTCCAGGCGCGGTCGTGCTGCACCTCGATCGCCTTGTCGATCTCGCCGACGATCATCCGCACCACGAGCGATCGCACCGGCTCGCCGCGTGGCGCGTAGGCGTTGCCGACGAGGATCACGTCGGCGCGTCCCTTGAACGGCACGAGGTCGCTCGGCGCGACGACGCTCTTCGCGGGATCGTCGCCCTCGTGCGTGTCGTGCTCGTGGATGCTCTCTGGTTCGGCGGCCACCGTCGACTCGCCCGGCGCGAGGGCGAAGGTCACTTTGCACACGACGGTGAGCACCCGCGTGGTGCCCTGCCAGAGAATGGAGCTTGCGCGGAGGGCCGGGGCCGAGACGACGTCCATCACCCTCGACGCTATCAGGACTGCGCCGCGATGGGCGCATCGATCCATGCGCGAGCAGGGCGGATGTTTTGCAGTGATCCACGCCCCGCGCCGCTGGCCGATTCAACGCGGCGGGATGACGCCGCAATGACGCGTAACGTCGCGATCAGAGCGCCCGGGTGAGCTGATCCAGGAAGACGTGCCCTTGCGCGTACTGGGCAAGCGGAGCGAGCGAATCGACGGACCCAGTCGCGGACCGATTGACCAGCTCGAGGTCGTCGAGGGAGCTTGGCCTCCAGTGAGTGCCAATCTCACCTGTTCTCTATTTGACGGCGTGCTCAATGGCACTGCCACTACGGCCTCGACGCCCTCACCGAGCCTGCTCGGCCGGGGAGCTAAATCAGCGAGCAAGATCCTCGATCAACTGCTGCGTAGCCGCGACCGCCAG
>JBDTXR010000695.1:0-3219 GCA_040006075.1 Byssovorax sp. | reverse complement strand
TCGCGGGAAAAACGAAAAGGGCCTCCGAAGTGTTTCGGAAGCCCTGGTGCTCGACTCGGGGGGATGCGGTGGCGCCTAGAGGTGCGCACCGGATCCCGAGCTGAGCTCGGGCCCGCTACGCCACCACCAACGACGCACGCTTCGCATACCCGATTCCATACCGACCTCGCGGGCGTTTGGGAAGGGGAATCTTCCCACGCGAGATCGCTCGCGATCTCATGGAATTTTCATCCCACGTTGCACCGCGGGGCGCTCGCCGACGCGGGCGATCCAGCGCGCGACGCCCTCGAGCACCGGCTCCTTCGGGAGGCGCTCGACCATGGCCGAGACCCACGGGTAAGTGGCCACGTCGGCGATGGAGTAGTCGCCGGCGAGGTACTCGTGATCGGCAAGGCGCTTGTCGAGCACGCCCATGATCCGCAGCGACTCGGTCGTGTACCGCTCGATCGCATAAGGGATCTTCTCCTTGGCGAAGACGGCGAAATGGCCGAGCTGACCGAACATCGGGCCGACCGCGCTCATCTGGAACATCAGCCATTCGAGGGCCGAGTAGCGCTGGGGGCCGCTCGGCGCGAGGAGCTTTCCCGTCTTCTCGGCCAGGTAGATCAAGATCGCTCCGGACTCGAACACCGTGGTCGGACCATCGCTATCGACGATGACCGGGATACGGCCGTTGGGGTTCCTGGCGACGAAGTCGGGAGTGTGCTGCTCGCCCTTGCCGATGTCGACGGCGTGGAGCGTGTACGGGAGGCCAAGCTCTTCCAGCATCACCGAGGCCTTGCGGCCATTCGGCGTCTTCCAGGTGTAGAGATCGATCATCGGGGTCATTCTCCTCGGGGGCCCTCGTGGTAGCGCGTCCCTACGCTCGCGCACGCGCGACGTTTCGCGGTGGGGGCGTCGTTGCGGTGAGAGTCCGCTTCCTCTAGTGTTTTTCGCCCGCCTCGAACCCGATGACCGCCTCGCGCCGATCCACGCCTCCGTCCACGCCTCCGACCACGCCTCCGACCACGGCTCGGACCGAGGGCGCCCCGCGCGTGCTCCGCGAGCGCTATCGCCTCGACGCCACGATCGGCGAGGGCGGCATGGGCGTGGTCTACCGCGGCCTCGATCTCGCGCTCGAGCGCGTCGTCGCGGTGAAGCTGATGCGCGCGCTGCCCGGCGCGGATCCGCACTACTCCGTGCGCTTTCTCCGCGAGGGGAAGATCGCGGCGAAGACCCGGCACGAGCACGTGGTCGAGGTCTTCGACGTCGGCGAGGACGCCTCCGGCGATCTCTTCTACGTGATGGAGCTGCTCGAAGGAGAGTCGTTGAGCCGGCGGCTCAAGCGCGAACGGCGCCTCTCGCCCGGCGCGGCCGTCCACCTCGCGGCGCAGGTCTGCGAGGCGCTCACGGCCATCCACCGCGACGGCGTGATCCACCGCGATCTCAAGCCCGCGAACGTCATGCTCCTCCGGCGGGGCAGCGACGACGCGTTCGTGAAGCTGATCGATTTCGGGATCTCCAAGGTCACCGATCACGCGACGGCGCCGAGCCGGACCGGAGAGATGGTCGGCACGCTCGGGTACATGGCGCCCGAGCAGATCCGGGGCGAGCGCATCGACGAGCGCACCGATCTCTACGCGCTCGGGGTGCTGCTCTACCGCGCGCTCTCGGGCGCCGACGTGTTCGAAGATCACGGCCTCCCCGCCGCGATCCACGATCACCTGGAGACCGCGCCGAGGAAGCTCGCGGAGCGCGCGCCCGACGCCGGGATCCCGCCCGCGCTCGACGCCGCGGTGCTGCGCTGTCTGGCAAAGCGCCCGGAAGATCGCTTTGAATCGGCGGCGGCGGCCGCGACGGCGCTGCGCGAAGCGATCGGGAGCGAGACCAGCGCGCCGATGGACATACTCGTCAAAGGCCCGGAGATCCCGCCCGACGCGCCGCACGCGACCGAGCACGCGAGCGAGAGCCCGACCGATCCCGCCCTGCAGTTCGAGCTCGCCGACGTGGCCGCGGCCCAGACGCCGGCGCCGCCGCTCGGCCCCCGGGTCTGCGTGCAGTGCGGCACCGAGAACCAGCGGTACGCCCAGTTTTGCAGCGTGTGCAGCGATCCTCTCGACTCCGCCGAGCAGGTCGAGTTTCGCGCTCGCGCCCCGCTGGCGCTGGCCCCGGAGCTGATCCCGCTGGTGCCGCTCGCCCGCGAGCCCGCGCGCCCCTTCGATCGGCTGCGCACCGGCCTCGCGCTGCTGCCCGCCACCGCCAAGGGGCGGCTCGCGGCCCACGCCGCCGCCGTGCTGGTGATCCTCAACGCCTGGGCCTTCAGCTTCGGGCCGATCTCGGTGCTCCTGCTCATCGTCGTGCTGATCACCTGGATCAGCATCTTCCTCGGGCCCATCAACCCACGACGACACTGATCGTCGACGTCAGGCGCCGGTGACGCGCGCGAGGAGCGTGGAGAGGTCCATCACCTCTCCCGCGACAGGGTCGCTCATGGTCAAGAATCGTCCCAGGTTCGACTGGACCCCTGGAGGGCCGATGGGCGGCCACGGCGGAGGAGGCTTGAGATACCGCCCGTCCGGCCTTTGCATGTGCGATCGATCCGAGGCGAACGTCGCCGAGAGCTCGTCCGCGCCCACGATCCGGAATTCCGGAGCGTGCTCCCAGGGCAGCTCGATCTCCGGGCGAAAGCTTTGACGGACGTAGCTTGCCGCGGGGACCGGACAGCCAAGCACGGTGTCGAGATCCCAGATCTCCCACGGATCGCGGGCGAGCACGAAGACATGATAGTCCCAGGTCATCGGGGCTCCGGGCCGCCGCGCCGCCCGCTGGTGCCACATCACGCACTCCCCCGCGGTCCCGGTGACGAAGACGGCCGAGGGATCGCGGCCGGCAAAGCGCGGATCCCGGCAGAGATGATAGGCGTTCTCCTCGCAGTAGAACGGCTGATAGAGCACGGGATCCCTTTCGTTTCTGCCGATCGTCACGCTCACGTCGCGTCCCGCTGACGTTTCCACTGCCGTTTCCACCAGCGGCGGCAACGGCCGCGAGCTCGGGGATCGCGTCCACCAGGGGCGCGAGCGTGCCGAGACCCAGCTCTGCGGCCGTCCTCGCCCGACGGCGGTAATTGTGGATTTGCTGACTGCTCTTGTGGCCCGATCGATCCGATACCCACGTCTCCGTGCGCCCCGCGGCGAGCGAGAGAGTGATCATCGTCGCGCGGAGGTCGTGCGCGCGGATCGG
>JBDTXR010000694.1:0-3245 GCA_040006075.1 Byssovorax sp. | reverse complement strand
CGGATCGCGGCAACTGGTTCTTCAAGCTCACCGGCCCCGACGAGACCGTGCAGTCCGCCCGATCGGGGCTGCGCGCGCTGCTGGAGTCGGCCCGCTAGCGATCAGCGCGGGCCCGGGATCGACTTCTTCGGCGAGGTCGGGGCGAGCACTTTCAGCGGTTTCTTGGTGGTGTTGTCCGGCATCCGCACCACGCCCATTGGCATGTGCGGCGTGGGATCGACCTTCGGGGCGACCGGCGCGGGCGTGTCGTCGGTGCTCTCGTACTTCCCCATCACGTGCGACTCGTCGCTCGTCGGGTCGACTTCCACGGGTGTCGACGCCATCCGCAGGAGCGCGCCCGCCGCGAGGAGCCCGCCACCGACGGCGGCGACGGCCGCCTTGCGTCGGCGCTTGCGCTTCACGCCGACCGGGCAATCGGCGGTGAGCACCGTGCCGTCAGTGCGCTTGTAGAGCCGCACGCAGACGTCGCTGGTGCGCTCGCGCATGAACGACTCGGCCTCGTCGCGGGGCATCGCCGAGAGGTTGTAGACGTCTTTCTCGCAGTGCTTGCAGAAGCGGGCGCGCTCGTCGCCGACCATCTCGTCCCACTTCGCGGTGCACGGGCTGGCGATCTGGATGCTCTCCAGCAGCGGGAGCGCCCTGCGCGAGCGCCGACCCTCCAGCTTACGCTGTACGTCGGCGACCTCTTTCGCGAGGCGCGCCTCGGAGGCGCGGAGCTCGTCGAGCTCCTTGGTCTTCGCCTGGACGGAGGAGAGCTCCTCCGCGAGCGCCGTGTGACGGGCCTCGAGCGAGTCGGTATCGTCGCGGTAGGGCGTCGTCATCAGCGGGAGACTCCGGGCTTCGAGGTGGGCGGCGCGGCGGGCTTCAGCGTCGTCGGTCGGCTCGGCGGCGTGGGCATCGCCCGCTTGCTTATGATGTGCTCGTGCGTCGGCGCCGCGACCGGCTCCGGCGCGGGAGGCGGATCCACGTTGGGGGCCCACGCTCCCATCGACGGCGTCGCCGTCATCGTCCCCATCGCCTCGACCGGAGGCGCGATCGGCGCGTTCGCGGTCCGCAGGAACGCGCCCGCCGCGAGCAGCCCACCACCCACCGCCGCGACCACCGCCTTGCGCCGCCGCTTGCGCTTCACGCCGACCGGGCAATCGCTGGTGAGCACCGTGCCGTCGAAGCGCCGATAGAGCCGGACGCACACGTCGCTGGTGCGCTCGCGCATGAACGCTTCGGCCTCGTCCCGCGGCATCGCGGAGAGATTGAAGACGTCTTTCTGGCAGTGGCCGCAGAACCGAGCGCGCTCGTCGCCGACCATCTCGTCCCACTTCGCGGTGCACGGGCTGGCGATCTGGATGCTCTCCAGGAGGGGCAAGGCGCGGCGCGAGCGGCGACCCTCTAACTTACGCTGTACGTCGGCGACCTCTTTCGCGAGGCGCGCCTCGGAGGCCCGGAGCTCGTCGAGCTCCTTGGTCCTGGCCTGAACGGAGGAGAGCTCCTCCGCGAGGGCCGTGTGACGGGCTTCGAGCGAGTCGGTGTCATCGCGGTAGGGCGTCGTCATGGGTC
The DNA here is from genome assembly GCA_040006075.1 of Byssovorax sp. Taxonomy (GTDB): domain Bacteria; phylum Myxococcota_A; class Polyangia; order Polyangiales; family Polyangiaceae; genus JANYGI01. The sequence continues at coordinate 1,691 of JBDTXR010000694.1, read as the reverse complement.
GCGGTCGGACGGACGAGCCGCGAGAAGGATTTGTTCCTCGGCGCGAAAACAGGGTGGATCCGTCGCGCGGGGACTGGCTCTCCGGGCGGGACATGGCTTTCGACCGTGTTTTTGTGGACGTGCGTCCAGCGGGAGACGGTCGGCGATCGTGTTCCTCGTGGACGTGGGTCAACCGGGAGACGACCGGCGACTGTCTTTTCGTGGACACGGCTCCGGCGGGACATGATGGCCAGTCATGCTTCTCGTGGCTGTCGTCGCCCGCGTCGAGGCGGCCGAGGTGCACGACCTCGATGCGTGGGGCGAGCGTTTCGTGACGGCTTCACGGCTCGAAGACGTGCTCGGGCCCATCCCTCGCATAGCGGTTCTGTTCGTCGCGCGGATCTCGCCCGAGCGGCCCGCCGCCCCGCCGTGATAAGGTCCGCTCCAGGAGCGCGATGCCGGCCGTCAAGAAGACATGACGCCCGACGAGTACCTCGCCTGGGAGCGTCAGGAGCGCGAGAAGCACGAGCTTCATCACGGCGAAGCGTTCGCCATGGCCGGCGCGACGTTCGAGCACAACCAGGTCGTCGCGAACGTCCTTGGCGAGCTCCGAACGGCGCTGCGACAGAAGCCGTGCCGGGTATGTGCGTCCGATCTCCGGGTGAAAGTGCCGGCAACCGGCCTCTATACCTACCCCGATGCCTCTGTCGTCTGCGGTCGCCCCGACTTCGAGGACGACAAGCTCGATACGCTCCTCAACCCGCTGATCCCGGTCGAGGTCCTCTCCGAGTCGACGGCGGACTATGACCGAGGGACCAAGTTCACGAGCTACCGGACAATCGCCTCGTTCCGCGACTACGTGCTGATCGCCACGGACCGGGTCCTGGTCGAGTACCACACACGCAAGGACGACGACTCCTGGGTCCTGCGCGAGCTCAAGGCCGGTCAGCGCTTCACGCTCGAATCGGTCGGGAGCGAGCTCGCGGTGGACGAACTCTACCTGAAGGTCTTCGAGATTCAGGCCTGACAGGCACCGCTCGCGAGAAAACGCTCGCGCTCCCGCCTGCTCGCCCGATACCGCTGGAGGTCCATTCTTTCCGGAGGTCTCCCGAGCCAGGCCGATCCAGAGATCGAAGGTAGCCAATCGCTGGTCACCTTCCTCCTGCGCCCGTACGCGGAGATGATCGCCGATCTGGCCCAGGTCCGCCGCGCCGCGTGCGGCAAGAAGGCCGATCCCGTCCCCGCGCCTCCGGCGGGTCCCCCCGCGACAGGCTGATCCCCATCCTCGGTGGCCACGCGAGCACCGGAGCCATTCGAAACCCCGCCCGGATGACGTAAGGTGGCCACCGTGAACGCTCCCGCCCCCGCGACTCCACTCCTCACCATCCCGCGCCTCACCACGCCTCGCCTCCTGCTCCGCGAGCTGCAGATGCGCGATTTCGAGTCTTACGCGGCGAACCTCGCCGATCCGGCGGCGATGACGTTCTTCGGCGGGCTCGCCGATCGCCGCGCCGCGTGGCGGATCTTCGCGGCCCAGACGGGCACATGGCTCCTGAACGGCGGAGGCTGGTGGGCCGTCGAAATCCGGGAGAGCGGCGAGGTGGCGGGGACCGTGGGCGCCTTTCGCCGCGAGACCGCGGAGACCCGCGTCGAGCTGGGCTGGATCCTTCATCGGGCCCACTGGGGCCGCGGGATCGCGACCGAGGCCGCCG
>JBDTXR010000693.1:0-3251 GCA_040006075.1 Byssovorax sp. | reverse complement strand
ACCCATACACCCTCATGTCATACGCATCGCCCACCTTCCAGGCCCACAACCCCACAAAGCACGCCACCACCATCCCGGACAACACGTGCCGCCAATTCCCCTCCGCGCACGGCACCACCCTCACCACATGCGCCGCCCCTATCCCAAACAAAAAAATCACCCACACCTTCATCGGACCCGCATGCTCGAACCACTCCGGCGATCTCCCTTCCACCCAGAACAAGCCGCCGGCGATCAAACACAACACACCCAGCCCACCCCACGACGCTCTCTTCATGATCTTCCGATGCTTTCCCACCGCTCCCGCCCCGTCAAGCAAGCCGATCGTACCCTCGTCGACCTTCCCCACCAGGTGCGCGAGCGCAGGAAAAAAAGATCGTCGCGTCCACACTTTTCCAGCCCCACCACGGAAGCGCCGCACCCGCGCTCCATCCAAGACCAGGTCGAAGGGGGTGCTCAGGTACGGCAGATGCGATCCCCTGGGATCCCATCTGCCGTACAGCGCCATGCACAGCCGCGTCTCGGGGGATCCCTCCCCCGAGACAAATGCACCCCCCAAGGCGTACCTGCGTACGCTCGACCCATAGGCTGCGGATTGACATTTTGGTCCAAAGGAGGAGCCCATGACATCCAAGACCAAGAACCCCAGCCCCCTTCTCACGCTCACTCCGCTTCCGAGGCCGACTTCGACGACACCATCGCTCGCAATCGCGCCCTCGCCTCGCCCGATCCCGCCACGGTCCCGACGCCGCCAAGCGCGACCTCAAAACCGATCTCGGCAAGCACGCCCCCGATCCCACCCGAGCCCCGGCCCTGCTCGACCGCATGATCACCAGCGGCCAGCTCGTCACCGCCGTGCAAACCCTCCTCGCCTACGCGAAAGAGGTCGATCAAATCGCCATGAGCGACGTCCTGGTCTTCCTCGAATCCGAGAACAAGGAGCTCACTCACACCCTGCACCACGAGCCCTCCCTCGCCACGGGCTTCGCCGCCGTCCAGAAGCTCTTCACCTCCCGAGGCGCCGCAATCGCCGACGGCATGGCCCAGGCAAAAGACGAAGCCGCAGCCGCCAAGCCCCCGCCGAAATAATCCGGAGCCGCAATAACCCCAGGCCGGCAGAGGGGCTCCTGCAGAGGGCCCGCCGGGCCCACCCGATTGTCTGAGCGCGCTCCTGCGCGCGAGTCGGGGGGCCCGCGGGCCCGACGCAGGAGCCCCTCGGCCGGCCCAGCAAGGAAAAGCAACCTCCCTCCGTTCCGCTCTCCCGATCCGCGAAACCCCTTGCGCCAAAGCCAACCGCCCCCAACCATGGCGCGCAACTTCCCGCACAGGAGACTATCGCGATGCGCGTGACCCCGTTGGCTTGGATTTCCCTTGTTGGAGCAGCAACGGTCGCCGCCGTCGCCGCCTGTTCGAGCGTGGATACGCAGACCACCGCCGGCGGCACCACCGGCTCGGGCGGCCAGGGCAGCACGGGCACCGGCGGCGCGCAGTCGACGGCGAGCAGCTCGGCCACCACCGCGGCAGCCACCACCGCCCAGAGCACGAGCGAAGCGGCGTCCAGCTCCACGGGCGGAGGCCTGGAGTGCGGCGCCTCGGCCTGCGCCGACGCCAGCATCCTCGGCTTCGTCACCCTCCCGGCGTGCTGCCCCATGGGCGCACCGCCCGACAAATGCGGCCTCGATCTCTCGGGCGTCGCCCAGTTCATCGGCGTCTCGCTCGGCTGCGTCGAGCTCAACCAGGCCGGCGACGCGGACGCCGCTTGCCCCGATAAAACGATCTCGGCGATGGGGCAGATGGTCAATCTCCCCGGCTGCTGCCGCCCCGACATGCTCTGCGGCAACGTCGTCGATCTCTCGCAGGTCGCGCCGGGCGTGAGCTTCGGCTGCGTGAACGGCTCGACCTTCCTCGACGGCGGCGCGCCGCAATCGTGCGGCGGAGGCACGAGCAGCAGCGCGGCGAGCAGCGGGAGCGGATCCGGCAGCAGCAGCAACGCGACGAGCAGCGGAAGCGGCTCGGGCGGCGGAAGCGGCTCGGGCAGCAGCAGCAGCACCGGGCCCTGAGCTACGGCCCTCTCTCCCTCAGTGCAGCGTCTCGCCGCCCTCGCGCTGCACCTTGGTCGGGATGTCGTCGAGCCGCCCGCCGAAGCCAATCGCCGCGATCAGCGCGGCCACCGCGATCCCCGCCGTCGCGTACAGCCCCCACATCCACTCGATCCGCACCGGCCGCAGCAGCGAGCTCTTCGGCGTGAAGCCGAGCCGCACCGCGGCCGTCGTGAGCACGATCCCCGCGAGAAAGGCCACCGCCACGCGCGAGCCGCGCATCTTGTAGATCGACCGCCGCGTCACCACGAGCGGGATCATCACGAAATACGCGACGGCGGGCGCGTAGAAATACCCCGCGAGCTGCGCCAGACCCAGGCCCGACAGGTCGCGGAGCTCGGGCGACGTCTCGCGGATCCACGGCGCGAAGAACGCTCCCAATCCGGCGATCGCGAGGCCCAGCAAGAGGGCGCGGTTGCGACCGAGGTAGGTCCAGGGGAGAGGCTCCATGTGCGGAGGGGTCGGCTCCTCCGGGTACTCCACCTTCGCGTCGTACGAGGGAGGGAGCTTGGCCAGCGCTTCCAGGCCAAGGCCACAGTCGGGGCAGGCTCGGGCCTCGTTGGCCTCGAACATCTGCCGGCAGAAGGGGCACGCAATCAGACCGCTCATCGGGATGGCCGCAGCATAGCTCACGGGCAGGGTCGACAACGCCACCGCTTGCCGGTTCCCCGCCGCGCGTCGCATAGTGCCTGCCCATGGAGGAATCATGAGCAAGCGAGACAAGCTCTCCGCGCCGGTCCTCTCGGCGTTCGTCGCGGGACACGCCGGGTGGCAGCACACGGACAACGCGCTGGTGAAGACCTTCGAATTCAGCGACTACGCAGGCGGGATCGCCTTCGTGGTCCACGTCGGGTTCGCGGCCGACAAGCGCGATCATCACCCGGATCTCCTCGTCAGCTACCGCAAGGTCGAGGCTCGCTGGTCGACGCACGACGCCGGCGGTGTCACCGGGCTCGACGTCGAGATGGCCGAGCACTGCGACCGACTCCACCACGCTTGATCTCGCGGCGCCGCTCGGCTCGCCCCATCCCTCTATGCTCCCCGAAGATCTGCTCCGGTACGTCCGCCTCCCCGAAGACAGCCCGCTCCTGGAAGAAGCCCTCACCCACCCGAGCTTCGCCAACGAGCAGCGGCCGGACAAACGCGTCGACA
>JBDTXR010000692.1:0-3254 GCA_040006075.1 Byssovorax sp. | reverse complement strand
CGAGGCGCTTCATCTCGGTGATGTTGCGCGATTTGCCGCGGGTGAAGCCCTCGGCCCGGTGCACCACGGTGACGGTGGTCCCCGGCTGCCGCGAGAGCGCGATCGCGGCTTCCATCGCCACGTCGCCGAGCCCGACGACGACCACGCGCCGGCCTTCGAAGCTCTTGGCGTCCGAGAGGTGGTAATGCACGCGGGCCTCGGCCTCGGGCGCGAGCTCGAACGGGAGGCGCCGCGGAGTGCCTCTCTGGCCGATCGCCAGCAGGACCCGGCGGGCGATCCGCACCGTGGGACGACCGCCCTCGCGCGGCTCGGTGGTGACACGAAACAGGCCCTCGGCGTCGCGCTCAATCGCCGTCATCCGGGTATCCTGATGAATCGGGAGCTTCTCCTTGCGGATGATCCGGAGCCAGTGCGAGAGCAGCTCTTCCTTGGTCGACTCTTGCAGCCAGAGCTTGCCCGCGACCGGCAAATCCAGGGGTTGATCGAAGACCAGCTTGCCCCGCGGGAAGCTCTGGATGCTCTGCGCCACGTCGCCCTGCTCGATGACCTCGAACGAGAGGTTGAGCTCCTTGGCCTTGAGCGCGGCGCTGATCCCGGCGGGGCCGGCGCCGATGATGATCAGATCGAGGGCGCTGCCCGCGCGCTTGGTGCCGGAGAGGCCTTTTGCGATCTCACCGACGGCGTGGGCGCCCTGGTGAATGGCATTCTTGATCAGCGGGAGACCGGTGACGTCGCCCGCGAGGTAGAGGCCTGGGACATCGAGGCTCGAGAGATCGTCCTTGAGACGGGGGCGCTCGCCGATCGGCTCACCGTCGGTGATCACCAGCGAGCCGTTGGGACACCGCTGCTCGCAGAGGGTCAGTCCACAGCAGGCCTCGGGGCGGGCGACGACCGCGACGTAGCGCTCGATCTCGAGCACGTCGTAGGGACAGGCGTCGACGCAGGCGTAGCAGCCAAGGCAGGTGCTGGTGTTGATTTGCGGGAGGCGGATCCGCACCGGGGGCGCGATCGGCAAGTGTTGAAGGGGTCGGGCGGCGTTCTTCTTCCGGCGCTTCGCCAGGGCGCCCGCGCCGCGCACGCCGGCGTAGGCGAGCCCGGCCATCGCCAGGCCAATGCCGGTCCACAGCCCCGGTGCGCCGCCCGCGCCGCCGCGATCGAGCGTGGGGACCTTCGCCGCGGCCTCGCGCGCGGCTTCCCAGATCACCGGGCGATCCTGGGTGTGCTGGCCGGCGCAGACGCCGGGGCCGAGCTCGCCCGCGGCGCCGGTGCGGCCGGGCGCGCGCGGGAGATCGTCGCGCGGCAGCGCGGCCTGGTGCTCGTCGAAGCAGACGATCGGGCGCCGCTGCCCGAGGCGCTCTTGCCCCGCGAGGAGGCAGCGCGCGATCGGATCGTTCGGCGACGAAGGATCGTGGCAGCGGGCGCAGCTCCCGGCGACCGGGAAGGCCACCGTGGCGGGCTTCGCGGGGTGGAAGTCGAGCGAGCTCACGGTCCGCTCGACGCCGGGGGCGAAGCGGATCGGATCGGCGGTGGGAGAGAACGAAACGCCTTGATCGCTCGCGTGGATCACGTGGCAGGTCGAGCAGCGCATCGCCCCCTGGGCGCGCACTTTCTCGTGGCCGCGACGGGTGGACGGGTGCGCGCCGTGGCAGCCGGTGCAGACCTTCTCGGGCACGTCGACCTGGCCGGAGCGGGCCTTTTTCTCCTCGTCGGCGTGGTGGCACGAGGCGCACTCCAGCCTGGCTTTTTCATGCGGTCGCGAGAGCGGGCCCGGCGAGATGTGGCCGCCGGCGGGAGGGAAAATCAAGGCTGCGGCGAGCGCTCCGCCGGCGCCGGCGAGGGTCGCGACGAGGAGGCCGCGAAAGCGGGTGATGTCCGAGGTGGGCTCGGCGAGGCCCGGGGTGCGACCGCGGTGGCGCTCGCGCGGCAGCGCCGCTCGCTCGCGCGGATCCGAGAGGCGCGCGGCGTAGAGCGTGGGGGCCGAGACGGTGGGCTCGCGCGCCGGCTCGGGGGCCTTTCCCGAGGGGAGCGTGACGTTGGGATCGCTCACGCGAGGAGCCTCCAGAGCGCGAGCGCGACGTGGAGCAGGAGCATCGCCGTGGCCACGCCGAAGGTGATGACGTGGAGCGGGAGGCCAACGCGCATCGCGAGGAAGAGCGCGCGCTGCGCCGGGAGCGCGCGGAGCTCGACCACGATCCGGATCAGCTCGGCGAGGCCCGCGAGGCGCTCTTGCCCGCGGCCTTCGAGGACCACGTCGATCCGCGCGCGGAGGGCCTGCTCTTCGTCGCGGAGGCGACGGCCGGAGGCGATGAGCGCGAGCGGGCCGAGCGAGCTCTTGGCGTACGGGATGAGCACGCGCTCGAAGAGCTTCTTCACCAGATCGCTCTTCCCGCTGACGTCGCGGTACAGCCGATCCGAGAGCTCGCGGCGGGCCGCGGCGAAGTCCTCCGGGAGCGCGGCGCTGCGCTCGATCCGCGCGAGGCGCGCCGGGATGATCCGGTAGGTGAGGGCCGTCCACGCCCCCGCGATCGAGGTGACCATCAGCGCCAGCGCCAGCGCGCCGCCGTGCCCCGAGCGCGCCCACGGCGGCCACGGCGCGTGCGCGAGCGCGAGGCCGATCGTGACCAGGCCGATCGCGACGTGGGCGGTGAGCTGCGGGCGCACGACGCTGCGAACCGGCGTGTCCGCGCGCGGGATCAGCGCGTCGCCGATCTTCGCACGAGGCTTCATCCAGAAGCGGATCCGGCGCTTGGGAACGGCGTACGCGAGCAGGAGCAGCATGCCGATCGCCGCGGCGATCCCCGCGCCGAGGCCGACGCCGCGGCCGGGGCCCCAGAGCGCGCGGGTCTGCATCACCGCGCCGGTGAGGCCGATCCCCGCGGCGGCGACGGCCGCGCCCGCGACCAGGAACGGGCCGCGCTCGCGCGATCCCGAGGCGCGATCCGGCGTCGATCCGCGGAGCACGGCGCGCACGTCGGCGATCTCCTCGGCGGGGTTGAGGCGAAAGATCGCGCCCGTCGGGCAGGCCTGCACGCACGCGGGGCCCTCGTAGCCGCGGCAGAGATCGCACTTCACCGCGAGCTCGGCGTACTCGCCCGGGCCGCCCTGCGGGCGCAGCGCGGCGACGGGGCGCACGGCCATCTGGATGTTGTCCCAGGGGCAGGCCTTCGCGCAGGCGCCGCAGCCGGTGCAGAGCTCTTCGCGGATGAAGACCTCGCCCGCGGGATCGCGGCCGATCGCGCCGGTCGGGCAGTCGA
>JBDTXR010000691.1:0-3266 GCA_040006075.1 Byssovorax sp. | reverse complement strand
TTCAAAATCCGCTATCCGCAAGGGTTTGTGGGTTCGAGTCCCACCTTCGGTACCAGCTCGTTTTGAAGGGGATTTCGGCGATCGGCCGCTCCCCAGCGAAGCCCCTCGCGGAGTCGGTCCGCCACGGCGTTGCCCTTCCAGCCTGATGGGACGAGCTGTGTCCGAGGCGACGAGCAGCTCGTCGACCTGCTGGCCGCTCGTCGTCGCCGCGCTCCGGCGCCGGAGCTGCTACCGTCCGCCGCCATGACCTCGCCTCGTGACTCCGGCGTCGGCACCAGCGTGGCCCCGCCCCCGCTCGCCGGCTCCAACGCTCACTGGGACAGCCTCGACAGCGCCGGCTTCACGGATGTCCAGCTCGACGCGCCCCCGCTCTCGCTGCAAGAGTCGCTCGACGCCGGGTGGATGACCGCCGGCGAGAAGCGCTACTACGAGGGCACGGCGACCGAGGTCGATCTGGCCGAGGCCGGCTACTCGACCGAGGAGATCCTCGAGATCCTGGAGGAGCAGCGGGAGCGCAAAGAGGCCTCGAAATGAAGGTCAAGCGCATCGTCGCCGACGTTCACGCGCCGGATCCAGCCGCCGCGAAGCGGTTCTATCAGGATCTTCTCGGGCTCGACCTGCTGATGGATCACGGCTGGATTGCCACCTTCGGCTCGCGCGAGACGATGGCTGTTCAGGTGAGCTTTGCCAGCGAGGGTGGGTCCGGCGCGCCGACGCCGGATCTCTCGATCGAGGTCGACGATCTCGACGAGGCGCTCCGCCGGATGAAGAAGGCGAAGATCGCGATCGAGTATGGACCGGCGAAGGAGCCCTGGGGAGTGCGGCGCTTCTTCGTGCGCGATCCCTTTGGAAAGCTGGTCAATATCCTCGCTCACGAGTAGAGGAGCGGCTCTCTCGGGGAGAGCGCTCCTTTTCTTCGGTCGAGCGGGCGCGCCCTCGGGAGCCTTTCATTTTGGCCACCGTGTATCCTGCGGCGGCGATGACGAACACCACGACCCTCACCTGCGCGATCGTGATGATCGCCGCGACGGGCTGTCACTCGGGCAACGACGACGCGCCGACTCCCGCGCCGTCGGCGGCGACGAGCGGCGCGCAGGCCGTCTCCGCGAGCGCGGCGCCGGTCACCAGCGCCGGCGCGGCGGCGATCGCGCGAGGGATCGCGGTGCGCGAGGGCAGCACGATCGCGCGGTCGCCCGAGGACGACGCGCTCTATGTCGCCGACGAGGATCATCAGGTGGTGCGATCGATCTCGCTGCCTGCCGAGGTCAAGCCGACGCTCACGGCCTTTCCCGCTCCCGGCGCGCCGGCGCAGCTGGTCACGGTGCGCGATCACCTGCTCGTGACCATCCGCCAGATCGGGCAGGGCGGCGGCGCGCTGCTGGTGTTGAAGCGCGGCGGGCCCGAGCTGAAAGAGGTCGCGCGCGTCGATCTCCCCGTCGACGCGTGGGGCGTGTCGGTGACGCCGGACGAGAAGATCGCGCTGGTCACGTCGGCCTGGGCGCACCAGCTCTCGGCGATCGATCTCGCGACCAGCAAGGTGCTGTGGTCGATCGATACGGCGCGCGAGCCGCGCGGCATCGCGGTGCTGCCAGACCGCGGCGCGAGCGGCTATCGCGCCTACGTGAGCCACCTCGTCGGCAGCGACGTCACCCGCGTCGACTTCGGCGAGAGCGGCGCACCCACGGTGAAGCGGATCGAGCTGCCCGCGGCGCCGCTGCTCTCGCCGGCGAATACCAGGCTCCCAGCGTCGCTCGGCTATGCGGTGATCGCCAGTCCCAGGGGCGATCGAGCCTATTTCCCGCGGATCGCGCTCGGCGCGCTGGGGCCGAGCAACTGGTTCGGGGACGGCGGCGTCGACGTGCTCTCGACAGACCACGACGTCCCGCGCGCGCCGCCGCGATCGGCGAAGCCGACATCGCACTTCGCCGACCTCGTCGGGAAGGAAATGGAGGCGCCGAGTGGACGCTGGCTCGACGGTGCCACCCCGACGATGGCGCAGCGCAACTCCCTGTCCACGCCGCGCGCAGCCGTGTATCGCCGCAAGTCCGACACGCTGATCGTCGCCGACGAAGGCCGGGACATGCTCCTCGAGCTCGACGCGCTGGCGATGGCACCCGCGCTGGTCAGCGCGCGCACCTACGGGGTTGGAAAGAAGGACGACAAGGTCCTTCACCAGTCCGGCCACGGCGGCGCTCCGGAAGGGATCGCGCTCTCCGAGGACGAGGACCAAGCGTACGTGTTCTGTCGCGCGACCTACGAGGTGATGATCGTCAAGCTGTCTCCCGCCGACGGCAGCTACACCCGCGCTCCGCCGGTCACCGTCTCGCTCGGCGTGGCAGAAGACAAGCTCCAGGCCGGGCGATCGGCGTTCTATTCCGCGCAGCTCTACGAGGTCGGCGGCCTCGCCTGCGCCGGCTGTCACCCCGAGGGGCGCGACGACGGGCACACCTGGCACGAGATGAAGTTCACGAACGACAAGAGCACCTTCACCAACTTCGTCGCCGGCCCGGATCTCTCGGTGCTCAAATCGCGCTGGGGGGACATCGACGTCGAGGGCACCGGGGGAGTCGGCTACGCGCGGCAGACCCCGATCATCGCCGGCCGCCTCAAGGCCGCGGGCCCGTATGGATGGCACGGCGAGAGTGCCACTCTGGAGGCGCGGATCCTGGCCGGCTTCGGGCTCCACGGATGGAGGTCGTCCCCGGACGGTAACCGCTCCATGGCCGGCGCCTTTGCCAGGGCGCTGGTGCCGTTCGTGCGCGAAGGGCTCACCCCGCCGCCCCACGTCGAGCGCCCCCTCACCGAGGAAGAGCAGCGCGGAAAGGCCCTGTTCGCGAGCCCGGCCACCCAGTGCGCCACCTGCCATTTGCCCGCGTCGGAGTACACCGACCGCGCCATGGCCCCGCTCAAGGCCTTCAAGGCGCCCGCCGGCTTCTCCGAGGATCCGGTGGCTGGCTTCAAGACCCCCTCGCTGCTCTACGTCGGCGGCTCTCCACCGTACCTGCACGACGGCCGCTTCGAGACCCTGGAGGCGCTCTTCGAGTACAACCAGGATCGCATGGGAAAGACCGCGCAGCTCTCCGCCGACGAGCGCAAGGCGCTCATCGCCTTCCTGAGGACGCTATGAAGCTCTGGCACCTTCCCCTCTTCGCGCTCGCCGCGACGATGACCTCGCGCGACTCCGTGGCCGAGACCGACGCCGGGGCGCCGGTGACCATCCCGCCCTGGGTCGACGCCGCCGATCTCCCGCTCTTCGACGCCGAGCC
>JBDTXR010000690.1:0-3272 GCA_040006075.1 Byssovorax sp. | reverse complement strand
TCGACGCGGAGCGGGTTCAGCGCGAAGCCCAGGCCCACCTGGCCGAAGAAGCGCGTGTCGTGGGCCACGTCGGGGCGCCAGACCCCGATGCCGTCGTCGGGGCCGCCGGCCATCACCAGCCGGTCGACGGTGAAGGTGGCGGTCTGGGCCCGCGCGAGCGACGGGAGCAGGCCAATCGAGGACGCCGCGACGAGCGCCGTGAGCGCGCGCGGCGCGCGGCGCCGGAGGGACGAGGAGGAGAATCGAAGCATCGCGAAGACTCTTTATTTCCTACTGCGGGATGGCGGGAACGACGACCTTGTTGATCGGCTGGAAGCCGGCGCCGGCCGGGTAGGCATAGGAGACCAGCTTGGTTTGCTGGGTGTTGCCCCAGCCCCAGACGGTGACGCCGAAGGGCTGCGCGCTGGTCATCTCCTGGCGGCCGTTGGTGCAGCCGTTCACGCCCATGAAATCGCCCGTCACGAGGTCGACGCGGGTGTACTCGTAGCTGCCGACCTTCTGCCAGCCGGTGAGCACGCCGGCGCACGCCAGGGTGACCTCCGCGAACTTCTGATCGACCTTGGAGGGCGTGCGGACGACGGTGAGGCTCGTCTCGGGGTACGTGGGATCGGTGAAGAGCACGTAGTGATTCAGGTACTGCGACGGAGGGATGATGTTGACCCAGTCGGGGTCGCCCTCGCCGCCGAAGGGCTCGCCGCCCGTCATGTACCCGCCGAGGTAGAACGGGTGATCGAGATCCTGACTGGCCACCACGAACTGCCCGATGGAGGTGAACTCGGCCACCTGCCCGACGTCGAGGGTGGTGGGCGCGCCGGGCGGCTTGCTCGGCGTCCAGGTCAGCTTGGTGTCCTTCACGGCGCCGACGAGTCGCCACGGAGGCGCCTCGTCCATGCCGCCGCGACCGCGGTAACGAACGGCCGCGTACTCCATGCCCAGGGCCTGGACCGGGGCGAGCTGCTGTTGCGCAGAGTCGCAGTCGTTGACCCCGTTGGGGACCGTCATGCACGACGAGGCGCCGAAGACGCCGATGGGCTTGGTGGACTCGATCGGGCTCCCGGTGAGCTCTGCAGGCTGGGTGATCTGGAGAAACTCCCCCTTGTTGAGCGTGTAGGTGACCGGCGTATTCGCGGTGCCGGCGATGACGTTGGTGCCGGCGACGATGTCGACGTTGGGGAGGATCTTCACGTCGGTCCCGTCTTGAAACGCCAGGATGTCGAGCGAGGGATTGCCGAAGGTGAAGCCGTCGACCTCCGCGGACTTGTAGGCGTTGATCGCGATGTAGTTGGTGTCCCACGCGCTGGTGGGGAGGAGCAGAGTCGCCGACGTCACGGCCGCCGCGCCGCCGCCGTACGGATCGATCTGATAGGCCACCACCGGGTAGTCCGAGGTGATGTGGAACGCCGAGCCGCGCCCGGTGCCGACGACGCCGGTCTCGGTGGCGATCGCCGCGGGCTTGGGGCAGTCGATCACCGATCCTCCCATCTTCTTGCGGGAGAGGAACAGGATGGCGACCTCGCCCACGTCGAGGCCCTTTACCGCGTCGTAGGGCGTGTAGGTGACCGTCTGGCCCTGGCCCGTGGCGAGGTAGGTGAACGTCTCGGCGGCCAGCGGGACGCCGCCGCGATCGACGGTGAGGTGAACCGGCTTGCCCCAGGTGTTGGCGACGAACGCGGCGAAGCAGGCGCCGTCGGCCTGCGGCCGCATCGCGGTCTTGAGGGCGTAGTAGTCACATCCGTAAGAGCTCTTGGAGTCGGTGGCCGCCTTGCACGGATTGGGAATGCAGGCGCCGTTGGAGCAGCCCTCTTCCACGGTGCAGGTGGTCTTGGTCACCCCCATGCAATCGATGACCGTTTTGAGGTCGTTGGAGCAGGTGAGGTCGCACTGCGGGGGACCACCCTCCATGAAGAGGCCGCCCTCGCCGCCGGTCCCGACGGCCGCCGTGGAGCTGGCGCTCGCCGTGCCGCCGCCGGCCCCCGGGATCACGCCGCGGTAGGAGTCGGTGCACGACGCGAACGTTGCAAACATGCTGGTGGCAGCGAGCGCAACCGCCGCTGCCAGGTGAAGGTTCTTCCGCGTGACTCCCACGATATCCTCCCGGTCGAGATCTCAGGCGAGAAGCAAGACGGGGGAGACGGTAGCACGGTCCGCCGGACAGAGTGCGCTCGCCGAGCGGCGGAATCGGGCCGGCGATCCAGGTGATTCACGGCACAGCAAGCGCGCCCTCTCATGGTACGATCAATGGCCGCCTCGCGCGGCATGATCGTTCACCCGGGAGGTTCGACGTGCGCCCTTCGATCTTGCTGGCCGGCCTCTTCGTGGGCGCCCTGCTCGGAACGCTCTCGCGCGACGCGCGCGCCGGCGAGGACGATCCCGACGACTACCCGCTCGCCTACGCGCAGCGCCCGCTCACGCTCTACACGCAGGGTCTCCAGCTCTATCTCGCGGGGGATGTCTCGCGCTTCGTCAGCGATCCGAACGCGGTGAAGTCGGCGCCGCAGAGCCTGGCGACGGGCCTCTCGATCCAGGGCGGAGCGAAGTACGGCATCAGCAAGGCGCTCGAGGTCGAGGCCGCGCTCGCCCAGATCCAGATCCTCCCCAAGGTCGCCTACGGCAACCCCACGCTCGGCGCCACGTTCCGGCTCCTCAACAGCACGCTCGAGCTCGGCGTGCGCGCCCGGATCTCCATCGTCACGGCGTCGGACAGCGCGGGGATCATCCTCGAGCCCAGCGTGCCGATGCTGGTGCACATCGGAAAATCGATGCGGCTCGACTTCAGCGCCGGCCTCCCGCTCACCGTGGCCCGCGGCCAGAAGACGATGTTCGGCCTCGACCTGCCCCTTTCCCTGTCGCTCAACATGGTCGACACCTTCCACCTCGGCGTGCAGTCGAACGTGTACATCGCCGATTTCTCGCAGCTCAGCACCACGCTCACGGTGCCGCTCGGGTTCTTCGCGGGGCTCTCCATCGGGACCGATCACCCGATCCTGGAGCTCGGGCCGTCGTTCACCTGGCCGAAGTTCGCGCAGCCGGGCGCCACCGATCCGGGCGGGAAAATCAACACCAACGTCTTCACCGCGGGCCTCGCGGTGCGCGGCTATATCTTCTTCTGAGGTCAGGCCTTCCGGTGTCTTGCTGCGCGGGCAGTATCCCTGCTAAAACCCTCGCGATGCGTCGCCTGCTCCTCGCCGCCCTCGTCGCCCCGATCCTCGCCGGCGCCGCGTGCGCCTCGTTCAAAGACAAACGCACCCCCTCGGGCGAGTTCTGCAGCGACA
>JBDTXR010000689.1:0-3275 GCA_040006075.1 Byssovorax sp. | reverse complement strand
AGGTCATCGCGCTGCTGATCCTGCTCAGCGTCAGCGTCGTCGGGCCGGTCGCCGCCGTCCGGCTCCGGCTCCCGACCGCGGTGGTGCTGATCGTGGCGGGGCTCGGCCTCGGCCCGGCGGGGCTCGGCGTCCTTCACGGGAGCCCCACCGTGTCGTTCCTGGCCGAGTTCGGGTTCCTCGTGCTCATGTTCATGGCGGGGATGGAGATCGATTTCGAGGCCATCCGCGCCGCAGGAAAGGCGGCGCTCGCGGTGCCGGCGCTCTGGGTGCTCGGCGTGTTCGCGGGCGGGCTCGCCGCGGGGAGGCTCGCGGGGCTGGGCAGCGTCGAGGTCCTGGTGATCAGCGCGGTGAGCGTCGGTATGCCGCTCGCGGTGCTCCAGGAGACGGGGCAAAGCGCGACGGCGCTGGGACGCCACGTGATGCTGGCGGCCTCGATCGGGGAGTTCGTCTGCATCCTGGCGATCACCGGCCTCGAGGTCGTGTTGAGCGGAGGGCTCGGCCTCGAGACGCTGGAGAAGGTCTTGAAGGTGGGCCTGCTCTTCACGGCGTCGGCGCTGCTGATCCGCTGGGCGCGGGCGCTCGTCTGGTGGCACCCGAAGCAGTTTCGTCGCCTCATCGATCACCACGACGCCGCGGAGCTCGGGGTCCGCGTCGGGCTCGTCATCCTGATGGGCTTCGTGGCCATGGCGGCGCTCGCGGGCGTCGAGCCGATCCTGGGGGCGTTCATCGGCGGCACCCTCGTCGGCTTCGTCCTTCGCCAGAAGCACGCGCTGGAGGGGAAGATCGCCGCGATCGGCAACGGCCTCTTCATCCCGATCTTCTTCATCGTGGTCGGCGTGCGGTTCGACGTCCGCGCGCTCGACGGGAGCGCGGCGACCTCGGCGCTCTTCCTCGCCGCAGTCGCCGGCGCGATCAAGATCCTCTCGAGCCTCGTCTTCGCCCGCAGGGGGACGCCGATCCGCGATCGCGTCGCGGCCGGCTCCCTGCTGGCGGCGCCGCTGACGCTCGTCGTGGCCATCGCCAGCATCGGCCGCGAGCTCGCGCTCATCGACGACCGCAAGGAAGCGAGCCTGATGCTCGTCGGCATGCTCGCGTCAATCGTGTTCCCTATCCTGTTCCGACTGCTCGCGCGGCGGAGCGGAGGCGCGCCCGCGGCCGACGCGCAGCGCCCTGGGCCCGCGCCGGCGTGAGGCGCGTGCTCGATGGGCGGCGTGTGCTGCTCTTCGAGGCCGAGGAGCGGCATTGGCATCCTCGGCAGCGGATACGGCGCCGTGCAAGTGGCCATCACGCGCGCGTCCTGGCTCCCCGGCGGGTGGACCGGCGTGGAGCTCCTGCTCCGCGCGCGCAAGAGGATCGGCGCGTCGCTCCCGCTCCACCCGCATGAGCTTACTCTGGCCCGCCATGGCTTCACGGCGGCGGCATTTTCGCCTCAGCCCAGCCCAAACGCCTCCCGCGCAAACGCTCCCAGAGCGTCCGAACAACGGGGCTCGACGTTGGCGAAGAGATACGGAACACCATTCGAAGCCGGATGGGCGCGAGGCTCGGATCGATCTGGAAAGTGCGCAGATCCCGGATGCGCTCCGCACGCCGGCGCCCGCTTGTGGCCAGGCCACGCCATCGCGCATGAACGAGATGGCACCACCATTGAGGCATTCGCCAGGTCGCCACTCCAACCGGGGCTCGGCGCTTCGCTGCCAGTTCGGCGGCCATCTGGAGAAACACTCGTGAGTACACCCGCACGCTCCGATGCGCTCGTCTTCTTTGGCGCTACGGGAGATCTTGCTCACAAGATGATCTTCCCGGCGCTCGAAGCCATGGTCAACCATGGCCACCTCGACGTCCCGATCATCGGAGTTGCCAAGGCGGGCTGGAACCTCGAGCAGCTCCGGGCGCGAGCGAAGGATAGCCTCGAGAAATACGGCGGAGGCGCTGACCGCGCGGCCTTCGGCAAGCTCATGGGGCTCCTGAAGTACGTCGACGGCGACTACCGCGATCCGGCGACATTCGACCTCTTGCGCAAGGCCCTCGGCTCCTCCGAGCGGCCCCTTCACTATCTCGCGATCCCGCCGAGCATGTTCGCAGTCGTCACGAAGGAGCTGGCTCGTTCCGGGTACGCAAAGGACGCGCGCGTCGTGGTCGAGAAGCCGTTCGGTCGCGACCTCGAGTCCGCCAAGGCCCTCAACCGGTCACCGCTCGCCGTTTTTCCGGAGCCGTCGATCTTCCGGATCGATCACTACCTCGGAAAGGAACCGGTCCAGAATCTCCTCTATTTCAGGTTTGGAAACTCGTTCCTCGAGCCCCTCTGGAACCGAAACTTCGTCGAGAGCGTGCAGATCACGATGGCCGAGAGCTTCGGAGTGAAGGGCCGCGGGCATCTTTACGAAGAGACGGGGGCCATCCGCGACGTCATCCAGAATCACATGCTGCAAGTCGTCGCCTGCCTCGCGATGGAGGAGCCCGGGAGCGGTGACCCGGAAGCGCTCCGTGATGCGAAGGCTCGTGTGCTCAAAGCGATCACGCCCCTCACCCCGGACGACGTCGTACGCGGGCAGTTTCGTGGATACCGTGGCGAGCCGGGAGTTGCGAAGGACTCCGGGGTCGAGACGTTTGCAGCGGTCCGGCTCGCGATCGATAGCTGGCGCTGGGCGGGCGTGCCCTTCTTCATCCGGGCCGGGAAGTGCCTCCCCGTGACCGCGACGGAGGTGCTGGTCGAGCTCAAGCCGCCGCCGCGTTCCGTGTTCCGTGAGGCGCTTTCGGAGCTCGCCCGCACCAACTACCTGCGCTTTCGCCTCGGTCCCGACGTCGCCATCGCGCTCGGCATGCGGTCCAAGGTGCCGGGGGAGGAAATGGTTGGGCAAGACGTCGAGCTCCTCGCCTCGAAGCGCGCCGCCGACGGAGCGCTCCCGTACGAGCGCCTCCTCGGCGATGCGATGAAGGGCGACGCAACGCTCTTCGCCAGCGAGGATGCCGTGGAAGCCGAGTGGCGAACGGTGGACGGGATCCTGGGAGACGCCACGCCCGTCCACGAATACGAGCCCGGGACGTGGGGGCCTGCCGAGGCCGAGCAAATCATCTCTCGTTCGGGTGGATGGCATGAGCCGGAGCCCGCAGCACCAGAGGAGAAGTCATGAGCACGTCCGGTCGGAGGAGGGGCTACTCCACTTCAGGCGTGGAGAGCGGAGCGGCCAGCTCGGCCAGGACCGCTCGGGCGAGGTCGCGGATTGGCCTTCGGTCGTCGCCGCACGGGAGGGATCGTCGCGCGAGCGCGGCGACGA
>JBDTXR010000688.1:0-3278 GCA_040006075.1 Byssovorax sp. | reverse complement strand
TCTCGTCTCGGCCATGGGGGGCAAACGCGCTCGACTGGTGTCGGAGATGTTCCTCTTCACCGTGGTCGGGCTCGCGGTCGCCGAGGATAGCGCGGTGATCTTCGCCGCCGGAGATGGCCTCTTCGCCGTCGGCGGCGACGTCGAGCGGCTCGGGCCCTTTCCGCGCAACGAGCCTCCGTATCTTGGCTATGGGCTCCTCGAAGAAGATCCGCTCGGGCCCTCTTCACCGCGGATCCTCGTTCATCGGGCGTTCGCCACGAGCCAGCTCGACACGGTCCTGCTCGGGACCGACGGCGCCGCGGATTTGCTCGATCTCGCCTCCCGGCCCCTGCCCGGCGGAGAGGGGGAGTCGGTGGGGCCGCTCCGGCGGTTCTGGGAGGAAGATACGCACTTCACCAACCGAGACGCCGTGCGCCGGCGGCTGGCGCGGATCAACCGCGAGATCGCGAGGCCGGTCTGGAGCGAGAAGCGGCTCGCCAGGGAGCCGGGGTTGCTCGAGGACGACACCACGGTCGTGGTCATTCGCCGTCGCCATGGGAGCTGAACATGCTGGCTCAGATCTTCGGTAAATCGTCCAGGCTCGATGTTTACGTCGGTGGCAAGCGGATCAAGGTGAGCCCGCAGGCGTCCGTCGGCAAGGGCGGGGAGGCCGATGTCTTCGACATTGGCAACGGGACCGTACTCAAGCTCTGGAAGACGCCGGAGCACCCGGATTACGAGGGCGCGCCGGGCGAGCAGGACGCCGCGCGCGAGCGGATTGACACGCATCAACAGAAGCTCCGCGCCTTCCCTTCCGGGCTCCCGGCGCGCGTGATCGTGCCCCTCGCGCTCGCCACCGACAGGAGCGGCAACCGCATCAGCGGGTATACCATGGGCTTCGTCGACGGCGCCGAGGTGCTGATGTGCTTCGGCGATCCCCGGCTCCGCGATCTCGCGGCCTCGAGCGCGCGGGCCCTCGTCGATCTCCACGGCACGGTGGCCGGCCTCCACGCGAGGGGCGTCGTCATCGGGGACTTCAACGACCTCAACGTGCTGGTGAAAGACGAGCAGGCCTATCTCATCGACGCCGACAGCTTCCAGTTTGGCAGCTTCCGTTGCCGGGTGTTCACCGAGCGCTTCGTCGATCCGCTCCACTGCGATCCGCTGGAGAAGCGCCCCCTGCTCTGCAAGCCGTTCTCGGCCGACTCCGACTGGTGCGCGTTCACGGTGATGGTGATGCAAACGCTGCTCTCCGTGGGCCCCTATGGAGGGATCTACAAGCCGAAATCGGCCTCGGCGAGGATGCCCGAGTGCGCGCGCCCGCTCCGACGAATCACGGTGTTTCACCCCGAGGTGCTCTATCCCAAGCCGGCGGCGCCGTACGCCGTGCTCCCGGACGATCTGCTCCAGCACCTGCACCTGGTGTTCGAGAAGGATCAGCGCGGAGCGTTTCCTCGGGCGCTGCTCGACGGGCTCGGGTGGACCCGCTGCCCGGCCTGCTGCGCCGGCCACGCGCGCGCCGTGTGCCCGTTCTGCGTCACCACCGCTCCGGCGGCCGTGAAGGAGATCACCGTCGTTCGAGGTGAGGTGACGGCGACCAGGATCTTCGCCACCAGGGGGGTGATCCTCGCCGCGGCGCTGGAGGACGGCGAGCTCCGCTATCTGATCCACGAAGACAACGAGTACCGCCGCGAGGACGGGAGCGTGGTGCTGAGTGGCCCGCTCGATCTGCTCGCGCGCTTCGCCGTTCGCGGCGACAAAACCCTGCTTGCGCGCGGAGCGAGGGTGATCACGCTGGCTCTTGGGGCGGTGATCGATCGCCTGGAGGTGGACCGGGTCGGGATGCGGCCAGTCTTCGCCGTCAACGCCCATCACCGCTACTGGGTCCGCGGCGGGCGGCTCTTCCGCAGCGCCGAGGGGACGCGCGAGGTCTCGATCGAGCAGGCGTGGTCGTACCCTTTGCCCATGGGCGAGGTGCTCGCGGGCCAGACGCGGATCTGGGCGGGAGATCGCTTTGGATTCGGCTTCTACCGCGCCGGGAACCTCTCGGTCGCCTTCGTGTTCGACGCGAAGAGCCCCGGGATCAAGGACACGGTGAAGCTGCCTTTCCTGGGCGGCCAGCTCGTCGACGCCACCTGCATCGTCGGCGACTCCCACGCCTGGGTGCTGCTGGCTGCGAACGACAAGGGCCGTACCCGCCACCAGTGTGTCGTCGTCGGCCGCGACGGCGAGGTGGTCGCGACGGCCGAGGGCGACGCCGACGACGGCACCTGGCTGGGCACGCTGCGCGGCAAATGCGCTGTCGGATGCTTCCTGCTCGCCGCCACCGACAGCGGCCTCTCCCGGGTCGAGGCCCGGCAAGGCACCCTGGTCGAGACCCGCCAGTTCCCCGATACCGAACCTTTCGTCTCCCGCGCCTCGACCCTCTTCGCCGGCCCGAAGGCGCTTTACGTGGTCTCCGCGAACACGATTCACACGCTCCGCATCCGGGCGTGATTCACCGAGAGGAAACCAGATCATGAGCCACGCTGTGCTGCCGCTCCCCGCGTTCTACGATCCGAAATCCACCGAGCGCTGGGGTTACCACCCCGATCAACAGGCGGTCTTCAACGCCGCGACCGCCTTCCAGAAGGCCCACGCGATCAAGCCCTCGGGCTCCGACAAGGAGAACGTTCACCTCCTGCTCATCGACGTCCAGAAGGACTTCTGCCACCCCGAGGGCTCGCTCTACGTGGCGGGCCGGAGCGGGCGCGGCGCCATCGACGACAGCCGCCGCCTCGCCGAGTTCGTCTATCGGAACCTCGGCGCGATCACCGCGGTGACCACCACGATGGATACCCACTTTGCTTACCAGATCTTCTCCCCGTCGTTCTGGATCGACCAAGAGGGCAACGCGCTCCAGCCCTTCCGCGAGATCACCACGACCCAGATCGACGCCGGCGAGGTGCGCCCCAACCCGTCCGTCGCCAAGTGGCTCTGCGGCGGCAACTACCCCTGGCTGATGCAGCAGGTGCGTCATTACTGCGATTCGCTGGAGAAGGCCGGCAAATACAAGCTCTACCTCTGGCCGCCGCACTGCCTCCTCGGGAGCGACGGGCACGCTCTCGTGGGCGCGATCCACGAGGCGCGCCTCTTCCACTCGTTCGCCCGAGGAACGCAGTCGTACGTCGAGGTGAAGGGCGGTAACCCGCTGACCGAGAACTACTCGGTGATGCAGCCCGAGGTGCTGACTCGCCACGACGGCCAGCCGCTGGCGCAGAAGAACACGCTCTTCCTGAAGACGCTGCTCCAGGCCGACG
>JBDTXR010000687.1:0-3297 GCA_040006075.1 Byssovorax sp. | reverse complement strand
CATCCCGCCGTTGTCGGCGTTGGTGAGGAGGATGGCGCCCACGCCTTGCTCGGGGAAGATCAGCCAATCGCTCTTGTAGCCGAACATCGAGCCGCCGTGATGGACCATGGGGACACCAAAGCTGGTGTCGACCTCGAGGCCCATTCCATAGATCGCGTCTTCACCGATGGTCACCTGCGGGATCCGCCGGGCGAGGAGGTTCTTCTCGGAGACGAGGCGCTTGCCGCCCGGGAGCACACCGCGGCTGAGCTCGAGCGAGACATAGCGGCTCAGCTCGTGGACGCTGGTCCAGGCGCCGCCGGCAGGGCGAAAGGGGATGACGGTGCGGTTGAGCTCGATGTTGGCGATCGAGGGCTTGCCATCGACGTCGTCGGCGTGGGCCCCGGCGTGATTGCCCTTCTCGACGCGGGCGATATCGAACGTGGTGGCCTTCATCCCCAGCGGCTCGAAGACCAGCTTCTTCATCGCCTCGTCGTAGGCCGCGCCGAGCTCGCGATCGGGATAGACCACGTGCGCCGCGACCCAGCCGCCGGCCGCGGCGAGCACGTTGGAGTACTGAAACGTCTCCCCGAACTTGCTGGTGGGCTGCATCGTGCCGAGGAGCTCCATCCCGCTCTTCGGCGTGATCTTGCCGTACTCGAAGATCCATTCGAAATCTTGCCGCGGGAGGCCGGTGCAGGCGCAGACCAGGTGCCTTATCTGCACCTTGCTCGTGGTCTCGGCGTCGCCGAGCTTGAAGCCGGGATACACGCTGCTGACCGGCGTCTCCCAGGTGAATTTGCCCTCGTCGACGAGCCGGGCGAGGAGCAGAGTCGTCATGCCCTTGGTGTTGGACGCCACGGCGAACTGGGTGTCTTTGTCGACCTTGGCCGGCTTGCCCAGGTCGCGCACGCCGAAGCCGCCCTCGAAGACGATCTTGTCGCCCTCGACGATGGCCACCGCCGCGCCCGGGATGCCGAGCGCGCGCTGCGACGCCTCGACGAAGTCGGTGATCTCCTTGATCCGATCCCGGTCGAACGGACGAGCTTTCTTTCCCGCAAACGACTCTCGCGTGTACCCCTTGGGCCGGAGCGAGTCGGCGACGAGCTGGATTGACGCCCCGCGCTTCTCGAACGTGGGCTCGGTACCGTCGGCGAGGAGGACAGTCCAGAGATCGCCGTGCCGCGAGGCGACCGCGAAGACCACGGCGCGCTCGTTGGGCGAGGTCTCGTAATCGTATTTGGCGCGCTCTTCCCAGCCCTTGCGCGGCGGCCTGGGGCCTTTGAGCTTGAGCGGACGCTTCGAGTCCGGGCGGTAGGCGGCCCAGGCCGCGGCCACCGCCGCATCGGCGCTGGCAGCGCGCGTGTCGAGGAGGGCGATATGGGTGTCGGGCTCCGGCGTTTCCAGGACGACCAGAGCGCCGTCGGTGCGGATTGACCAGCCGGCAGGGGCGGTGAAGGTGGCGCCTTCGCCGGTGGTGCGCGGGGTGTCGGCGGCGAGGCGCTCCGCGGCTGGTTTTGCGGCCGGCGGAGTCGCGGCAGACGAGGTTGTCGACGCCACGATCGGCGGAACGACCGGCGGGGGCGCGACGAGCGGGGGCGCCTCGGGGCC
This sequence comes from Byssovorax sp., assembly GCA_040006075.1. Lineage (GTDB taxonomy): Bacteria > Myxococcota_A > Polyangia > Polyangiales > Polyangiaceae > JANYGI01. Next base: position 1,707 of record JBDTXR010000687.1, on the reverse strand, counting down.
ACAGGCGGCGACCATCGAGACGAGGAATGTGCAACCAAGGGCGCGAGAGATCATGAGCCCGGGCGTACAGGGGCGCGACGGGGGTGTCGAGCAAGAAGGTCAGAAGATCCGGCGCGGAGGCGCGGAGTGACTCGACACCCGGGCCAGCTTCCGTCCGGAAAGTGCAAACCGCGTTCGACCTGGACCGCGAGCTGACGCCGGTCGTCCGCGAATATCAGGGCGTACAGGCCGCCACGCAGGCATTGGCCGCAGCCTGGCACGCCACCGGATCCTTGATCTGCGGCAGCCCGCCGTCCTTCGGGAACGTCGGGATCGCGCACCCCGCGAGCAACGCCTGGCACTTCTCGGAGCAGGCCTTGAACGTCCCGTTCGCGGCCGCGCCGGCGTCAGCGGGCTTGGGGGCGCCCGCGTCGGTCGGAGCGCCGGCGTCGGGCTTCACGGTCGTCCCGACGGGCACGGGCACCGGCACCGGCGTCGGCGCGATCACCGTGGGCGCCGCGGTCGACGCCGCCGGGATCGGATCCGCGGTCGCGACGGGCAGCAAGCTCGCGTCCGGCTCGTCCTGCTTGTCGGCGGTCGTGCAGCCCGAAACGAGCAGCGCCGCGAGGAACGGCACCAGCGAGAGGCCCAGATGAACGCGCGATTGCATCGCCGAGACTTCGCCCGGCGCGCGGCCAAACGCAAGCATTCGGCTGGATCTCGCCCGAGCTTTCGCGTCCCCGAGCGGGCCGAGCAGGGCGGGAGCCGCCGTCTCCATTGCAGCGAGGAGCGGAAAGCTCGACCATCGCGGGCTCCGGAGAACCGCACCGCCATGAGCACCCCCGAGAGCCAGCCGCCCCCGCCGCAGAGCAGCCGCGCCCCGCTGCCACCGATCACCGTGGAGGCCGCGGCGCGGAGCTTTTACAAGCAGGCCGTCGGCTATGGCTTCACGCTGAGTGACTTCGTCCGCTTCACCAACACCCTGCTCGGGATCGCGATGACGCCGCGCGATCCCGAGGCCGTGCTCTCCGAGGGCCCGCGCTCCGAGCGCACGCGCTACCGCGATTTTCCGCTCGTCGGACCCCGGGTGTCGATTCGACGCTTCGGCGAGCCCGACGATCGCGCGCTGCTCGAGCGCTGGGTCGCCGACGATCAAGGGCGGTTCTTCCTGCTCTCCACCGCCTCGGGGCACGCGCTGCACCTCGACGATCTGCTGCTCCGGGCCCACCGGCTCGTGGGCATGGTGATGTTCGAGGACCGGCCGATTGGCTGCGTCGCGTACCTCGATCACCGGCTCGATCAGCGCCGCGCCGAGCTCCGCAAGATCATCGGCGAGCGCAGCTTGCGCGGCCGGGGCCTTGGCCACGAGGCCTCTCGCCTCTGGGTCGGCTACGGCCTCGGGGCGCTGGGGCTCAAGAAGATTTACCTGAACACCCTGTCGACCGACATCGGCAACATCAAGATCAACGAGCAGATTGGCTTCCAGGTGGAGGGTATTCTCCGCAACGAGGTGCTGATCGACGGCGAGTACCGCGACGTGCTCCGCATGGGGCTGTGGCACGCGTAGCCCCGCGAGCCCTCGTTGAATCACGAGGTGGGTTCCCACGGTGCGCGCTTGGCTCTATGGACGACGCGCCGCATGAACGAACCTCGCCAGCCCGACAGCGCGGGTCGCCTCTCCGCGACCATTCACTTCTTCGGCGATCTCCTCGGCCGCGTCATCCGCGC
>JBDTXR010000686.1:0-3319 GCA_040006075.1 Byssovorax sp. | reverse complement strand
ACCTCGTGCATGCGCTCGATCGGCTCGCCCACGCTGAAGCCGCCGAGGGCGAGGCCGTCGAAGGGCATCGCCGCGAGCTCCTCGGCGTGGGCGCGGCGGAGGGCCGGGTGGGTGCCGCCTTGCACGATCGCGAACAGCGCTTGATCGGGGCGCTTGGCCGCGAGGCAGCGCTTCGCCCAGCGCGTGGTGGTGCGGCAGGCGTCCTCGATCTCCGCGAGCGGCGACTCGCCCGGCGGGCAGACGTCGAGCTGCATCGCGATGTCGGCGCCGAGCTGGCCCTGGACCTTCATCGCGACCTCGGGCGAGAGCGCGTGGCGTGATCCATCCAAGTGTGATTTGAACACGAAGCCGTCTTCGCTGCGCGTGCGCCGCTCGGCGAGCGAGAAGGCCTGGAAGCCACCCGAGTCCGTGAGCATGGAGTGCGGCCAGCGCGTGAAGCCGTGGAGGCCGCCGTGGAGCGCGACGACCTCGGGCCCGGGGCGCAGCCACAGGTGGTAGGTGTTGCCGAGGACGATGCGCGCGCCCGTGGCCGCGACCTCGTCCGGCGAGAGCGTCTTGACGCTGCCCTGGGTCCCCACGGGCATGAACGTCGGCGTCGGGACCTCGCCGTGCGGGGTCGTGAGCATGCCGGCGCGCGCCGTCCCGCAGGTGGCGTCGACGCGAAAGGCGAAGCCCGGCGTGGAGGGCGCCGTCACGCGGCCTCTGCGCGGAGCGGGGGCCGTGGATCGCGGGACTGGATCAGCATCGCATCGCCATACGAGAAGAAACGGTAGCCGTTCTGGACGGCCGCGCGATAAGCATCCAGCACCCGCTCCCGCCCCGCGAACGCCGAAACCAGCGCCAGCAGCGTCGATTGCGGCAGATGGAAGTTCGTGAGGAGCTGGTCGACCACGGCGAAACCGTAGCCTGGCTGGATCAAGATCCGCGTCTCGCCCGCGCCGGCGCGGACGCACCCGGGCCGCGCGCGATCGGCCGCGCTCTCGAGGGCGCGCACCACGGTGGTCCCGATCGCCAGCACCGGCGCGCCGCGAGCCCGCGCAGCGTCGATCGCCAGCGCCGTGGCCTCGGGGATTTCGTAGAGCTCGCTGTGCATCGGGTGCTCGTCGAGGTCGTCCGCCGTCACCGGCTGGAACGTCCCGAGGCCGACGTGGAGCGTGATGCTCGCGCGCTGAACCCCCTTGGTTTCCAGGCGATCGAGCAACGCCTGCGAGAGGTGCAAGCCGGCGGTGGGCGCGGCGACGGCGCCCTTCACGCGCGCGAACACGGTCTGGTAGCGCTCGCGGTCCTCGTCCTCGTCGGCGCGGTGCAGGTACGGCGGGAGCGGCATGTGGCCCGCGGCCTCGAGCGCCGCGTCGATCGAGCTCGCGTCGGGCGTGAAGAGCAGGACGTCGAGGAGGCCGTCGTCGGCGGAGCGCTGCTCGATCTGCGCGCGGAGCACCACCGGCCCGGCGTCGCCGCGGGCCTTGAACGAAAGGAGCGCGCCCGGCCGCAGCGGCTTCGAAGCGCGGCCCATCGCCCGCCAGCGCTCGGCGACGTGCGATCGATTTCCCTGGGTGAATGAAGCCTCTTCGACGCGTCGGACCAGGAGGATCTCCACCCGACCGCCGCTCTGCTCCTTCGTCCCGAGGAGGCGCGCCGGCACCACGCGCGTGTCGTTGACGATGAGCAACGTGCCGGCCGCGACCCGCGCGTCGAGCTCGACGATCGTCCCGTGCTCGAGCGTGTCGTGCGCGGGATCGAGCACGAGGAGGCGGGCTCCGTCGCGCGCCGCGGAGGGATGCGTGGCGATGCGCTCGGGCGGGAGATCGAAGTCGAACAGCTCGCGCCGCACGCAGCTCGCTCAGACGGGGGGCGGGGACGTGGGCTTCGCCTTCGACCGAAGGAAGCTACAGAGCTCGTCGAGGCGGTAGGGCTTGGGGACGAAGCCGACCGCGCCGCAGTCGGCCCGCTCGACCTGGCGCGCGGAGAGGTGGTACGCGCTCGAGAGCACGACGCGAACCGCCGGGTACATGCGCCGGATCTGCCGCGCCAGCTCCAGGCCGTTCAGGCCCGGCATCATCAGATCGATCATGGTGAGATCGATCGGAGGCGGGGCCGCCAGGCGCTTGAGCGCGTCAGCGGCAGAGCTTGCCACGGAGACCTCGAAGCCATCGAGCTTGAGCCCGATCGACAGCGTCCGACGCTGATTTTCTTCGTCGTCGACGATCAGGACTCGAGGCAAAGTAACCACCTCCGATTCGACTTGCGCGCGTACGCGCTAGCAATTCAGAGGCCAACCCGGCACATCGAGCAAAAGTCCGACGCAATGAGCCTGGGCGGTGTGGGCCCATGGTTTGCAACCTTGCACGCGGGAAAGCCAGAACAGCCTTCCCCGTGCAACAGTGAAATTCGGCCGACCGCTCGGCCGCTCGGTCGAGGACCGGATCGATCAGGCCGGCGGGTAGGTGATCGCCAGGCGCGTCATCTTGCGCCAGAGCGTGGTCGCGCTGATGCCGAGCACCTCGGCCGCCTTCTCGCGGCTCCCGTCGCAGTCGCGGAGCGCGGCCTCGATGGCCTGACGCTCGGCCATGTCGACGACGTCGGCGAGGGTGCGGCCGCTGCTCGACGGGCGCTTCGGTTGCAGCGTCGCGGGGAGCACGTCGTCGGCGGTGATCGGCCCGCCGCCGGAGAGCGCCACCGCTTGCTCGACCATGTTCTCGAGCTCGCGGATGTTGCCCGGGAAGTCGTACGCGGTGACGGCCTCGACCACGCCGTCGGAGAAGCGCGCGCGGGTGTTCATCTTGCGGTTGTACTTCTCGAGGAAGAACTCGAGCAGCACCGCGATGTCTTCGCGCCGATCGCGGAGAGGCGGCAGCACGAAGCGCGCGACGTTGAGCCGGTAGTAGAGATCTTGACGGAAGCGCTTCTCGGCGACGGCCGTGAGCAGCTCCTGGTTCGTCGCGGCGATGATCCGCACGTCGATGTGGATCGGCTTGTTTTCCCCGACGCGGCGGATCTCGTTCTCCTGGATCGCGCGGAGCAGCTTCGCTTGAAACGTCAGCGGCGTCTCGGCGATCTCGTCGAAGAAGAACGTGCCGCCGTCGGCCTCTTCGAAGAGCCCCTTGCGCGCGCTCACGGCGCCGGTGAACGATCCGCGCGCGTGCCCGAAGAGCTCGCTCTCGAGCAGCGTCTCGCTGATCGCCGCGCAGTTGACGGGCACGAACGGGCGATCGGCGCGGCGGCTGTTGGCGTGGATCGCCTTCGCGACAAGCTCTTTGCCGGTGCCGCTCTCGCCGGTGATCAGCACCGTCGCGTCGGTCGGGGCGACCTTGACGATGCG
>JBDTXR010000685.1:0-3336 GCA_040006075.1 Byssovorax sp. | reverse complement strand
CCGGTGCCGGCGCGCGGGCTCTTCGGATCGCGGCTGTGCGGGCAGCCGAACTGGAGCATGAAGTTGTCGATGATGCGGTGAAAATGCAGGCCGTCGTAGAAGCCGCTCTTCGCGAGCTTCACGAAATTGCCAGCCGTGATCGGCATCCGGTCGACGAAGAGCTCGACCGTGATGGTGCCGAGCGAGGTCTCGAGGAGAGCGGTAGGGTTCGCCATGCGGCGGGAGAATAGTCGGGCGGCGCGTATTTGGCGAGAGGGGACCGCGGGCGTCGCCACTCACTCGCGCCGCCCGGTTCATGGTAGATTTCCAGCGACAGTGAACCGGCGCGGCGCTCCTGCTCACCGTCCTTGAACCAAGGGAAAACCCATGAAGCTCGATCAACGATTGAATCTCGGCCTGCGCGCCGCGGCCACGGGGGCGCTCGCGCTCGTCGTCAGCGTCGCGGCCTGTGGAGGATCGGTGGAGACCAACCCGGTCACGACCCAGAGCTCGGGTCCAGGCGGCCCGACGACCGACGTCTCCTCGAGCGCCTCGGGGAGCACGGGAACCGGGATCACCCCGCCGCCCGGCGTCTCCAGCAAGGTCGATCTGCTCCTGATGATCGACAACTCGCGCTCGATGGCCGACAAGCAGGAGATCCTGGGCGCCGCGGTGCCCGACCTCGTCCAGCGCCTCGCCAACCCGCCTTGCGTCGATGCCAATGGTGCTCCCGCGCCGCAGCAGCCCCAGAGCCCGCTCGAGGCCTGCCCCGCCGGGACGATGCGCGTCGCGGCGCCGGTGCTGGACATCCACATCGGGGTCATCAGCTCGAGCCTCGGTGGCCACGGCTCCGACGCTTGCTCGGTGACCGGCGACGTGCAGTCGTGCCCGGGCCAGCCCAACATCAGCAACAACGACGCTGGACACCTGCTCTCGCGCGCGGACGCGTGCAGCGGAGCGACGATTCCAACCTACCAGAACGAGGGGTTCCTGGCCTGGGATCCGGCCCAGAAGCTCTCGCCGCCGGGCGAGGCCAGCGCCGGCGATCTCAACGGCAAGGCGGGCCTCATCCCCAGCTTCCGCGATCTCGTGGTCGGCCTCGGGCAGGTGGGGTGCGGGTACGAATCCCAGCTCGAGAGCTGGTATCGGTTCCTGATCGAGCCCAGCCCGTACCAGACCATCATCATCGAGGCCGGGAAGGCCACGCAGATGGGGATCGACACCGTCCTCCTCCAGCAGCGGGCCAATTTCCTCCGGCCGAGCTCGCTCCTCGCGATTGTCATGCTCACCGACGAGAACGACTGCTCGGTCAAGGAATCTGGTCAGTTCTACTACGCGGTCCAGCAGCAGAACCCGCAGGACAGCAAGAAGAAATTCCACCTGCCGCGGGCGCGGAAGGAGTGCGCGACGAACCCCAACGATCCGTGCTGCAAATCGTGCGGTCAGGCCGCTCCCAGCTGCCCGGCCGATCAGGGCTGCACCACCAGCCCCACGCTCTCGGACGCCGAGGACGACATCAACCTTCGCTGCTTCGACCAGAAGCGTCGCTTCGGGATCGATTTCCTCTACCCGCTTGACCGCTACACCAGCGCGCTGAGCAGCCCCATGGTGCCGGACTTTCAGGGCAACATGGTGCCGAACCCGATCTTCTCCGATCTGAACCCCTCCGACGGCGACAGCGTCATTCGCACCCCGAGCCTGGTGGTGCTCGCGGGCATCGTCGGCGTCCCGTGGCAAGCGATCGCCCGCGATCCGGGCGACGTGACCAAGGGCTTCCGCAACGCGGGCGAGATGACGGTGCCCGACGCCAGCGGCAACACCGGCTGGGACAACGTCCTCGGCGATCCGGCGAGCTATGTCGCTCCGAAGGATCCGCACATGGTCGAGTCGTCCAAGCCGCGGCCGGGGCTCCCGGGGCCGGCTTCGCCGCCGAACGCCGATCCGATCAGCGGGCACGACTACTCGATCGCCAACAACGATCTCCAGTACGCCTGCGTCTTCCCGCTGACGAAGCCGCGCGACTGCTCCGCGCCCGGCGTCACGAGCTGCGATTGCAGCGCCAACAGCGACAACCCGCTCTGCGATCCGATGAACCCGACCATCCAGGTCCGCGCCAAGGGCTACCCCGGCTTGCGCGAGCTCGCGGTGCTCAAGGGCGTCGGCGCGCAGGGCGTGGTGGCCTCGGTGTGCGCGGCGCAGGTCACCGCGCCGACGCAGCCCGACTACGGCTACCGCCCGGCGATGGCAGCGATCGCCGCCGCGCTGAAGCCCCACCTCGCGCAGTGACGCGCGGGCGCCGCCGCCTTCGCGAACAACCACGTTCGCGGCGGCGGCGCTTTTTGCTATACCGTCGGCCGCCCCCGTGTCCGACTCCCTCCTCCTCCGAGAAATCACGCGCCGGAAGACGTTTGCGATCATCTCGCACCCCGACGCCGGCAAGACGACGCTGACCGAGAAGCTCCTGCTGTACGGCGGAGCGATCCAGCTCGCCGGCGCGGTGAAGGCCAAGGGCGCGCGCCGCCACGCGGTGAGCGACTGGATGGAAATGGAGAAGGAGCGCGGGATCTCGATCGCCTCGTCCGTGCTCCAGTTTCCCTACAAAAACCGGCTCTTGAGCCTGGTCGACACCCCCGGCCACGCCGACTTCAGCGAGGACACCTACCGCGCGCTGATGGCGACCGACGCGGCGATCATGCTCCTCGACTGCGCCAAGGGCGTCGAGCCGCAGACCAAGAAGCTGTTCCGCGTCTGCAAGATGCGGCAAATGCCGATCTTCACCTTCGTCAACAAGATGGACCGCCCCGGCCGCGATCCCTTCGATCTCATCGGCGAGGTGGAAGAGGTGCTCGGGATCGGCGTGTACCCGATCACCTGGCCGATCCACTCCGCGGGCAAATTCCGCGGGGTGTATCACCTGATCAAGAAGCAGGTCTTCCTCTTCGATCTCGTGGCCCACGGCGCCGAGATGGCCCCGATGGAGATCCACTCGCTCGACAGCCCCGAGCTCGTCGCGGCGATCGAGGAAGAGGGCGCGAAGCAGCTCAAGGAAGACATCGCGCTGCTCGAGGCCGCGGGCGACACGCTCGATCTCGGCAAGCTTTCGCGGGGCGAGGTGACGCCGATGTTCTTCGGCAGCGCCATCACCAACTTCGGCCTGCCGCAGCTCCTCGACTCGTTCATCGAGATGATGCCGCTGCCCGCGCCGCGGATGAGCGACAAGGGCCCGATCGAGCCCGACGACGAGCGCTTCACGGCCTTCGTCTTCAAGATCCAGGCGAACATGGATCGCGCCCACCGCGACCGGATCGCCTTCTTCCGCGTCTGCTCGGGCCGCTACGAGCGCGGGATGAAGGTCTT
>JBDTXR010000684.1:0-3342 GCA_040006075.1 Byssovorax sp. | reverse complement strand
GGGTGAGCGTGTCGGTCGCGACCGCGCTGCGGTCTTGCTTGGGAGGTCGAGCCATAACCTTTCTTGTAACACGTTAAATCGAGGATGAATCCGGCGTGCGCGCGACCTCGGCGAAAAGGAGACGCGCTTGCCGTTCCACCCTGAACAATTCCCGCGCCTTCTCCTCCATCTCCTCCTTCAGTGGGATGCGCGTGTGATGCCTCATCACTTCGACGACGAGCGCGCGCCACCGCCGCGCCTGTGCCTCGGCGAAGCGCACGCTCACGAGCCACGCGAGGGCCCAACCCTCGGCCCCGATGAGCGGCAGGCCCTGCAGCGCGATAGCGCCGCGGCTGAGCGACGCGGACCGCAGCGCCGCCGCGAGCGCGAGGCGCGCGAGATCCAACTGGTCTTGGTTGTCCTCGGCTCCAACGGGAAGCCGCATCATCAGCGCTTGGGCGTCGGCGCCTTCCCCGCGAGCCGCCGCACGAGAACACATGACGCATTGTCGAGTGCGCCCGTGCGCCTCGGCGACGCTGACGAGCGTGGTCGGCTGTGGCGTCGACGGGACCTGGCCCGCGATGGATCTGGGCCACCTGCTCGCCTGACATCGCATCGTAGAGGCCATTCGACACCACGCACAACCTCCTTCGGCCGCGCGTCGTCGACGCGCGGCCGAACTCGTCATCGACTGCTCGGCCCGTCTCCGCGCGAGTGAGCGGCATCCTCTCGGCACCAACGTAGACGACGCCCTCGCCCAGATAGTCGCTCAGCCGCACGTGGTGCTCGGTGAGCGGTTCCACCGCGCCGTCGCGATAGCGATAACCACGTATGGCTGACGTGCGTGGGGGCCATCGCGGAGCTTGAGCTTGAGCGTCGTGAGTGCGCCGCACCGCATCGAGGGGTTCGAGGTTGTGCTCGACGCGCTCGCCATGGCATGTTCGTGTGCACCGCCCGAGGGCTCGCCAATGACCACCGACCTCGACACCAGTTTCCGCTACGAGCTGCCTGAAATCATCGAGCGTGGCATCTCGGTCTATCGACCGATCCTGTCGCACCTGGCGACGGCGACGTTTCGGAGCAACTTCGCCCGAACTATTCATGGGCACAAGGGCCCCCTGCAGCCCTGGACCGACCAGATCGCTCCGGGCCGTCTGCCGCCGCTTCACGGCACGGACAAGCTGACCGCCGGCCAGGTGGCGCTGCTCGGCGGCACCCGGCCGCGGCGGATCCTCCATTCGGTCGTTCACGATCTCGGCGTCGTCCTCGACGGCGGCGACAAGCAGAGCCTGAAGCACGCGGAAGTGATCCTCGAGCCGACGTGCGACGTGCTGCAAAGCATCGTCGACCATCACGTCGTGACTCCCGCGAAGGGGCGAGACGCGTCCGTGCGGAAGCTGGGCGTGCTGGTCGATCTCGGGATGGCCGCCCAGATCGCCAGCACGATGGGAGCGCTCCACCACCATCTTCAGTATCCCGAGGAGGGCTCCGCGGGAACCGACCTCGTCAAGCGCTACTTCCTTGGCATGGTCCAGGTCTTCGGCGGGATCAAGCTGGTGCGCAACGATCAACGGGTCTTCCGCGACCACTTCATCGACGGAGGCAACCTGGATGATCTCGTCGAGGACGACGGCCGCGATCTCGACCGAGAGGTGGAGTTGCGCCATGGGTTCCTGACGCGGCTGGCGAGGGCGCTCAAAGCGCAGATCAAGCTCGTCGCCGGCCGACCGCTTCCCGATCCACCCGATGCCGAGCTGCCGGCGACGCGCAAACCAACGATGCTCCCCGGCCGCTGGTGACTCGGTGGCTCCTCATAATTGCTGGCGCAGTCCCGCGGCGTAAGCGAGGACGAGCTGCGTCGCCAGCCGCGCGGCGATCTCGTTGAGTCGCACCATCGGCGGGCGTGGATCCAGCTCGTACTCGAGGATCCTCTCGTTCTCGGCCGCGCGCCGGAAGACCTTCGCCATGCCACGCACTGCCGGCAGCTTCAGCTCGTCGAGGCCGTCGTACATGGCGGGGAGTGCCGCCGCCCAGACATGATTGTCCAGCGGGATCTCGTCGCCGGGATCAAAGGTTGCTCGCGCATCGAGGGCGGCTTGCGCGCCCCGCGCGAGCAGCGCGACGTCGCTCGCGCCGGGGTGCAGCCGCGCGACGGCGATGGCCAGGCTCTCGACGGTCCGCCGGGTCGCCGCTACCGCGATCTGGCCGGGATCGCCGCCGTGCGGCTGCGGCAGGTTTCGCGGATCGAGCGCGCGATCGATCATGCGCACGGCGTCAGGGTGGGTGGCGAAGGTCACGTAGAGAAACTCGGCGAAGAGATAAACGACGGGCGCCGGGTGCCGAACGTACGGGCTCAACGCACCGTCGATCACGGCTTCGGTGAAGTCGACCAGGCCCGCCTGATTGCCTCGGTACAGCCGATCGCTCCTCGGCCGGCCCGAACCTCGGCGGGCGCCGTGCTCGCTGAGCACCTTCGCCTGAAGCGCGAGGAGGGCGGCACGCGTCTGCCGGCGGTCCGTCGCGATCTCCGTGCGCGCCGCGGGCGGGGGCGCGGGGAGGTCGACCAGGCAGCCTCGGTGGCGATCGACGCTGAACGCGTCGGCATACCGCAGGAGAGCGACCATGCGGTCCGGCTCCCGCTCGGCGAGCGCTTGCTCCGCCGACGTGAGCGGTGCGAGCTGGAAGGCGTACGGGGGAGCGCCGGCTTTGCCCAGCGCGAAGCTCCCCGCCTTGTCCGCGAGCGGCAAGACGAGCAGCGCCGTGAAGGGCGTGCCGGGCAGCGCGTGAGGGAGGACCGCGCCGAACGCGAGCGCCGGCGCGGCGCGGACGACCGCTTCGATGGCCTCGGCGAAGGTCGGCGAGGCTTCGAGGGAGCTGAGAAAGATCTCGTGCTGGAGAGGTCCCGCCGAAGCGCCCAGCGTGGCGTACGACGGATCTCCCGTGTCCCCTGAGCAGAGCTCGAGGAGGACGAACGGCGCGGCCTCGGTGCCGGCGGCGCGCTGGCTCGCCACGGTGCCGGCCTGGTGGAGATACAGGTCCTTGATCTTCTCGTCGGGGATCACCGCCGCCAGGATACGCGAGCTTCGCGCGATGTCAGGGCCGCTCACCACGATTTCGTGCGCTTATCCCGACGCATCGCGATTTGACGGCAATGCCTCTCCCGGCAGGCGACGCGCTGCCGGGACGATCCCGCGGCTCGATAGTCGTTGAACGTCGACCACGACGCGCGCCGCTGGCGCTTGATCACCGCCATGAACCGTCGGCGGGATGGGATCTACGGGGTGTACCTCACGAGGCGACCTCCCCGGCTTCGGCCAGAGCGCACCGCAAGAGGACGCAGCTCACGTCGTCGGGCGCGCCGTG
>JBDTXR010000683.1:0-3392 GCA_040006075.1 Byssovorax sp. | reverse complement strand
GCCCGTGGTGTTCGAGCCCGTGGTGTTCGAGCCCGTGGTGTTCGAGCCCGTGGTGCTCACCCCGCCGGTGCCGCCGCTGTCACCCGTGGTGGTGCCCGTCGTCGCCGGGCTCTTGCCGCACGCCGCCGCTGCCAACATCGAAACTACCACCGCGCCAAATGCCCAAGACTTCATGCTCATGCCTCCAACAACTCGTGACGTTCGTTCGTGGTCACCACCGGTTTGAACGGCGACCCTCAAGTCCCAATCGCGCACGCCGCGTTGTCGTCAGAGCCCCGAGGGCAGACCCTGCGCACCCCGTCCGGACAGGCGACGAATCAAGCATCCAGCGATCAGCCAGCGGCTGATCGCGCCCCGGTTGTTACACGTCAGCCTCACCGCATGCAACAGCACATCGGCTGCAAATCATGCGAAATACGCCGACTTCAATGGATTTTCATCCGCCGCAGCGGAGGCCGCTACAGCCCTGTCGCGCTACAGCGGAATGTTGCCGTGCTTCTTTGCAGGGTTCCTGTCGCGCTTGTCTTTGAGCAGCTCGAGCGCGCCCGCGAGGCGGATGCGGAGCATGCGCGGGTAGATCACCTCGTCGATGAACCCGAGCTCGGCCGCCTTGTACGGGTTGGCGAACTTGGCCTTGTACTCCTCGATGAAGCGCGAGCGCGCCGCCGCCGGATCCGACGCGGCGGCGATCTCTTTTCGGTACACGATGTTGACGGCGCCCTCGGGGCCCATCACCGCGATCTCCGCGGTGGGGAACGCCATGTTGTAGTCGGCGCGGATGTGCTTCGAGGCCATCACGTCGTAGGCGCCGCCGTAGGCCTTGCGGGTGATCACCGTGACCTTCGGGACCGTGGCCTCGGCGAAGGCGTAGAGGAGCTTCGCGCCGTGGGTGATGATCCCGCCGTACTCCTGATCGGTCCCGGGCAAGAAGCCGGGCACGTCGACGAACGTGACCAGCGGGATGTTGAAGCAGTCGCAGAAGCGGACGAAGCGCGCGGCCTTGATGCTGGCCTTGATGTCGAGGCACCCCGCGAGCACCTGCGGCTGGTTGGCGACCACGCCGATGGATTTACCGCCGATGCGCGCGAAGCCGACGACGATGTTCATCGCGTAGCGATCGTGCACCTCGAACAGGTGCGCGTCGTCGACGACGGCGCGGATCACGTTCTTGATGTCGTAGGGCTTCGACGCGTCGGCGGGCACCATGGCGTCGAGCTCGGGCACCTCGCGCAGCGTCGGATCGGCCGAGGCGCGGCGGGGCGCGTCTTCGGTGTTGTTCGACGGCAGGTACGAGAGCAGCTCGCGCAGGCGCGCGATCGCCGCCTTGTCGTCGGGGGCCGTGAGGTGACAGACGCCGCTCTTGCTCGCGTGCGCCGCGGCGCCGCCCAGGGCCTCCTTGGTCACCTCCTCGTTGGTCACCGTCTTGATGACCTCGGGGCCGGTGATGAACATGTAGCTCGTCTCTTCGACCATCATCACGAAGTCGGTGATGGCCGGTGAGTACACGGCGCCGCCCGCGCACGGGCCCATGATCACGCTGATCTGCGGGACGACGCCGCTCGACAGCGTGTTGCGGAGGAAGATGTCGGCGTAGCCCGCGAGCGAGTCGACGCCCTCCTGGATGCGCGCGCCGCCGGAGTCGTTGAAGCCGACGACCGGCGCGCCGATGCGGAGGGCCAGATCCATCACCTTGCAGATCTTCTTCGCGTACGCGGCCGAGAGCGAGCCGCCGAAGACGGTGAAGTCCTGCGCGAAGACCACGACCTTGCGCCCGTCGACCAAGCCCCAGCCGGTGACGACGCCGTCGCCGAGCACCTTCTGCTTGTCCATCTCGAAGTCGGTGCAGCCGTGGACGACGAAGCGATCGACCTCGACGAAGCTGCCGGGATCGAGGAAGAGATCGAGCCGCTCGCGCGCGGTGAGCTTGCCCGCCTCGTGCTGCTTCGCGATCCGCGCCGCGCCGCCGCCGGCGAGCGAGAGGCGGTTCATCTCGTCGAGGCGCGCGTTGGCCGCGGCGCCGAGGGAGCTTCGGGATCGATCGTCTGCCATGGCGCCGCCCCGTAGCACGTGGGCGCGGAGGCCGCGATCAGGTCCCAAAGGCGCGCTCGAGCGGGGCCGCGGAGCGTAGCGGGGCGCGCCCGGAAGCAGAATCAATTTCAATGAATTTCGTGCAGAGCCTCGTGATTTGTCGAGGGTCTGAATACATGGTGGCCGAAGGTATTACGAAAATGCGTGTCCCCCGGCGGACCAGCTCACCATTGCTTGCGTCGACCGCATCGAGCCCTCTATGGTGGTGCTCAACTAGGGCGTATGTGCTTCGGTGCATGCAGCCAACTTGGAGGTCTCAGTGAAATACCAAATTGGTGCGGCTGTCGCGGCGCTCGCAATTGCCCTTGTTCCGGGCACTGTAACCGCCGAACCGGCCAGCAGTACGGTTCTCGCCACGAGTTACGTCAACGCGACGAAGATCCTGAATGGTCTCGACGCGAATTTCGCGAATCAGAAGCTCAAGCACACTGCTGCAACCACGCATCAGTTTGCCGTCGTGAACAAGGTCCCCCCGGACCCGTACCTGCAGATCGTTCCGCCGGACCCCTATGTTCCGCCGGACCCGTACCAGCCCGTCGCGTGCAGAGCGCTCGCATCGGCCTGGAATGTGGCGGTCTATCAGAACCGCTCGCAACCGGTGTTCGATCTGCTCCTGAAGGCGGCCGCAGCGACCAGCTGCTCGCTGCAGTTCACGCGGGCCCCCGCGGCGAACGCCGACGGATCGTCGGATCTGGTTTCGGTCACGTTCGCGCCGCAGTAAACCCCCCTTCATGATTGGCAGGTCGGCGTGAGCTCGAAGCGTGCTGCGTCGAATCAAGTCCGCGCCATCGCCGCGGCGGCTCTCTCACGTGGTCTCGTCGGCCCCGACGCCCTCTGGGACGCCGCGTGCCGGTGGACCCTGGGAGCCTGCCCGTCTCCTCGCGATCTGTTCGAAAATCTCGTCGAACCTTCCGTGCTCGACGCCCTGCTCCTCGAGCATGGGAGCGCCGAAGATCCGCCGGCGCCGCCCAGCGTCGCGCCGCCCACGCTGGCGATCGGGACGACGATCGCCGGCGCCCCGGTCGCGCTCGAGAAGCGCGCGTTCCAGGAGACGCGCGGCGCGGATCTGCTCTTTCGCGATCCGGAGGAGCCTCGGTATCTGGTGACGGAGGAGCTCGGCTCCGGCGGCGCCGGCCGCGTGGTCATGGCCCGCGACGCGATCATCGGGCGCACCGTCGCGCTGAAGACGCTGAAGGACGACGACGCGGGCTCGCCCGGCGTGGCCGAGCGCTTCGTCAACGAGGCCCGCGTCACGGCGCAGCTCGAGCACCCCAACGTCGTCCCCGTCTACGACATGGGCACGC
>JBDTXR010000682.1:0-3446 GCA_040006075.1 Byssovorax sp. | reverse complement strand
CTCCTTCCTCTTCGACGTCGACGAGGAGTCGGACGCGCCGGACTACGACGGCTCGATCCCCCAGGCGCTGTTCCTGCTCAACGGCGCGTTCGTCAACGCCAGCGCGCGCGCCATCCCGGGCTCGGCGCTCACCGAGGTGCTGGCGCTCGCGGGCGACGACGACGAGAAGATCAAATCGCTCTACCTGCGCACGCTCTCGCGCGCGCCCGACGCCGGCGAGCTCGCCGCCGCGAGAGACGTGCTGGCGACGCCGGCGATCGAGGACGAAGAGCCGGCCGCCGACGCCAGGGTCGAGGCGAAGGATCCGGTGAAGAGGGGCAAAGGCCGAGGCAAGGGAGTGACGGGAGCGAAGGGCGCGAAGGGCATCAAGGCGCGCGCCGCGCTGGGGAAGAAGACGGCCTACGAAGATCTCTTCTGGGCCCTGCTCAACTCGAGCGAGTTCGCTCTCAACCACTGATCAGGAGGCACCCCGTGAACCGACTCGACAGCGATCGCCGACGCTTCCTCGGCACCCTCGGTACTCTCGGAGGAGGCCTTTTCGGCGCGCTCGCGGCGTCGTGGCTCGATCCGCGCGCGGCCCGCGCCGCGGGAGCGGCGGCGCCGTCTCCTGCGAAGGCCAGCGCGTGCATCGTGCTCTGGATGAACGGCGGACCGAGCCACGTCGACACCTTCGATCCCAAGCCGGGCACGCCGGTGGCAGGGCCGTTCAAGGCGATCCGCACGCGCGCCAAAGGCGTGAGCATCTGCGAGCACCTGCCGCGCGTCGCCGATCAGGCGCACCACCTGGCCGTGCTCCGCGGCATGTCGAGCCGCGAGGGCAACCACGATCGCGCGCGCTACCTGCTCCACACCGGCTACGCGCCGAACCCCACGGTGATCCACCCCGCGCTCGGCGGATGGATGAGCGAAGAGCTCGGCCCGAGCGGCGATCTGCCCACGTTCATCAGCCTCGGCGGGCCGAGCGCGACGGCGGGCTTCCTCGGCGCGCAGCACGGGCCGTTCATCGTCACGAGCGCGGTCGAGCCGCCGGAGAACGTGGCGCGCGCGCCCGGCGTGGGGCCGGCGCGCTTCGAGAAGCGCCGCGCCGCGCTCGCGAAGATCGAGGCCCATTTCGCGGCAGAGGCAACTGACGTCAAGGTCGACGGGCGCCGCGCGGTCTACGAGAAGGCGATCCGGATGATGCGCGCGCCGGGCCTCGGCGCCTTCGATCTCTCGTCGGAGCCCAGGGCCACGCTCGACGCCTACGGCGACACCGACTTCGGGCGGCGCTGCGTCACCGCGCGCCGCCTGATCGAGTCCGGCGTGCGCCTGGTCGAGGTCACGCTCGACGGCTGGGACACGCACACCGACAACTTCGGCCGCACCACCAAGCTCATGGCCGCGCTCGATCCGGGGATGAGCGCGCTCGTCAGCGATCTCGACAAGCGTCACCTCCTCGACAAGACGCTGGTGATCTGGATGGGCGACTTCGGGCGCACGCCGCGGATCAACGGAAACGACGGGCGCGATCATCACCCCGGCGCGTGGAGCGCGGTGCTCGCCGGCGGCGGCGTCCGCGGCGGCGCGGCGCACGGCGAGACCGACGCCACCGGGGACACCGTGGCCTCGGGGAAGATCGCCGTCCCGGATCTCTTCGCGACGGTGGCCAGGCAGCTCGGGCTCGATCCCGACAAATCGTTCGATACGCCTTCGGGGAGGCCGATCGCGATCTCCGACGGAGGCCGCGTGCTCCACGACCTCACGGGCTGAGCCGCGCCGGGCTCAGGCGACGCCGGCGATCGCGCTGAAGGCCTTCGAGAGCGCGTCCATCTGGGCGCGGGCGCGCGTCTCGGCGTCGGCGATGGCTTCGCCGGCCTCGATCGGCTCGCGGAGATCGAAGTAGAACTTGATCTTCGGCTCGGTCCCGCTCGGGCGGGCGATGATCCGGCTCCCGCCTTCGAGCTCGTAGGCCAGCACGTTGCTCGGCGGCAGAGCCAGCTTCTCCTCGCTGCCACTCGCCGCGCGCCGCGTCTGGGCCTGGTAATCCGAGGTGGACACCACCGTGAGACTGCCAATCTTCGCGGGCGGGTTGGCCCGCAGCGTCTTCATGATCTCCCCGATCTGCGCCACGCCCTCGGCGCCCGGGAGGGTGATCGATTTCTGCCCGCTCACGAAGAGGCCATAGCGGCGAGAGAGGGTATCCATCTCGTCGAGCAGGGTCTTCCCCTCGGCGGCGCGGCGGGCGGCGAGCTCGGCGGCGATGACGGCGGCGCTGATCCCGTCCTTGTCTCGGACGTTGTCACCGACGGTGTAGCCCAGGGCCTCTTCGAAGCCGAAGACGAAGCGCATGCCCTGGGTGCGCTCGAGATCCATGGCGCGGTTGGCGATCCACTTGAAGCCGGTGAGGGTCTCTTCGTAGTACACGCCGAGGGCCCTGGCGATGACCCCGAGCATCGGTGAAGAGACCAGCGAGGCCAGCACCACCCGGCCGCTGGTCCCGGCGTCCTTGCCCTCGGTGAGCACGTAGTGACCGAGCAGCGCGCCGACCTGATTGCCAGTCAGCTGCACGAATTTGCCCGAGGGAGCGCGCACCGCCAGGGCGAGGCGGTCGACGTCGGGATCATTGGCGATCACCAGGTTGGCGCCGATGCGATCGGCGTTTTCGTAGGCCAGATCGAGGGCGCCCTTCTCTTCGGGGTTGGGGAAGGCCACGGTGGGAAAGGCCCCGTCGGGCTCGGCCTGCTCGGGGACGGTGGTGACGTGGGTGAAGCCCGCCTCGGCGAAGGCCATCCGCGCGACGCGATTGCCTGTTCCGTGCATGGGAGTGTAGCTGATGGGCATCGAGCGATCGCCGCCCTCATGCACCCAGAGGCCGCGGACGGCGTCGAGATACCGACGCTCCATGTCGTCGCCGAAGAGCTTGACCGCGCCCGACGCGAGGGCCTCGGCGTAGGGCGTCAAAGGCACCTGGTCGGCGTCGGGCGTCGCCGCGATCTCCCTGGCAATCCCGGTGTCGTGGGGCGGGATGATCTGCGCGCCGTTGCCCCAGTACACCTTGTACCCGTTGTACTGCGGCGGGTTGTGGCTCGCCGTCACCATCACCCCGGCCGCGGCGCCGAGGTCTTTCACGGCGAAGGCGAGGAGCGGCGTCGAGCAGGGGCGCGGCGTGACCTGCGCGGGGATCCCGAGCGAGGCGAGCACGCTCGCGGTGTCTTCCGCGAGCTCGCGGCCGAGGATGCGGCCGTCGTAGCCGATGACCACGCCGCTCTTGCGAGCGTGATCCGCCGCCTGCGCGAGCAAATATTTGCCGAGGCCGAGCGTGGTCTTGCGGACCACGGCGCGGTTCATCCGGCTCTCCCCGCCGCCGAGGAGGCCGCGGATCCCGGCGGTGCCGAACTCGAGCATCCCGACAAAGCGCTCGGCGAGATCGGCCAGGGCCTTCGCGTCGCCGGCGCGCGCGGCGGCGA
>JBDTXR010000681.1:0-3449 GCA_040006075.1 Byssovorax sp. | reverse complement strand
CCGGCGCCGGCGCAGCGCGCGGAGCCGCGATCGCCCCCTGCTCGCTCACGGTCGAGAGCCGCGGCGCGCGGGGATCGCCCGGCCACGCCAGGCGGGTGAGCGCCGCCGTCAGCTCGCGCGCGCTCTGGAAGCGCGCTCCGGGATCGCGATCGAGCGCGCGCAGGAGGAACGCGTCGACCTCCGGACCGATCCCCGCGGCCACCGCCGACGCCCGCGGGATCGGATCGGCGCAGACCTTCACCAGCACGTCGCCGACCTGGGTGCCGCCGAAGGGCAGCTCACCGGTGATCGCGCGAAAGGCGATGACCCCGAGCGACCAGAGATCGCTGCGATGATCGAGGCCGCGCCGCCCGCGCGCCTGCTCGGGGCTCATGTAGTGGACCGATCCCAGGACCACGCCGGTGGCCGTGGCCTCGGTCGCGTCGGCCGGGGTAATCATCTTCGCGATGCCGAAATCCAGCACTTTCACGATCTCGTCCTCGTCGTCGCGGGCGAGGAAAATGTTCGCGGGCTTGAGATCGAGGTGCACCATCCCGGCCTCGTGCGCCTTGCGCAGAGCCTTGGTGATCTGGCTGAAATAGCTGGCGATCGTCCCGAGCGGGAGGCGTCGCTCGCGCTTGAGGCGCCGGCCCAGATCCTCGCCCTCCAGGAGCTCCATCACGATGTAGGGCGTGTCGCGCTCCACGCCGTAGTCGTGGATCTGCACCACGTGCGGGCTCTGGATCAGCGCGGCGGCCTGGGCTTCGCGCTCGAAGCGGGCGCGGCCCTGCGCGCTCGCCGCGAGCAGCGGATCCATGAGCTTGATCGCCACGAGGCGCTGGAGCTGGAGGTGCCGCGCGACCCAGAGCGAGCCCATCCCGCCCTGCGAGAGCGGGCTCTCGACCCGGTATTTCCCGGCGATGATGGTCCCCACCTCGATCGTCGCCATGTGCCCGGGCCGCCCTCCGCTCAAGTGACGGGCTCCGACGCTACCATGGCGCGGCGCCGTTCGGGGATCCGGTTTCGCCGCGAGGTGATAGCCTGGGCGCGAGCGGGCGCATCGCCCCCCGGAGCGAACGCGTGAACGAGAGAGCCCGAGACTCGACGAGCTGGTCACTTCTGCTCGCGCTCGCGCTGCTGCTCGCGGCGCCGCAGGCCCGGGCGGAGGACTACGATCAAGCCACGAAGGACGCGGCCCGGCGCTACGCCGAAGAGGGCATCGCCTTCCACGAGCGCGGCAAAGAGATCGAGGCCGTCGAGAGCTTCACCAGGGCGTTCCGGGTGCTCGGCGCGCCCACCGTCGGCATCCGACTGGCACGCTCGCTTTCGCTGGTCGGGCGGCTGCGCGAGGCCAGGCAGGTCTACCAGGTGGTGATCGCGACGCGGCTCAAGAAGGACGATCCCGCGGTGTTCGGGCAGGCCGTCACCGACGCCCGGGCCGAGCTCGCGGCGCTCGAGCCCCGCATTCCCACCCTCGAGCTCACCCTCGCTCCGGGCGTCACCTCACCCACGCTCGACGGAGCGCCGGTATCCGCCGATACGCTCGGAAAACCGACCCCGATCGATCCCGGTGAGCACCACATAGGCGGCGTCGGGGCGGTCCCCGAGGTCAAGACCGTCCAAGAGCGCGAGCAGATCAAGCTCACGCTCCTCGCGCCGGGCGCCGCGCCGCCGGCCCCGCCGTCCCCCCAGCCGCCGGCCAACCCAGCGAGCGATTGGCGGCGGATCGCCGGGATTTCCGGCCTCGGGCTCGCCGGAGCCTCGGTGATTGGAGCTGTGGTCGGATCGGCGCTGGCCGGCTCGGTCAAGAACGATCCCGCCTTCGACGCCTATCGCCGCCAGAGCCCGACGGCCACCAACGTGTGCACGCTGCCGGGCACCGCGAGCCAGCCAAATATCGAGTCGCTGTGCAGCAAGGCGACCACCGGGGAGCGACTCCAGGTCATCCTCTATCCCGCGGCGGCCGTCCTCGGTGGGGTGGGTGCCTATCTGTTGTTCACCAGCGGTCGTCCCGCCCCGGCCCCGCCGGCGCGCGCGCAGATCACGCCCTACGGCGGCCCGAACGCCGCGGGGCTCGAGGTGACTGGCACGTTCTGAGCGTCAGCGGGCCCGGCTCGCCTCGAGGCGCCGATCGCCCGCGGGCCTGCCTTCCCCATCGCGGCGCGGCGGCGCGAATGATAGCGTCGAGTCGCATGGCAAAACCCGCGCTGGCCTGGTCGTTCCTTCTCGCGGCGCTGCTCGGGGGCGGATGCATCGTGGCGAAGGGAGGCCTCCCGAGCTCGTCGCAAGGCACGGGAGGCGAGGGGTCCTCCACGTCGGGCGCGGCGGTCGGTGGGGCAGGGGGCAGCGGTCCAGCCGTGAGCGCGAGCAGCGGCATGGCCACGGGGCCGAGCGCCAGCGCCAGCACTGGCTGCCCTGCCACGCCCGAGGTCTGCGACAACGGCATCGACGACGACTGCGACGGCCTCATCGACTGCGCAGATCCCGAGTGCAGCGCGCCCAGCGACGGCCGGGCGTGCGTCGCCTCGGCGCCGGCCGGGTGGACGCTCACCACCCTCACGACCGGTCCTGGAAACGGCTGCAGTGTGGGCTTCGGTCCGGCAGTCCTGGTCGCCCAGCCTCCCACGTCGGCCGGCGCCACCTGCGATTGCACCTGCGGAGCCGCCGTCTCGAACCCGTGCACCCAGGGCACGCTGACGATCAAGAGCGGCACGAGCTGCACTGCCGAGACCATCACCTCCTTTGTCACCGGCGGTTGCGACCCTCTCGGCATGACATTGGTGGGCCCCCACAAGAGCATCCTCGGGACGGTGCTCAATCCCGTCCCCGCTGCGTGCGCGTTCACGGTGAACAAGCCAGCCGGGATCCCGTCCAGCGTCGAGACGCTCTGCGCTCCGACAGCCAGCGGCGCCGGCGGTTGCAACGTGGGGGAGGCGTGTTTACCCAAGGTCACTGCGGCCCAGCTCTGCATCCAGACCAACGGGGATGTGGCCTGTCCGGCGGGGAGTCTGTTCACGGTGCGCCAGGTGGTCGGCGCCCCCGGCGACGTGATCGATCAACGCACCTGCGCCGCCTGCACCTGCACCTCGAACGCGTCGACGTGCGGCAACGCCACCTTCACGGCCTACATGGACGGCAACTGCACGGTGAGCCCCGTCTCCGCGGCCATCAACGGCGTATGCGGGGCGGCAGCCAACAACGCGTCGCTCCAGAACGACACCCACTTCGTCTACCAGGCCACACCCAACGTCACGAGCTGCACGCCTTCCAGCGCCAAGCCCGCCTTGATGGGGGCTTTCCAGCTCAACGCGCCGATCACCCTCTGCTGCCAGCCGTGAGGCGCTCGGCTCGCCTTGACGCCAAAGGCATCTCGCGCGACGTGACCACCTGGCTCACGTCGCGCTGAGGCTTCGTTTCAGCCCTCGGCGTGCTCGGCGCCGTGGCGCTCCAGGAACTCGTCGTAGGTGCCG
>JBDTXR010000680.1:0-3454 GCA_040006075.1 Byssovorax sp. | reverse complement strand
AAGGTGACCTTGAAAAAGCTCCGGGCGCGCTCTTCGGCGGTCGGACCCTCGCCCGAGCCGCGGACCTTGCGCAGCAGCTCGCGCGCGGGGCCAATCTGGGCGAGCGCGACCACCGCGCCCACGCCGACGACGAGGCCGCCGAGGGCGATCGCCGAGCGGATCTGGACATAGTGGCCATAGCGAAAATCCGGCCCATAGGCCTCGAGCGCGCGGGCGCTCCGGAGCACGATCTGCGGATCGATGGTGGGCATGGGGCAGACCCAGGCGTGGAGTCGGGGCTCGTGGCGGATCCGCGGCTTGATCCCGCGCACCTTGCGTCCGCCGGTCGCCTCCCCGCGTGGGCGCTTCACCTTGCCCCGGAGGTTGCCCATGGCGCCGATGGCCGACTGCCAGGTTCCGCCGGAGAAGGCGCCTTTGGCGCGGACGAAGCCTTCCACCTTCATGGGCTTTCCCGCCGGGAGCTGCTTGACGGTGAACAGCGCGCCGAGGTCGTGAGGGATGCTGTCGAATCCACAGCAGTTGACGATGCGCACGCCGCGCGCGCGGGCGGCCTCGTGGTGCCGATCGAGGAGGCCATCGACGAAGTCCGGCTCTCCGGTGATGTCGACGTAGTGGGCTCCTTCCTTGATGCAGGCGGCGACCAGCGGCTCTCCGTGCTCGGCGTACGGGCCGACCGTGGTGAGGATCACCCGCGCTTGCGCCGCCATCCGCTCGAGCGAGGCCGGATCGCCCGAGCTGGCCTCGATCGTGGCCAGGCTCGCGCAGGCGGGGTTGATCGCCGCGAGGGCCGCTCGGACCTCGGCGAGGCGCGCGGAGCTCCGGCCGGCGAGCGCCCACCGTAGCGGCGTTTCCAGGCTTTTTCGCGCGAGGTACTCCGCGGCGAGGCGACCGGTGAAGCCGGTGGCACCAAAGACGACGATATCGTAGCTGCGTTCGCTGGCTGACATGGTAACCCCGTTACCACGATTGTCGTCGCCGCTCACGGGCCGACGTACGCCGGGGAAAGATCTCTCGATCTCCACGTCAAAGCTCGTCGGCTACGGCCGGCCGAGCGCGCCCGGGCGATCAACCATCCAGGACAGGCCCGGTGGGCAGGGTCGGTGGCTTGACCAGCTCGAGCCGCAGCGGAGTCGGAGTCGGAGGAGACGGAGCCGGCGCGGGCTTCGGCGGCTCCACCATCGGGGGCGGCGCCGGGCGAAGGATCGCCGGCGATTCCGCGGCGGGTACGATCGCCTTGCCGATCTGGGCCGGCGCACGCGACGGCGCCTGGAGCTTCACGGGGGACGATGGGGCGGCCACCGGCGCCGTGGCCGTCGGCGCTGCTACCGCCGGCGGCTCCGGATCCGCAGGGGTCGACTCCGCGGCGCCGATCGCGTTCACCGCGACCAGCGTCACCGGAGCAGCGCTCGCCGTGGGCGAGGTCGCCGCGAGGTCCGGCCAGGCGAGGAAGGCCGCGCTCGCCGCGACGGCGAGCAGCATCGCACCGACGCGCGCGTGGCTCGTCCAGGGTCGCCCGGTCGGCGCCGGAGCGGACGGTCGCGGCGCGGGTCGCATGGTCGTGATCCGCGTCCAGGGCGACGGCGGCCTGACCGCCGGTGAGACCGTCGGCGGCAGCAGCTGAGGCGGCGGCAGGGCCAGACCCGTCGATGGCAACGGCGGGGGAGTCGCGGCGGCGGGGGGGCGCCACGAGGTCACCGCGCGGACCGCGAGCGCCGCGCTCGGCGGCAGCGGAGGCGGTCGCGCAGTCGCGCCGGACGCCGGTGAGGCGACCGCCCGGGTCGTCGACGGACGCAGGCGCGGCTTCAGCGCCGCGAAGCTCGATCCCCGCGCCTCCGCGGGGATTTCGACGCGCGGAGGTCGGACCGTGACCCCGGTATGCGCGTTCGTCGCCGGCGCGGGCGGCCTCGACGTGGGCCGCAGGGGGATCACGGCAGACGCTTCGGCCGGAGGCCAGGACGGGGTCGCGCCGGGCCGGAGCGTGATGACGGCGGACTCGTCGTCTGGACTCTCGAGCGGCTCTGCGGGAGGCCCCTGGGGCTCGACGTCGAGCCGGTGCATCCCGCTCTCGCGCGCAGGTGTCGAGTCGCAGTCTTGCCCTTCGGTGTCGGCCGGGGCCGGCTCCGGCGTCGACAGCGAGGAGTCGCCCGCCGCGTCTTCGAGCAGGTAGGAAAGCGACGCGAAGACGCTCTCGAGGGTGTCTTCGTGCTCGGCAATCCGTGGTTCGATCGAGATCGACGGACGCCCGCGGAACGTTTTGGCCGCGGTGTCGGCGACCTGTAATCCGTTGTTGCTGGAGATCATGGGTGCTCCTCGTTGCCTTGCGGCGCGGCCTCGGCGCGCGCCGATCTGGCCACGTTCCATCCTTTTTCTTGTTTCGATGCAGGCGGTCAATCGTCGTTGCAGATGGGCCCAGTGTGAGAAATGCAGGGTTCGACGGGCAGGGGCGGCAGCCACCGCACCATCCGCCGCGCAGCGATCGAGCGTGAGGGGGTCGGGGGTGCGGCCGCCGGGCGCGCCACCGACGTCGGCGCCTCGCTCGGCGTGAGCTCGCTTGCGCCCGCTTCAAGCACACAGACCGCGGGCGGAGGCTCCGACAGCGCGGGCGACGCAGTCGTCGTCAGCGTCCTCGTCGCCGCGCTCGCGCTCCCCTCGCTCGCGGGCCTCTGCGCTCGTCCGGGAACGAGCCGAGCGCAGAGCGCGCCGACCACGAGCAAGCCGGCCGCGAGCGCCATCATCCCGCGCCGGAAGGCCACTCCCGAGAACGAGAGCGGTAGCCTGGAGTACGACGGCGGGAGCGACGAGAGCTGTCTCGGCGGGCGGCTCGCCGAGGCCTCCGCCCGCGGAGACCCCGCGTTGCGAGCGTGGCTCTTGCTGAGCTCGAGCTCGAGCTCGATCGCGGCGGCGATCCTCCGGAGCACGTCAAAGCGCGCGTACCCCCCAAGGCTCTCCAGCCGGATGGGCCGATTGGCGACGACCATCCGCGCCGACGACCCCTTCGAGCGGCGCCTGGGCGGGGGGATCGTGGTCACTTCGCGGCTGCTCCTGCATCGCATCGCCACCGAGAGCGCGGCGCTCTCCGGCTCCGCGGCCGGCGCGGCTGCGGGCTGGTGAAGCTCGCCCTCGCCGAGCTCCGCTTCGATGTCTTCCCAGGTCTCTGGCATCATGGGACGGATGAAGTTCATGCAGGTACCCTCGATTCGGTGCCTCGACACCACCCTTGCTCTTACGGAGGCTTTCCCCGCACCTTGAGGGCGTTGTCGCCCTCCAGCCCGGAGCCCGGCGCCGCGACGCCGGTGGTGCGCCCCGCGACAGCGCGCGGGCGGCGAAGTCCCGTCGGCGCGGGCGAGCTGAGAGGGAAAGAGGGCAGGTCGGCGCGCGTCGCGGCCTCCTGCCTCGCCTTCAATCGAACTCGTTGAAGACGTAGACCTGCGAAGCGAGCTTGATCGTCTTCGTG
>JBDTXR010000679.1:0-3470 GCA_040006075.1 Byssovorax sp. | reverse complement strand
GGCATTTGATCAGCAGCCAGAAGGCAAACGCCAGCTCGCCGAGCGTCGCGACGACGAGGAGACCGACGACGAGCGTCGAGAGCGCGGCGCTGTCGACGAAGGTCACCTTTAGCAATCCCTGGAGGAAATACCCGAAGCTCCCGATCGACATCAGCGGCGACCTTGGTTACCACTACTGCGGGGAATTTGGCCCCCATCCTGGGGCGTGCGATCGGGGGGCATGAGCTACCAGTCTGACGCCGCCGCCGCGCGCCTCGACGCGTATTTGCTCAAATTGGCGTCTGCTTCAAGGACAAACGTAAGCGGGGATTCTTCGCCATGTACGCCCTCGGCATCCTCGGCGAGGGGGAGCGCAAGAGCGCCCAGCCGATCGCGGCGCGGGCGTGCGGCGACGACGGCGAGATGCAGCACACCCACGACAAGCTCCTCCACTTCCTCTCTCTCGCGTGCGAGCTGGGATGACCATGCCGTGCGGTGGGTGGCCGCAAGGTACGCTCTCGCCGCGATGAGCGCCCGTGGGGAGGAGGTGACGACTGACCGCGGCGGCACGAACGGCGGGGCCGTGCGGTCTTCATGAACTCTTAATCTCGCGCGAGCCCGCGGGACCTCATGGTGTCGTTGCGTCGCAGGAGACGCGAAACGCCGGGAGGAAAACCATGAAGCACGTACGTCTTTCGCTCGCTCTCGCGACCAGCCTCGCGCTCGCCGCGCCGATGTTTGGTCTCGCCGCAATCGCCCACGCCGAGGCCACACCGCACGTGGCGAAGTTCCCTCGCGCCGCGGCTCGCGCGAAGGCGCTGGCGCAGGTCCCCGGTGGGACTGTGGTCGCCGAAGAGGTCGAATTCGAGTCGAAGCGCTGGATTTATTCGTTCGAGATCAAGCCCAAGGGGGAGACTGGCAAGCTCATCAAGGAGGTCAACCTCGACGCCGATACGGGAGACCTCATCAGCGTCGATACCGAGCAGGACTGATCATGCGCCGATAGGTGCGCGCTCCAGGATCATCGAGAAGCGCGCGCCGCCCTCGGGAGAGCCGCTCACGCGGAGCTCGCCCCCGCATCGCCCGACGCTCCGCTGGGCGATGGCGAGGCCGAGGCCATGGCCTCGACGCTCGCGAACCTGGGCGCGCGCGTCGGCCGTGCGGCCCTCGGCGCCGCGGGTGAACCATTGGAAGATCGCCGCCGACTCGTCTGCCGTCACGCCAGGTCCGTCGTCATCGACGTGCACGGCGGCGCGTGCGTCGTCGAGCGCTTCAACCCGGACGCGCACGGTCCCGCCGGACGCGCTGTAGCGCACGGCGTTTCGAAGGAGCTCGGTGAGCGCAGCGCCGAGGAGTTCGGGGTTGCCGCGAATGTCGACGCCCAGATCGCCGCTCGGCGGGGCCAGGTCGACCCGCTTTTCTTGGGCCTCGCACGCCGCTGCGTGCTGGGCGCCCTCGACGAGCCCGGCCACGGCGAGCGTCGTGATGACAATGCTCGAAGCCGCGTCGCCGGAGACGGCCAGAAGGGACGCCACCAGCGCCGTCAGTCGTCGCAGCTCGTCGAGCGAGGTCTCCGCGATGCGCGCCCATTCGTCGCTGGAGCGGGGCCGCCGCAGCCCGACCTCGAGCTCGCTGATGACGACGGCGAGCGGCGTTCGGAGCTCGTGCGAGGCGCTCGCGGCGTAGCTCCCGAGCGCCTCGAACCCTGCTTCGAGTCGCTCGATCAGCTCGTTGAGCCCCACGGTTAGATCGCGGAGCTCGTCATCGCGCGCGGGCACGTGAAGGCGACGACCGAGGTCCGCAGACTCCATCGAACGGGTCTCCGCGATCACAGCTTCGAGCGGAGCGAGCGCTCGCCGGCTCAGGAAAACTGCGCCCCCTATCGATGCGACGAGACAGAACGGCGCCGCGATGAGCATCGCGTAGAGGATCTGCTCACGTGCGTCCTCGGTACCGAGCACCTCCGTCGCGGTCCCGTCCCGCGGCTCACCCGCTTCATTCGCGACGAGCGCGAACGCGACCGCGGCAAACACGATCAGCGTGGCGATCGTCGAGACGATCATCCACAGGGCGAGGCGTCGGCGCAGCGAGCGCCGTCGACGCGGTGAGGAGCGTTCAGTCATGCCCGTCGAGCGCGTGCTTGAGGCGATATCCAACGCCCCGGACCGTCTCGATTCGCGCCTCGCTCCCTTCGAGCTTGCGACGCAGGTGAGCGACGTGGACGTCGACGATGTTGGTCCCTGGATCGAAGTCGTAGCCAAAGAGATCGCGAAGGATCTCCGCGCGGCCGACGGCCTGGTCGCGGCGCCGAAGCAGGAGCTCGAGCAGCCCGCGCTCTCGGGGCGAGAGCTCGACGACGCGCTCGCCGACCCGCGCGTGCAGCTCGCCGGGATCGAGCCGCACGTCGCCGCACGCCAGCGGAGCCCAGCGCGGGCCCGCGGCGCGGCGCAGGAGAGCGCGAGCCCGCGCGACGAGCTCGTCGAACGCGAACGGCTTGACCAGGTAGTCGTCCGCGCCGAGCGCGAGGGCCCGCACGCGTGAGGCGACGGCGTCGCGCGCGGTGAGGACGAGGATCGGCATGGCCTCGTGCACCGTGCGAGTGCGATCGAGGACCTCGATGCCGTCGAGGTCGGGCAGTCCTAGATCCAGGATCATCGCGTCGAGATCGCGCCGAGACAGCCGCGCCAGCGCCGCCGCGCCGGTCGACGCGATCTCCACCACGAAGCCTTCTTCCCCGAGGCCGCGAGCGATGGAGTCCGCGAGCCTCGGCGTATCCTCGACAAGGAGGATGCGCGGCGCGGGCGAGCCAGCTCTACCCCCGCTGCTCGCCTCGCCACCCTCAAGGCTCTTCGGCATCGTTCGGCGGGTCGGGTCGAGCGCCCCCTCCTTCGTCGAACCCTGTTTGCATGAGCACTTTTTCGGCCTTATGCGGCAAGAACAGCACGCAAACGAGAATGAACCCAGCGAGAACTGCCGACGCGGTGAACCGGCTCAAGGCGAGCCCACCGCTGGCGTGCGGCTTGTCCAGCAGATCGCCGATCATGGCCCCGAGCGGTCGGGTGAGGATGAACGCCGACCAGAACAGCAGCGTACGCGACACCTTGGTCCAGAAGTAGGCCGCCGCCACGATTGAAAGGCCGATCGCGAAGACGAGCGCCCCGCGCTCATATCCAAGTCCAAGCCCGGTCTCGCGATCTGCGATCCAATCACCGAGCGCTGTTCCCAGCGTCTGCGAGAACATGATGGTGGCCCAGTAGAAGACCTCCGCCTTGCGCGAGGTAATCGACGCGATGGACACGGAGCCGAGCGAACGATGCCAGAGACCGAGAGTTGCGAGAAGGAGAACGAACAGGATCGACGCTCCTCCGACGTAGCCGACACCAAGGGACCGATCCACGAGGTCCGCGAGCGTCGTCCCGGCGGTCGTGGTCGCCACGATCACCGACCAGAACAGGAACGGGTGGAAGCGCGTTGCGCGGATCTGGGCACCC
>JBDTXR010000678.1:0-3509 GCA_040006075.1 Byssovorax sp. | reverse complement strand
AGCTTACCTGCGCGGGGGGCGGGGGGGAAGCGGGGTGAGGTCAGCGCGGCGGGTTGCGGGGCTGACTTCGGGCGAGGCGAAAACCAAGGTAAGCGGCGCGGAGCGAGGGATCGCCCCCGAGGTGCGACGCCGCGCGAACGTACCCCGCCTGGCTGCTCCAGGAGCCTCCGCGAAATACTCGGTTCGAGCCCACATCTGGACCACGGGGATCCATGGCAGTAGTTGCATTATATTCGCCATACCTGTCTTCGCACCATTCGTACACGTTGCCGAGCATGTCGTGGAGCCCGAGCGGATTTGGCTGCTTGCCGCGCACAGGACGGGATCCGGCTTTGGTATGCTGATATCGTTTCTCGGGCCAGTAGCTCGAGTCATATCCTTGTTTCAGCTCGAAGCCGTGCCCGCTGTTGCCTCCATACCAGGCAATCGCATCGAGTGGCGACGCGTTGTTGAGGCCTTTGATATCGAGGTCCCCTACCCATGTCGCCGTCGTCGTCCCGGCGCGGCACGCATATTCCCATTCGGCCTCGGTGGGTAAGCGCGCCCCGAGCCCGGGCACAAGCAGGCCGAGACGTTCCAAGAACTCCTTGCAATCGTCCCAGCTCACGCGCTCGACGGGCCGGTCAGGGCTTCCGAACTGGCTCGGGTTACTCCCTATTACCGCTCGCCATAGCGCTTGTGTACAGGGTGTGTCGGCCAGCCAGAATCCGTCGCTCAGCTCGACTTCGTGCTGCGGCCCTTCGTTCTCCTCTCTTCCGGCTTGTTCCTCCGGCGATCCCATGAGAAACTTACCCGGCGGCACCCAGCGCAAGCGCTGAACCACTTCGCCGACAGCAAACCCCACGAACACGCCATGCCGATCTTCTCCCCACTCTGCAGCCCAGGGCTCGGGTAGCCCGTCGCTCAGCGGGTGGCGTCGGGACAGCGTCATCGCGTTGATTTCTTGGCCATAGGGACGCTCCGCGCCCCGGGCTCCGCCCCTGCGCCGGGCTGGTGATCTCTGGCCAGTCGAAGGCCAAGGATGTCGTTGCGGTACGAGACATGGTGCGCGTTGCGGCACGCCGCGCGAACGCGCCACGCCGGGCTGCGCCAGGAGCCTCCGCGAAACACTCCGTCCGAGCCCGACCTCTTGATGGCGGGCGGATCCACAGCATCTTTCCGCGAGTAGGCGTTAAAGGTATCCGCGCACCACTCCCACACGTTGCCCAGCATGTCGTAGAGCCCGAATGGATTGGGCGCCTTGGCCTGAATCGGATGCGTTCCGCCCTCGCTATTGCCTTCGTACCACGCAATGCGATCGAACACGGCAATATCGCTTGCCGCACTCATGTCCAGGTCCCCAACCCACGTCTCGGTCTGCGTTCCGGCGCGGCACGCATATTCCCACTCCGCCTCGCTGGGTAGCCGTGCCTCGAGCGCAGGAAGCACCTGGTTGAGCTTCGCCACGAAAACTTGGCAGTCTGTGTAGCTGACTTGTTCCACGGGAAATTCGACGTGCTTGAACTCACTCGGGTTGTTGCCCATCACGGCTTTCCAGAGACCTTGCGCGACGGGCGTATCGGCCAGCCAACGCCCGCGCGACAACGTCACCTTGTGAACGGGACCTTCATCATCATGATCATAACGGCCCTTCTCGCTCTTCGGCGATCCCATGAGAAATTGCCCCGGAGGCAGCCACCGGAAGCGCTGCGCTACGCCCTTTATGTCTGCATCGGCCCATAACCCAAACCGATCCCTCCCCGCCGCAGTCGCCCAGGCTTCGCGCTGCCAGCAGCCCAGCGTGACCGCGCACCGATCGGTCCGTAGCGTCAGCCCCTCTGCCGGATGCAGCGGAATGGAAAGCCCCTCTTTCAGAGCAATCTGCCGCTCGAAGGCCTCGCCGCCGCGCTGAACCAGCAGAAGACGCTGCGCCGCCCGCAGCAACGCAACCGGGCTCCCTGGTCCCCTGTCTCCAGACGGCCACACTGCGCCTCCACGAGCGACCGAGAAAACAAGCCGATCTCCAACCTGCCGCACGCTCCACCAGCCGGGCTCACCCGTGCGCCCCAGCGATGCATGAAGATCGATGGGATCGATGCCCACCGGCACTCGGGCTCCTGTAACTCCCTCGAACGAGGCCGCCCAGATCACCTTCAGGCTCGGGATCTTCGCGTACGCCCCATCCGGCATCGATCCCAGCATCGTCCGCCCGAACCGGCGCAGCTCCGCCGAAAGCCGCTCCCCGGTATCCTCGCGACTCAAAGCACCTTCGACGCGAGCGGCAAACGCCAGCGCATCGGCGCGGTCGCCCGGAGTGTCGGCGATCTCCGCTGGAATCAAGGCATGCCACGCCAGCGTCTCCATCCGGAGCAGCTCTCTTGGCAGCCCTTCGTGCCATTCTCCGATCGTCTTGCTGACCAGCGCTTGGAGGCCGGGCGCCTCCTCGTCCGCAAAGGCCTGTCGGAGTCGCACCGCGGCTTCGGCGTGCAGGACGAGGCCAGTCGCGTCCGCCACGCGCACATCGGGATGAGCCCAGGCGTCAGCCTCGGTCGAGGCGTCGCCCTCGCTCGCAGGCAGCAATCGCCGCAGCGCGCGCAGGAGCCCGGGTTGGACCAGCGCCGCCGGCGAGATCAGCCGGAGGAGCCGCTCGGCCCGCGCATCCCGATGAGCTGGCTCCTCGCGCGCCGAACGCGCAGCGCTCCGACTGCCTCGCTCCCAGACCACCGCGCCCCAGGCGCGAGCGCCGATCGGATCCCAGCGAGCCGGCGTACTCGGTACGAGCGCTGCGACACGAACACGCGCGCTCCGGAGCCGCCGAGCAGCGCTTATCCAGTCCGCACGTTCGGTCGCCGAGCCATACACTCCGAGATCGCCGAGCACGAGCACCGGGACCTCGGGATCCGACCGGAACCCCGAGAGGCCATCTCGTCGCCCGGCGATCCAGCGACTGTCGACAACCCTCACGTCGAGGCCCGCTCGCCCGCAGACCTTGCGAAGGCGGCCGCAAATGTCCGCCTGATCGGACCAGAACGGGACGAGTCGGTCGCTCCGGTCGATCCACACCGATGCTCGTCCCGACCACGCGATCCGGGCGACGCGCGGGACACGGCGGACGATCTCGCCTCGACCCAGGGCGCGGACCAGGGCCCGGACGTCGGGATCGCGCCCCGGCTTCGAGGCCCGGAGGGCCGATTGCAGAGCAGGCCAGAGCCGCGACCACGGTGCCAGTGGCGGCGATCGAGGCGTCGCGAAGACCGACCGCCCGGGGCTCGTGAGATCGTCTTCGTCGAGCCCGGCCGGTCGGGCGACAGGCTCGGTTGGCTCGGGCCCCTCGGTGAAGGTCATCTCTTCGATCCGCACGAAGGGCATCGACGGCCACTCCGTCGCGAGCTGCGGAGTCGCGGCCGGCTTCACCTGATCGGCTTCGATCCGAGCGCTTTTTGGCTCCTCGCGCGGGTCGAAGCCAATCCGCGCCGCCGCCCGGATCACTTGCTCCGGCGGGAGCCCCGCGATCAGCCGAACGAGATCGG
>JBDTXR010000677.1:0-3515 GCA_040006075.1 Byssovorax sp. | reverse complement strand
TGTAGGCGCGGCGATACTCGTACGCGAGCTTGACCACGAGGCGCAGGTTGGCCGTGACGAGGCGGGCCGCGGTGCGGACGTCCTGGTTCTTCTGGTAGTAGGTGGTGAGGGTCTTCTCCTCGTCGGGCGTCAGCAGCGCGTGGCGCTGAACCTCGCGCAAATAGGCCTGGAGCGGGTCGGATCGCGAGAGCGCGAAGTCGTTCCCGAGCGGGGCGAGCGAGCCCTTCCCGCTGCGCGGCGTGGCCTCGTGATCGTCGTCGTCGACGACCGGATCCTCGACGATTTCACCGGCGACCTCGATCACGTCGCCGTCGGCGTCCGTGGCCTCGGCGTGCGGCTCGTTGTCGTCGTCGTGCTCGCGCTCGTTGTCGTCGTCGCCGGTCTCGTCGTCGTCGGCGGCGCGGCGGCGGCGCGGCTCTTCCGCCTTCGCGGCGGCCTTCTTCGTGGGCGTTTTCTTGGCGGCGGCCTTCTTTGCGGCCGGCTTTTTTGCGGCCGGCGACGCGATCCCGAGCGGCGTGCCCGCTGCCGCGGTGTCGACCGCACGCTTCGCCGCGCGGACGGGCGCTTTCTTCTGCGCCTCCGGCTCCCCCGTGCTCTTCCGCGGCTCGCTCTTGGTCTTGGCCACCCGGTCCTCGCGTCTCCGTCGCCTGTTCTAGTACACCTACGGGAGCGGGCGCTACCTCGGCGGCGGATTTCCAGGCGGGCGCGTGTGGCATCTCGTGCTAGGACGGCTTCCCCTCGCCGTGGACTCGTCGCCCCCGCCCCCGCCCGTCGCCTCGGAGCGCAAGCTTCGTCCCTGGTACCTCGTACCTGGCATGGCGCTCACGTGGTGCATCGGCGTTCGGGGCCTGATGATCGCCATCTCGTCGATCGCCTTCCTTCGCCAGGGCACCTTGCCCGACGTCGCGTCGGCGGCCGTCAGCGCCCGCAGCGGCACCGATCCCACGGAGATCTTCGCCTTCTGGGGCACGGTCGAGGTCGAGGCCATCCTTCGCTACTCCCGCGTTGTCTTCCCGCTCAGCGTCGCCCAGCTCCTGCTGTGCTCCATGCTGGTGATCGGCAGCGGCCTGGCGATGACGGCGCGCCGCGGCGCCCGCAATTTCACGCTCCAGGCTCTCGCCGCCAACGCGGTCCTCGCCGGCGTCGCCTACGCGCTCACGCGCATGGTCCGGGTCGACACCATCGAGACGGTGGCTCGCTTCGCCGAGACGCTCCCGCTGAATTTGCCGCAGCGAGCCGCCTATTCCAGCCGCGAGACGCTGTGGTGGATCCTCCGGATGCGTCTCGCGCTGATCGAGCTCTTCCCCTTCGCGCTGGGCCTCTTCGTGCTCACGCGGCCGCGCACCAAGCTCTACTTCGAAGCGGTCGCCCGCGCCGCCGAGAGGGCCGAGGATCAGTGAACGCCGCAGCGGTCCGGCAGGTCCACGTCCTGCCGGAAGATCTGGCCAACCAGATCGCCGCGGGCGAGGTCGTCGAGCGGCCCGCGAGCGTGATCAAAGAGCTGATCGAGAACGCGCTCGACGCCGGCGCGACGCGGATCCGCGTCGACATCGAGCAGGGCGGGGTGGCTCTGCTCCGCGTCGCCGACGACGGCTCGGGGATGAGCCGCGACGACGCCCGCCTCTCCGTGCTCCGCCACGCGACGAGCAAGATCGCCGCGATGGACGACCTCATGCACCTCACGAGCTTCGGCTTCCGCGGCGAGGCGCTCCCGAGCATCGCCTCGGTCACGCGCTTCGAATTGCGCACGCGCCGCCGCGATGAAGAAGAGGGCACGCTGGTCCGGATCGAGGGCGGCGCGCCGGCCGAGATCGGCCCGTGCGGCTGCGCGGCGGGCACGGCGATCGAGGTGCGCGATCTCTTCTTCAACGTGCCGGTGCGCCGCAAATTTCTCAAGGCGACCGGCACCGAGTCGGCGCGCGTCACCGAGGTCGCGCAGGCCGCCGCGCTGGGCGAGCCGGGCGCGACGATCCTCCTCTCGCGCGATGGCCGCGTCGTGGGGGAGTGGCTCCGCGCGAGCAGCCGCGAAGAGCGCGCCCGATCGATCTTCGGCGGCGAAGAGCTGGCGGCCTGCCGCGGCGAGCGCGGCCCGCTCTCGGTCGAGGCCTACCTCTCGCGACCCGAGCGCGCCCGCCCCGGCGCCGGCTCGCTCTCGATCTTCGTCAACGGCCGCCACGTCCGCGATCGCACGCTGGCCCGCTCGATCGCCCTCGCCTACGGCAGCGTGCTCGAGGCCGGCCGCTTCCCGCTCGGCGTCGCGTACCTCGATCTGCCGCCCGATCTCGTCGACGTGAACGTGCACCCGCAGAAGACCGAGGTGCGCTTCGCCGATGGGCGCGCGATCAGCGACGCGCTCTACAAGATCGTGATGGGCTCGGTGGTCTCGGCGTTCGGATTGCCGGATCCCGGAGGATATCGCGGCAAAAAGCAGAAGCTCTTCGAGGAGCCCGCCGGCCCCGCGGCCTCGACGTGGACCTGGGGCGGACCGGCCGAGCCGCCGCGCGATCCAGCTCCCGCGGCGCCGCGCTTCGATCCCGCGTCGAGCGACGCCGAGCGCGCGATGAGCGAGCTCGGCCCCGAGACGAGCGATCTCGACAGCGGCACGATCGCCCTTGTTTCCACGGCGATTTCGCTCGAACGCAGCGATCCGTGGGGCCTCGCCGGAGCGCCGGCCGAAGCGCCGCTGCGCGCGCCGGTCGAGTACCCGACGGCCGCCGAGATCGCCGCGAAGACCGAGCGCCAGGTGGTGTTCGGCGCGCTGCGCTTCGTCGCCCAGGTGCGGAGCACGTTCCTGATCTGCGAAGGCAGCGACGGGCTCTACCTCCTCGATCAGCACGCGGCGGCCGAGCGGGTGACGTTCGATCGCCTCAAGAAAGGCTACGACGCGCGCGCTGTCGCCCAGCAGGCGCTGCTGTTTCCGGTCGTCGTCAGCGCCGGTGTGAACGAGGTGGCCATCGTCGAAGAGGCCCACGACGCCATCGCGATGACCGGCCTCGACGTGCGCGTCGCGGGCCCGACGTCGCTGGCGATCCACGCCGTCCCCACCTTGCTCGGGCGCGCCTCACCGGAGCGCCTGCTCCGCGATCTGCTCGGCGAAATGAGCCTCGCGGGCGAGCGCGCGTTCTCGGGCGCCGTCGATCGCGCCATCGCCACCATGGCCTGCCACGGCTCGCTCCGCGCCGGCGATCCCGTCGCCCACGAAGAGGCGCGCGCGCTGCTCGCGGCCCTCGACGAGGTCGACTTCTCCGGCCACTGCCCCCACGGCCGCCCGGTGGTGATGCGCATCGGCTGGAGCGAGCTCGAGCACCGCGTGGGCCGCAGGTGAACGCCGAAACGCTTGATTTCGAGGCGATCCCGGCGCCCGAAGCGGGCGAGCTCCTGGTGGTCGTGGGCCCGACGGCGAGCGGCAAGACCGAGCTCGCGCTGCGCCTGGCCGAGCGCTTCAACGGCGAGATCATCGGCGCCGACAGCGTGCAGATCTACCGCGGCTTCGACCTCGGCTCGGGCAAGCCCAC
>JBDTXR010000676.1:0-3515 GCA_040006075.1 Byssovorax sp. | reverse complement strand
CCGACGTCGTGCTCGGCGCTCGACTTCACGCGCACGTGATCGGGGTGCTCGCGCGCGAGCTCGCCCGACGTCCAGCGCTCGCCGATCGCCTTCACCGTCGCGGCGTTCGCGATTTCGCGACGCGCGGGCGCGAGGTCGCCCTTGCAGAGCGCGTCCACGATGCGAACCACGTCGGCGAGGGCCTTCCCCTCGCGCGACGCCGCGCGCTCCAGGATGGCGCGCGCGCGATCGACGTGGCCCGACGCGCGGAGCTTCGTCGCGAGATCGGAGAGCAGCGGCAAGCGCGCGAGCGCTTCGGCCTCGGTAGTGCACGTCGGAAGCGCGATCGACGGTCGGAGCTTCGGCCCGAGGCTCACGCGCGCGAACCAGCGACCGGCCTTGTCGTACACGTTCCCGGTCGGCTTGCGCGGCATGGTGGACGACTCGGGCGCGTGGGTGAGCAGCTCCGCGGCGAGACGCGCGTCGGCGCCGGGGACGAGCGCGGCGCCGACGGGCGACGCGAGGAGCAGCACCGCGCAGCAGAGCAGGATCCGGCGGATCATGCTGCACCTCGCTCTCGCTCTTCGCTGCGAAGGTCGCGCATCGCGAGGAGCGCGGCGCAGAGCGGGCCGTCGACGCTGGTCGGTTGCTTCGCAGGCTGGCGGAGCTTCGCGGCCTGGTGATGCCGTCGTGGGATCGGCGGTGCGTGCTCGACGCGCAGAGCGCGCGAGACGTGAGAACGCTGGGCATCAGCCGCAGAAAGCGTGGCTTTCCGCGACCTTTTGAGGGATCGTGACATCGGGTGCGACCTCTTCAACGAGGGGTTTCGCCAAGGGACCACGGGCGCTTGCAGGCGCTCGTGGTTCCGCTTTTCGTGGGATCACTTCTTCGGCTTGCGCGCCGAGGCAGCTCCTTTCGCTTCTGGTTTGGGCGGGACCAGGCCGAGCCGCTTCTCCAGCGGCTCCAGTCCGACCTCGATCGCCGCGCGGGCCGCATCGCTTCGCGTGGCTTCGAGCCCCGGCGTTTGCTCCGCTATCGCTTCGGCGATGCGGTCGAGTCGTTCAAGCGTCGCAGGCGTTACCCGCGTCCCGATGTTGACTCTCGCTGCCACGAGCGAACGCTAGCGCTTGCTCGAACTTCTGTCAACGCGGCGATCGAGTGCGATGCAGGCCAGTGGGTCGCGCGTGCGTATCGCCGGCCCGAACGGGAGCTGCTACGGTTCGGGGCATGAACCCGCCCCGTGATTCTGGCGTCGGCGAGACCGCCTCGGCGTCCCACCCCTCCGCCGCGCGCGCGTACTGGGACTTCATCGAGAGCACCGATCCCGGCTCCACAGAGCGCGCCGGCCTGACCGACGCCGACGTCGACGCACCGCCCCTCTCGCTTCAGGAGTCCCTCGAAGCGGGGTGGATCACCGCCGGGGAGAAGCGGCAGTACGAGGGCACGGCGACCGAGGAAGACCTAGTCGAGGCCGGCTATTCGGTCGACGAGATCCGCGAGATCCTGGAAGAGCAGCAGGATCGCGCGTGCGCATCCTCGACCTGACGAAACGCTTCAGCGCCAACCGCCGTATCTACGCTCCGCACGGCTCGCCGGAAGACACGGCGATGCGCCGCGAGCTCGGCCGGCTCGCCTCGGAGCGGTCGGTGCTGCCGCTGGCCGGCGATGAAGATGCTCTCCGGACGCCGTTCTTCGTCATCTGGGCGCATCCCATCCCCGGCACGAACCTCGTGCTCACGTACGAGGTCGCCTTGCCGACTGTCGTTGTGCACGATGTCCGGCCGGCCTGGCGCGCGGTCTGACAGCGGCGCGTAGCAGCGGCAAGAGATCGGGGTCGGCGGCCATTTCTACGTGGGCGCCTGAGCGGGTCGTCCCCCGACAAGGCTCACGCGCAATGAATCGCTTCGAGCACGCTTCGGGGTGACTTCCTGCTCCGGCGCGTCGCCCGAGCTGAGGTGTCGTCTTCGTACCCTTCCTCAGTGCCGATGGCCACCGAGGCTGCAAATCGCCAGCTCCGAATCTTCTTCACGAACTTCACAAGCGCCTTGTTGTGCTCAACACGCCACGACTACTAGCTGCGCAAGCAAGTATATCGCGCGTCCGCGACCAGAGAGATTGGCGCGCCAGTGGATGAATGATCGGAATCCAAAATCAACAACCAACAGTGCACCATCGACGACGTTAGCACCTTGAAATAAGGCAATTTAGACGTACAATTAGAATCAATGTTTGACCGAGGAACGACGCGTCGATGGTATCAACACGCGCTGGAATTTCAGCGCGCCCCGCCCAACGTCCAGAGAGCCGCGACACGCCAACACCGTTGTTGGATGCGCCGGATCGCCCAGCTGCCGCCCGAGATTGGGAACAAGCTCGATGAGATGCGGGCGCCGCTCGATCTCTGCCGGCACGCCGCCTTCGGGAAAGACGCCGCGGAGCGGCTGGCCCGTGCAACCTCAGCGCTCGCCGAACGCGCGGAAGGCCCGAAGCGGCGCGCCCGGCGCGACCTTCAGGCGGAGCTCCACGACGCGGGTGAGCAGGTGGCACTCGACGCCGAGTTGCTCGCACCGATCGAGATCCTACGTAGTGCGCTCGCCGAGCTCACCGGCCGGCGCCCCCGTGCGGCATCTCGACGGCGATCACAGCCGGCGCTACCCGGCCGTCGTCGCGCAGCATCAAAGCGCAAGTCATCGCGGGCCCTGCGTCTGCCGGTGACGGGCCCGGAGCGCCCGCGGGTGTAACCGTCAAATGCTTGAATCCAGGTGAGTAGCTCATGAGTCAACGTCACGCGGAGCGCTGCTGGTATCAGTACGCGCTCGCGTTCAGCCGGGCGCCGTCCGGCATTCGCGCGGCCACGTCGAAACACTATCGCTGCTGGATGCTCCGGATCGCCAGGCTCCATCCCCAGATCGGAGAGAAGCTCGACGAGATTAAGGCGTCGCTCACCGTCTGCCGGCACGTCGCCGCTGGAGATGGCAATCACGAGCAGCATCGTCGCGCGGTCGAAGCGCTCTCGGACATCATGCACCGGCGGGCGCAGGAGGTGGCGCGCGTGGCGCCGCCTGATCCAGACGAGGTTTTCCCTTGCGGCGCTGTTCACCCGGCGCCGCCTTCGCGGCGACCCGGTGAGCACAAAGGACCGGGACGGCCGAGGAACCCTCCCGCAGCGTGAAGCTCCCGCGCGAGATCGGGCCTCCACATGTGCGGTCGCGACAGCTCGATCCACCGGACCTGGCGCGATAGCCTACTCATTCCAACGATGGCGCTGCCCCCCTGACGACGACACCCTCGGCAACGACCTTGAGGCCGTAGCTGACGCGACGAATGCGACCACGCCGCAGATCCCGTGGGAGTAGCTCAGCGCGATTGACCGCGAAGCGAGGCCCGCCGCGAAGGCCGGCATTCTGACGAGCAACGCCTCGATGCGCTCCTTGCGTGCACGAGGACGAGTCCTTGGCGACCGCGGAGATATCATCGACGACCTAGGAGTGTGTCGGGCAAAACGCGAGCATCCGCGAAGCGGTCGGGCCCGAAGC
>JBDTXR010000675.1:0-3522 GCA_040006075.1 Byssovorax sp. | reverse complement strand
GCCGACCGCGCGATGATCTGGAGCCGCGCCGATCGCCCCGCGAAGATGGTGGTCGAGTGGTCGACGCGCGACTCGCTCGCGAGCCCGATCCTCGTGCCCGGGCCGATCGCCACGCCCGACTCGGATTTCACCGCGCGGATCGATCTCGACGGCCTCCCGCCCGGACAGCGCATCTTCTACCGCGTCACGTTCGAAGACGTGGATACCGGCCGCACGCGGAGCGAGCCGGTGCTCGGCAGCTTCCTCACCGCACCTGCCCTGAGCGGCGGCCACGCCGAAGACGTGCTCTTCGCCTGGAGCGGCGACACGGCGGGGCAGGGCTGGGGCATCAACCTCCCCTGGGGCGGGATGAAGATCTACGAGGCCATGCGGCGAATGGCGCCGGATTTCTTCGTCCACTGCGGCGATCTCATCTATGCCGACGCGCCGATCCCTCCCGAGATCACGCTCCCGGACGGCTCGATCTGGACCAACCTCACCACCCCCGAAAAGTCCAAGGTGGCCGAGACGCTGGCCGAGTTCCGCGGCAACTTCGCCTACAACCTCCTCGACAGGAACGTTCGCCGCTTCAACGCCGAGGTACCGAGCCTGGTGATGTGGGACGACCACGAGACCCACGACAACTGGTTTCCCGGCGAGCTCTTCGACCGCGATCCCCGCTACACCGAGAAGCGCGCCGACGTGCTCTCGGCCCACGGGCACCGGGCCATGTTCGAGTACACGCCG
This sequence comes from Byssovorax sp., assembly GCA_040006075.1. Taxonomy (GTDB): domain Bacteria; phylum Myxococcota_A; class Polyangia; order Polyangiales; family Polyangiaceae; genus JANYGI01. The sequence goes on along the minus strand of JBDTXR010000675.1, from coordinate 2,796 downwards.
ATCCGGCCTTCGCCCGCCGAGGCGGGGCGCGTCTATCGCGGTTTCCACCGCGGCCCCTCGCTCGACGTGATCCTCCTCGACGAGCGCACCTACAAGGGCCCCAACAGTGACAATCTCCAGCCGAAGCTGGGGCCGGCGACAGCGTTCCTCGGCCCCGCGCAGCTCCGCTGGCTGCAAGAGACGCTGGCGAGCTCCACCGCGACCTGGAAGGTTGTCGCCACCGACCAGCCGCTCGGCCTCGTGGTGGGCGACGGCGTCCGCGGCGGCGCCCGGCGCTTCGACGCCTGGTCCAACGGCCGCAGCGGCCCGCCCCTCGGGCGCGAGCTCGAGCTGGCCGAGGTGCTCCGCTTCATCAAGAAAAGGAAGATCAAGAACGTCGTCTGGCTGACGGCCGACGTGCACTATGCCGCCGCGCACCACTACGATCCTGCGCGCGCCGACTTCCGCGACTTCGATCCGTTCTGGGAGTTCGTGGCCGGCCCGCTCCACGCCAGCACCTATGGCCCCAACGTCCTCGACTCCACCTTTGGCCCCGAGGTGCGCTGGGCGAGCCCCGCCTCGGGCAAGCGCCGCCGCTCTCCCGCCGACGGAGCGCAGTACTTCGGCGCGATCCGCATCGACGGACGCACCGAGGTGATGACGGTCCGTCTCCACGATCTCACCGGCACCAAGCTCCACGAGATCGATCTCCCGCCTTCCCGCTGAAAGGCCGTCACGACGCGCCGGCGCGGCCGAGCGGCTCTGGAGAGGTAGAAGAGCGCTTGTGCACGAGGCTTGCGCAATCGCTCTTCGTCGAGGTGCAACCGCTTGTGCAGGGTGGGTGCGCAAGCCGGCGCCGGATCGTCGATCGAGGCGGTCGCCGGTCCGTGAAACGTATGGCACGGATGTTGTTTAACGCTCGACATCACGAGGAGAGGTGTCGAGTCATGAAGAGCCACGTTCACTTTGCCATCATCGGGATCCTGGGCTGTATCGGCGCGGTCGGCTGCGGAGGCAGCGCGTCGTCGGACGGGACCGGCGGTGGCGGCGCCGACAGCACCACGAGCACCGGCGAGGTCAGCACCACCGGCAGCGGAGGGGGCAGCGCCTCCGCCTGCGCGCTGGCGGACAGCACCTCGCCCACCGCGACGGTGAGCCCCTCGGGCTGTCATGTCCTGAATCGCGACACCAGCGCTTGCGAGGCGGCCCGCAAGGCGGCTGGACTCTCGGGCTACTGGCTGAAGCTCTCGTGTCGGGTCGAGCTCTCGGTGGCCAGCGACGTGGTCACGGCGAAGTCGGACAGCCGGCCGGATTACCCGAGCTACTACTTCCCCAAGGGCGACGCGTGCTACCAGGACTACGCCAAGGGGATCCACAACCCCTTCGATCTCCTGGCGGAGAGCCTCGTGGTGAAATTCAGCCTCACGCCCGACATGGCACCGAAGACGATGATGGGGATCCCCGTCGTGGGGATGGCGGTCAATGGAGTCCCGTTCTTCGCCAACTTCGCGGGCGGGCCGAACGGCGCGGACGCCATCTACACCGAGGCGAAGACGTTCGACGCCTGCGGCGCGCACCCGCAGGAGCAAGGGGAGTATCACTATCACGCCGAGCCGACGGCCATCACCTACGACGACGCGAATTTCGTCGGCGTGCTCCGCGACGGCTATCCGCTCTACGGGCGGAAGGACACCGACGGATCGTATCCCACCCTCGACACCTACGGCGGCCACACCGGCATCACGGCCGACAGCGCCGGGGCCGCCGTCTATCACTATCACGTCAACGAGCAGACCAGCACGGGATCCACGACAGCGGGGCAGAAGCAGTGGTTCGTGACGACTGGCACCTTCCGCGGGACTCCGTACATGTGATCGCCCGCGGCCGCGCGCCGCGCGGCCAGTTCTCTCTTGTCACGCCGCCCCACCTCGTGCGACGACTGCGGGGGGACCGCCGCGCGGCCCCCCCGCGCAAGGAGCCCCGATGGATCTCTTTCATTCGACCCCGTTCGGCATTTACGCCCTCTTCGCGACCGGCCTCTGCGCCCTGCTCCTCGGCATCGACGGCGCGAGCGGAGGCGCCCGCGTGAAGAGCAAGCTGGTCGTGAACCCGGAGGACTCGTCGACGGTGGCCAAGGGCGCCGACTTCTCGGAGACCGAAGCGGCCGCCGTGGCCCGGGTGATGCGCGCGCACCGCAACGCGACCGCCAACATCATCCCGTTCCTGATCGTGATGCTCCTCTACGTGGCGCTCGGCGCGACCTCGACCTGGGTGCTCGCGCTCTGCGGCGTGTTCGCCTTCGCACGGGTGGTCCACGCGTTCGCCTACATCGGGGCGAAGCAGCCTTTCCGGACACTGTCGTTCGTGATCGGGCAGCTCTGCACGCTGGTGGCGGCGATCCAGGTGGTGCGCGCGGCGCTGGGTATCGTGATGTGATGGGCGGAGCGGCGCGGGATCGCGTGGGCGAGACCGCGCCGCTGCGGCTCAGGCGTTGCCGCCGGCGAGGCGGCGGCGGAGCTCGGCCTGGATCTCGGGGGAGAGCGAGCGGAGGTAGTCGTCCGACAGCGCCCGGAGCACCTCGAGCGGCAGCGCGAGCGCCTGGTGGTCGCGGTCGAGGCCAACGAGGCGCTGCTCGGGTGGAACACCGAGGAAGCGCCGCTCGAGCGGCATCGCGTTGAGGATCTCCTTTAGCTCGTCCTCGAACCCTTCGAAAATTCGTGCGTCCATCTTTGCCTCTGCTCCTGTCAGCTCGCCCCAGAACCGCGTGGATCGGGGGGTTCGTAGCTCGTGATGGCTGTACAAGGCTAGCAGATCCTC
>JBDTXR010000674.1:0-3550 GCA_040006075.1 Byssovorax sp. | reverse complement strand
GGTTAGCGATCGTTTTCATGGTTCCGGGCTCCTTTGTAATTTGAATTACATTCAATATACAGATGCACATGCGGGACATATCTGTCAAGTGCCTTGTGCGCGAAATCGATGGCTGTCGTTCGCTGCGCACTCTGCGACCCTGCGGAGCTGGAAGAGGGATCCGCCAGGACGGCGCGGCGCACCGCTGACCCGGGCGTGAGAGCGCCGAGCGCGACGAGGGACTCCGAGGTCACGTGTCCTTGGCCGAGGACTACACGACTATCCTCGCCGGCATCTCGGCGCGCGCCAGCACCGTGGGGCTGACGCTCGTGGGAACGCCGGTAATTTCCTCCCCACTTCGTCGGTCAAATGTTCCTCCCCCGGGTTCTCTTGGCGCGGCGATTTCGACGTCTCCGGGGAGCTGCCCGGTTGCCCGCAGCGCCAGCGGAGGCAGGAGGGTTGCGCGGGGTTGCCCGCAGCGTCCCGCGACGCAGAGCCCAAGGCAGCCGGTGTCGGGGCGCTGGAACGAGGAGGGCGAGGTGGCGCGCGGGTGAGACGACGGCCGTGTCGCCGGTGAGGTGTGCTACGGAGCACGCACGCGGGGGGCGGCCGAACCGCTCGCGGGTGCGCAGAAGGCGCCCAACTTGCAGGCGGCGCGTCGTGTCCGCGCGCTGTTCGCCTTTGGACTATCGGCGTATGATCGCGGCGGTGATGAACAAGGAGACCCTGCTATCCGGGAGAAAGGTTCACCTTTGGCGCTACGCTGCGGGCATTCTTTTTCCGGTCGAGGGTGCCGAGCGGCTCATCGAGCTTCACCGCTGGCGCTACGGGCAAAATGGCTGCGTAAACCAGTGGTTTGTCGATGCTCCGCAGGCGTGCATCGTCGTCGATCCGGTGGCGATTGAATGGAACAGCTTCACCGCCCCCGACGTGATCGACACGATGCGGAGTTTGGAGCCGACGTCGTGAGGCCCTCTCGCGTCGTCGTCGTCGCGCTCGCATTCGCTCTCGCTGGGTGCTCGACGGTTCACGGCGACATCGGGCAAGCCTGCGTTCTCGGCTTGGTCGCCCTCGAGAGCAAGGTGCTGGACACGGAGATCGACGCCTGCGTGAGCCACGACGAGGCGATCCTCGGCGGCATGGCGGAGGTGGACCGTGCCCAGGCCGAGGAATGCTTGGCATGCGTCGCCCGGAAGGATCTTCAAGAGGCGGTTTGCTTCGTCGCCTGCAAGGATGGCGCGTGTGCGCCGGTCGGCCTTGGCGCGTGCGAGAGCGCGTGCGGCAATCACAGCATGGAGGATTTTTGCGCCCGCGGCGGGGAGCCGGCGCAGCGGGCCGACCTCAGATAGGCATTCGCGCGGTGCGCCAAGCGGCTCCCCCGCCCATCCGGCGTAGCTCGGCACCGACCTCGGCTGGAATCGCTGGCTTGATGAGTCCACCGATGCAGAGGTGCGCCTCGAGCAAGGCTATTGTTGCGTCGACGAGACGAGAGGGCGCCGCATGGTGCGCGCGGCCAGTGCGAAGGTGCTCCGCTCGACGCAGGTAGTCGACGCGTCGTGCCGTTTCGGCCACCAGCGGTGTCGTCCGAGACGGATGCTCTCATCTCGGTGGGACGGCAACCCTGACCGTTGCTCTCACTCACGCCGGGGGGAGGAGGATTTCACCGACGAGGCGAGGGAGATTTCACCGGCGCTCCCAGCCGTCGCCCGCCAGCGGGCGACTCGGCGCAATCGTCCTCACTCCACCGGCACCGAGGGCAGCGGGGCAGCTCTCCGGCGACGCCGAGATCGCCGCATCAGAAGAACCCCGGGGGAGGAAGATTTGACCGGCGGAGCGGGGAGAAATTACTGGCGCTCCCACCACCAACCGCCGCCGAGTCCCCCCTGCCGCGCCTGGGCGCACTCACGTCGGAGAGGTGGGTTTCACCAGCGCACCGACGAAACGCCACCAAGTGTCGCATCATGTAGGCAACGTTCCACTCGATCCGACTCGGCTGGACGACGAGGGACATCAGCCCGGTAGATAGCCACCAAGAGCCATGAATCGCCCCCAATCGCCATCCGGTCCGCCATCTGCGAGCCATCCGGGCAGCCATCGGGGAGCCATCCATGGAGCCATCCGGGGGCCATCCATGGAGCCATGAGGGGGCCATCCGGTCCGCCATGATGGCCGCCATCGCTGCGCTCATCACGGGTCGCGCTGCATGTGCCGCGATGCGTCGAACGGCGCCTGTCTGGGCCCTGGTGCATGTTGGCCGAGTCCTGCGCCGCGCGAGCGGAGATCGCCGTGCAGGCTCGCTGAACGTGCGGTGTTGCTGGAGTCGCGGGAGGGCGGGACCGCCGCGTGGATGGCGCGCGGCGTGCGCTCTCGGCCGACGCGGGCAGGCTGGCGCGAAGCCGCGCGGAGACGCTGTGCAGGGATTCGACCGGGGCTCGCTCGCGCACGGAGTCTCGGGCCCTTGCAGGGCGCGAGTTCTACGCGAGGGGCGGTAGGCGCAGCGGACGGGTGCGCAGGTCGACGGTGAGGATCAGGTCAGGTCAGGGCAGGACGGGCGGGTCGTCGCTCGCGGGCGGATCGTCGCTCGCAGGCGGCTCATGGAAGGCGACTCGGCGCTCCCGCTTGAACCGCTGGGGGCAGTCGGGAAGCCAGCGACACTTGCGGACGAACCACGTGTGGGCGTCGAGTACGATCACCGCGTCGCCGACGCGACGAAGCCGCGCGATGCCTTCGACGTCGCCGGCCGCGTTGGTGCCGGCGAGAACGAGCTTGACCGTGGCCTCGTGAGCCGAGACCGTGCGCGCGAGGGCGGCTTGCTCGGTGTACGAGCTCGCCCACGTCTCCAGCGAGTCGATCACCAAGCACGCCGCGTTTTTCGGCACCTGCTCGAGCGCGTTGGTCCAGGTCAACGGCTCGTAGTCCAGCTCGCTGGGATCGCGCTCTTCCACGAGGACAATGCGATCCATCGGGGCGTACACACGACTGAACAGAGCCGCGATGAGATCGTGGGCCTGTTGGTCGCGATCGAGCCAGTACGAGAGACCGTCACGCGCGTCGGCGACGGCAGCGGCAAGCTCGGCGGCCACGGTGCTCTTCCCGGCCCCCGCCTCGCCTGCGAGGATGATCGTGCCCCCCTCGCGGATGCCGTGGAGTACACGGGCGAGCTCCGAGGCGTCGTAGGGATGCACGATCATGCGTTCGGTGGTTTCGGAGAGGCGGAGGAGGCGAGCGCTCGGAAGCGCGCGGCCGATGGCGCGTGGCGGAGGGGCTGGCGGTCGTGGCGGCGTCGACAGGGGCCCTCGTGGGGGCGGCAATGGCACACGAGGGGGTGGTGGGGGCGGGCGTTGCGCAAACGAGGGTGGCGGTGGCCGTTGCGCGAACGTCGGTGGCGGCGAGGGACGTTGGGCCGGTGCAGGGGACGGAGGTCGTCGGGGGTCTGGCGACGTCTCCAGCCACGACATCGCGCCACACGAGCACCGCCCGGTGTAGCCGGGCTCGCTCCCATGACGACCGCAACCGAGGCACAGAAGGGGCATGACTACATTCGCCCGGTGGGGGCGTCCTCTTTGGGTTC
>JBDTXR010000673.1:0-3555 GCA_040006075.1 Byssovorax sp. | reverse complement strand
GGGCGCCGATCGCCCTCACGTCCACGCGCTCCAGGCCCACCTCCACCTGGGCGACGGACGCGGACTCCCTCGCTCGATCGCGCTCCGCCCGATCGCCGGTGGCCGAGTCGGCGGTCCGCGTCGAGGCCGCGCTGCGCGAGGGCGTCGAGGCCTGCGCCGGGACCTCGCTCGAATCGCTCCTCCCGCGCGACGCCGCCGCGCGGATCGCCGCCGAGGTCAAGCGCGCCTCGGAGCGTCACGCCGAGCTCGACGCGGTGCTCGGCCGCGAGGGCTTCGACCTCACCGCCGCCGAGCAGCGCGTCGCTTCCCTCGAAAAAACCAGCGCTTCGGCGCGATCGATCGCCACGGCGCGGCTCCATCTCGAGAACGTGAAGCGCCTCGCCGCGCTCCGCGATCGCGACGCCCGCGCCCTCGAAGAGCTCGCCGATCTGGTGCAGGCGCTCCGCACCCAGCTCACGCTCGCGCGCTTCGCCGGCTCGTCGGTCGAGGGCGTCGGCGGCATCGTCTCGGAGGTCTGGGCCCGCGTCGAAGGCCTGGGCGCCGCGCTCGGCGACGCGGATCTGACCCTGGACGAAGGCGATGCCTGAGTGGCACTCTCGCCCGGCGCGCCGCGGATCCGAGGGTCCGCGACGCCCCCCGGAGAGTGGCTATTGCGCGATCGTCGCGCAGCCGAGGAGAATGTCAATCTGGCCCTTGGTGTCGGCCGCGGCCTTGGTGCAGGTCGCGTCGCAGAGCAGGATCTCCTTCGGAGCGGCGTTGTTGTCGTAGAACCAGGCGTCGCCGTTCGGCGGGCAGCTATTCTTGTCCTTCACCTTCGGGAGCACCACCACCGGCCCGCCGTTGCCGGGCGTGTACTGCACGTTGACCGAGCTGAAGTCGGGGTTGCCCTTCGACGGCACCGGGATCAGGTACGTGCACGAGAGCGCCGCGCCGCGGATCTTGTTGAGCGCGTCGAGGAACTGCTGGTTCACGTTCTGGTTGGTGTCGACGATGAAGGCCTGCCCCGTCCCGCCCGCCGCCGCGGTGCCGTTGAGCGCCGAGAGCGACGTCCCGACGCCGATCACGAAGGTGAGGATCTTCGGCGTCCCGCTCACGCCGGCCGCCGCGATGGCGTTGATGTTGTTGAGATCGGTGTCGCACTCCGTCGGATCGCCGTCGGTCGCGAGGACGTCGATGACGACGTGATCGGGGTGCGCCGTGCCCCAGGCCTTCGCGTGATCGATCGCGCCCTGGAGCGCCGCCGACGTGGGCGTGTTGGTCTTCGGGCTGTGCGCGTTGATCGACTTGATGAACCCCATCGCGCTGCCGGGGAGCGCGGCGATCTCCACGTCGGGCGTCGCGTAGTCCGCGGCCACGCACGAGTCGTTGCTGCTCGCGGCGCAGCCGAAGCAGATGCCGAAGAAGCACGGCCCGAACGCGCCGCAGTCGGCGTCGGTGGCGCAGGTAGGCGAGCACATCATCCCGCCGGGGATGAGCGGGAAGTACTGAATGCCGACGCCGATCCCCGCGGTTCCGGGCTGGTTCACGAAGGTCTTGAAGGCGCTGGTGACCGCGTCCCACTTCGTGCCGCCGCCCGAGACCGAGTCCGTCATCGAGCCCGATTGATCGAGCATGATGTACATGTCGAGCGGGAGCTGCTCGGCCTTCTTCGACTCTGCCGCGCACGCGCCCGCGTCGTCGAACGAGCCGTCGGGCGTCACACCGGCGTCGAACGCGATCTCTCCCCCGGTGCCCGGATCGCCGGTGTTCGTGGAGCCACCCACGCCGGGGCCGTGTCCACCCGTGCCCGCCGTGAACTGATTGCCGCCGTTCGTGGCCGAGCAGGCAGCCGACGTCGCGGCGGTGAGCAGCGCGAGCCCGCCGATGAGGCGGAGCGTGGAAGCAAGCGAGAGCGTGTGCATCGTTTCTTCTCCGTCGGCAGTAACGCGGGCCACCACTCTACAGGAAGTTGCTCTTCGAGAGATCAGGCATGGAAGAGCAGCGCCACGACTCTGCTCTTGCTGTGATTTGCCGTCAGGAGGCGCGTCACTGCGTCGCGAGCCGTGACGCCTGCGTCCACGCGCGCTTGCCGTCGGGCGCGGTGATCCGCGCGCGCACGTAGACCTCGGTCCCGACCAGCTTGTAGCTCGCCGTGCCGTCGTCGCCGGGCTTCCCCGTTTGCAAAATTTCGCCGTTCTTGCCGAGGAATTCGACGGTCTCGTCGGCGCGCCCGAGGGCCACGGTGAAGGTGTCGTCGTTCACGGTGAGGCGCTTGATCACCACGCCGGTCGACGAGTAGAGCCGCCCTTTCGCGAGCGCGGCGCAGATCGCCTCGCGATCCGGCGTGTCGGCGAAGACCTCGATCCAGGCGCGACCGGGGAGCGCGAGGTGAGGTGGATCGTGCCCGGGGCGGTGAAAGTGATGCGCGTCGTCGACGGCGACGCCCGCGAACGTCTCGCCGCGCGTGAGCATCGCGTCCCAGATCTGCTCGTGCGACTGGTGGGTCGCGTCCCCGTCGGTGTGGACCCACGGGTGACCGCTGGCGATCTCGAGGAGCTGCGCGCCGCGGGCCGCGGCCACGTCCGCGGCCGTGAGCGCCCAGTCGAAGTTCGGGTGATTGACCAGCGCGACGCCGCCTTGCTCGCGGATCTTCTGCACGGCCCACGCGAGCGACTCGCCCTGATGCTCGGCGTGGTGACCGCCGATCGTGGCCTTGGTGCACAGCGCGTTGACGTGGACCTGCTTGCCCGCGCCCGTCATCGTCACCTCTTCGCCGGGGATGAGCGTGAAGGATCCCTTGCGCTCGATCGACTTGAAAAGAAGCGGATCGGTGCGCGTGTTGTGATCGGTGACGGCGAGGAAATTGTACCCGTGGTCGCGATACCAGCGGTAGAGCACGTCGGGCAAGCTGTCGCCGTCGCTCCACTTCGAGTGGGTGTGGATGTTCCCTTTCTGGAAGATCGCGACGTCGATCGGCTCCTCGAAATGCAGCGGGAGCGCCGGCGGGCGCTGCGCGATCGGCGCGGCCGAGACCACCGGAGCGGCCGACGCGGTATCGGCGATCGGCGCGCTCGACGCGACGAGGACGACGGGCGGCGTGCTCTCGCCAACGCGCGCGGTGTGAACGCGGAGCGCGATCACCGCTGCGACGCCGAGGCCGGCCGACGTGACGAGGAGGAGGGTCTTTCGCTGCATGATCGCCGCCGCAGAAGGAGGCGGCGCGATTGTCACCCACGGACGGCGTCCACGCACGCTCGCTGAGCAAAGGAGGGCGCCGCCTCGCGCAAAACCGGGCCTCGTCCCGTCGAGCTCGCTTGACGGACGCTCCGGCACCCTGCACCATGCGCTCCCCCGCTGGCACTCTTCGTCAGCGACCAAGGAGGTGGATCATGCTCGATATTGCAAAAATCGTCGGCCGAAAAGGCGCTCGTCGTGGTTCGCCTCTCTCCGGTCTCTCGCCCCGCTTCACGCGGTGAGCCGAGACCCGAGGGGCGATCCCCGAAAGCGCAGTTGCTCGATGATTCGCGCGCGCCGGTAGGCCTGCGCGCGCACAGCGCTTTTCGAGGATTGGCAATG
>JBDTXR010000672.1:0-3567 GCA_040006075.1 Byssovorax sp. | reverse complement strand
CGAAGCCGAGGTTGGCGCGCACCGGGGCGATGAAGCTCAGCTTCATGGGCTCGCCCACCGAGAGGGCCTCGCGCAGCACCGATTTCGCCCGCGCGTAGGCCCCCATCTGCATGTACGCGTTGCCGATGTTGGCGCGCTGGAGGCAGGCGTTGCGCGCGTCGCCGGCCTCGGCGAAGCCGGCCACCGCGGACTCGAGGCGGGTGAGGTACGTGGTCGGATCGCCGGCGTGCAAGGCCAGCTCGGACTCGGCCGAGTCGAGCCACGCGCGCACCACCGGCTCTTCGTCGACGCCGGGCTCGGCGCGGCGACGCGCGGCCGTGAGCACCGCCGCCGCGCGCTCGGTGAGGCCCGCGAGCACCAGCGAGATCGCCAGGCGACAGGCCGTCACCACGTGCGACGAGCTCACGGTGCCCTGGGCTTCGATGCGCGAGAGCTCGGCGATGATCCAGGGGAACTGGTCGTTTTTGCCGAGGGATCCGCCGACGATCGCCAGGTGACCGAGCGCCGCGTACCAGCCGTTCGTACCCTGCGGCAGCGCCGCCGCGGCCTCGAGCGCGCACCGCTCCGAGTCGGCGTAGTGGCCGAGCCAGCGCAGCGCGATGGCCTGCACCAGGCGCATTTGCCCGAGCGCCTCGCCCGTCGCGCGGCAGGTGGTGATGGCGTGCTCGGCGTGATCGATGGCCTCGTCGAGCGCGTTGATCCGCAGCGCTTGCCCCGCGGCGGCCGCGTACCACTCCACGTTCTTCGGCGCGCGCGGCGAGGGCCGATCCTCGTACCAGCCGATCTCCGGCTGGGCCATGGGGCGCGCCCACTCGGGGACGGAGCGGCGCACCTCGGGCGGCGTCAGCTCGCTCGGAGGCACGGTGTCGGCGTCGCCGATCCCCGGGATTTCAGGCGCGAGCTGCGGCGGCGGGATCGACTTCGCGTGCCGCGACGGGAGCGTCGGATCGGGCTTCTTCGCGAACTCGAGCACCGCCTCCAGGAACGCGGCCATCGTCGGGAAGCGCGCCCCCGCGTCGCGCTCGAGCGATCGTCCCACGATGTTGACGATGTCCACCGGCACGTCCGGCGCGCGCTCCGCGAGGCTCGGCACGGCCTCGGAGAGGATCCGCGCGAGGATGATTGGACCCGACGGCCCCTGGTACGCGCAGCCGCCCGAGAGCATCTCGAACAGCACCGAGCCGATGGCCCACACGTCGGTCCGCGCGTCGGCCTCGAGTAGCCCGCCGGCTTGCTCGGGCGACATGTACGCCGGTGTTCCGACCAGGGTCCCCGAGAGCGTCTGTCGGTCGCCGCTCGCCGTCATCTTCGCCACGCCGAAGTCGATCAGCTTGGGGACGATCTCGCCCTCGGCCGAGCGCGTGAGCAGGATGTTCTCGGGCTTGATGTCGCGATGTACGATCCCGGCGCGGTGAGCCGAGGTCAGCGCGCCCATGATCGGCACCAGGATCTCCAGCGCCGCGGCCGGCGTCAGCCGCCCCTGGCGGTCCATGTGCTCGCGCAGCGTCTCGCCGTCGATCAGCTCTTGCACGATGAAGAACGAGCCGTCGTGGCGCTGCCCGACCTCGAACACCGCGACGATGTTCGGGTGGTGGATCGTCGCGGCGGCCCGGGCCTCGCGGCGAAAGCGCGCGAGCACGTCGGTGCGCTCGGCGAGGTGCGCGTGGAGCACCTTGATCGCGACGCGGCGCCCGATCCAGGTGTCCTCCGCTTCGAAGACCACGCCGACGCCGCCCTCGCCGATGCGACGGAGCAGCACGAACTTGCCGCCGACCACCGTGCCCGGGCGCAGCGCTGCCGTATCCCTCTCCCCGACTTCGCCCGGATCCACCATGCTCTTTGCGCGCTATCTCAGGTCGAAACGGGCTCCGCGTCAACGCCGGGGGGCCGTACGTCGCGCGCCGAGCGCGGGTTTGCGGCGGCCCCTCGTGGGACAAACGGCGATCGCTCGGCTACCCTCCCGTCCCCGCGCGTTGTGCGCCCCAGGGAAAGGATCGCTCATGATTCGCTCTCCGCTTCCTCTTCTTTTCCTCGCGACGGCGTCCGTCGCGCTCTTTGCTTGCGGCTCCGACACGACGACGACCTCGACCTCCGGAACCGGCGGATCGACGGGCACGACCACCGCGACCAGCACCGGCGCGGGCGGCGGCTCCACCACCTCGACGTCCACCGGGACCGGCACAGCGAGCTCGAGCGGCACCGGCGCTGGACCGATGATGGCCTGCACCAACGCCGCCGACGCCGCGGTGATCATGTCGAAGGACGTCAAGGCCATCGTCACCAAGTGCGGCCAGGACAACGTCGGCGCCGAGCCGCAGACCAAGAACTGCATCAAGACGGGCACCGGCCTCTCGGACGACTGCACCCTCTGCTACAGCAACGAGGTCGACTGCGTGCGTGAAAACTGCCTCGATGCCAAGGGCAAGTGCCTCATCGATCCCAACGCCCAGCTCTGCCTCGATTGCCGCAAGATGTACTGCTCCCCGGCCTACGAGGCCTGCAGCGGCAACAAGTCCATGTGATGGATGCCAGTCGGCGCCCGGTGTTTCAAGGCACGTAGGCGCCGAGGACGGCCGCCGCGAGCTTGTCGCCGAGCTCGCGGTAGCCCTTCATCGTGAGGTGGACGCCGTCGCCCGCGGCCTTGGGCGGGTTCTCGGCGCGCCAGGCCAGGATGGAGCCTTTGCCGCCCATCTCGTTGTAGGTGTCCCAGAAGCCGCAGCCAACGGCCTTTGCGGCTCCCAGCAGGGCGTCGCGCACCAGCGGGGTCCGCTCGCGCGTATCGGCGCGATCCGTGGGCGCGAGGACCAGGCAATCGGTCTTCGCCGAGGCCTGGTGGACGCGGGCCATGAGCTGGGTGAGATTGGCAATGTAGACGGCGGGATCGATCTTGTAATCCCCCGACTCGTTGGTGCCATATTCGAGCACCACGAGCGCGGGAGCCCGCCGCGAGAGCTCGGCCACCCAGGCCGCCTGATCCCACGCCAGCGGCGTGGCGAGGCGCGCCCCGTTGATGCCCAGCGTGTCGAGGACGACGCCGGGAGAGGCGCTGGGATCGGCCTCGACCACCATGCCGCAGACCTCGGGGAAGCCGGCGCTGGCCACGACCGACACCGTGGAGTCGGCCTTCTTGCTCTCGAAGAGGGTGTGATGAAGCGCCCCGCGCGCCTCGCCGGCCTTCGGGACCGTGGCGACGGTGACGCCGTCGACCTTGATCTCGATACTGTCTTTCTTCGTCGCGGGCTTGTAGCAAAGGTCCCACGAGAGGGCAGCCGGGAGCGGGGGATCTTGCGTGGGGAGCTTGAAGACCTCGCGCGGGCTGCCTTCCTGCCCGATCATCAGGAATCCTCCCAGGCCGAAGATCCCGTCGCCGCTGGGGATCACCGTGGAGGCGCCCTTGGGGCGAGGGCGCCATTTGCCCCCGAGCTCCATCTTCACGCCGTCGTGGCGATAGCCCTTGTGACCCACGGTGAGGTAGCCTGGGCCGCCGTTGCCGAAGCGCTTTTGCAGCGCGGTGCGGAGCGCGCCGCTCCAGAAATCGGAGGCTCCATGGGAGTCGCCGAGCCAGGC
>JBDTXR010000671.1:0-3577 GCA_040006075.1 Byssovorax sp. | reverse complement strand
TTCGCTGCCATTGAGTCTCGTTCCTCCCTGCGTTGAAGGGGATCACGCAAAGCGCGCACCTGCGCCTCACCGCCCCCCGGTGCTTTCGGGGACATCCTCCCACGAGCAGAACGGTCGAATCAAGCCCGCGTTGATCCCGTCAGTCGACAGCCGGCTCCGCTGCGGTGTAACGTCACCGCATGCTCCGGCCAGTCTTCCTTGCTGTCCTGTGCGGCGTCGCCGTGACCGGCTGCGGCGTCACTTACCTCGACAGCTATCTCTGCGAGAACCCGGATAACACGCACCTGGACCGGAGCGGCGCCTCCGATCCCTGTCATGTGCGCGATCCCGATCCCGATGCCGGTACCGACGCGAGCGACGCGGGAAAAGATCCGCTGTGCAACGGCAACTGCGTGCCGCGATCGCCGTCGGGTTGGTCGGAGCCGGTGCTGCTCTGGATGGGTGCCGTGACCGCGCCGCCGCCGCAGTGCCCGACGTGGGCGCCGCAGCGTTACGTCGCCGGTCACGCCGATCTCACATCGCCGCCGATCGCGTGCGGCGCGTGCAGTTGCGATCCGCCCGCCGGCTCCTGCGCGCTCCCGGTGGCGCTCACGGCGTCGTCCGCGATCTGCAACGTGGCGGGGAATTTCTCGACGTCGTTCGATCCCCCGAACGCATGGACGGGCGCCTGTACCACGGCGAACGCGATCCCCGGGGGCAAGCTCTGCGGCGGTGTCCCGTGCACGCAGTCGCTCACCATCGCGCCCGTGACGATGATCGAAGGCGCGTGCACGCCGACGCTCGCCAGCTTGCCCGCGGCGCCGTCGGGCCCGCCGTTCTGGAATACCGTGGCGCATACGTGCGAGGGCGAATCGAGCGGAACGTGCAGCAACCCCGGCGACACCTGCGCGCCGGTCGTTCCGCCGCCGCCGGACTTCGCGGTGTGCATCGGCATCGCCGGCGACCGCACGTGCCCCGACGAGTTCAGCGACAAGCACCTCGTCTTCGATCACTTCGACGACGCGCGCTCTTGCTCGGCGTGCACGTGCGCGGCTCCAAGCGGAGGCATGTGTAGCAGCATGATCTCCTACTTCACCGACGGCGCGTGCAGCGCGGTGATCAACATGGAGACGATCACCTCGACCGCGCAGAGCTTCTGCTATTCGCTGCCACCCGGCGCGGCGCTCGGGAGCAAATCCGCCGGGCCGCTCACGCACACGCCCGGCGTGTGCCCGCCGAGCGGCGGCGATCCTCTCGGCTCCGGCGAGCCCGTCGAGCCGACCACGTTCTGCTGTCGGCCATGAGCGCACGCGAGAGAGCCGCTGCGATGCTTCGATCCGCGCTCCGGTGTGCGATCACCTTGCTCGTGATCCTCGGTGCCAGCGACGCGCGCGCGGAGCCTCCGCGCCGGCCGTCTGCGCGCCTCGAGTACGATCGAAAGAAGGGCGCCGAGCAGTGCCCCGACGAGGCCGAGCTGCGCGCGTACGTGGCCGCGCGGCTCGGTCGCGATCCCTTCACTGCCGACAGCTCGCGGCGCGTCGTCTCCACCGTTGCGCGCAAGGGTCGCGGCTTCGTCGGCACGATGGACCTGTTCGAGAACGGCGAGAAATCCTGGTCGCAGGGCCCGATCGAGGATCCGAGCTGCACGCGCCTGGTCGACGAGATCCTCGCGCTGGCGATCGTGATCAACCTGAGCGAGCCTCCCGCTGCACCTCCCGCTGCGACTTCACTTCCCGCGAGCCCGCTCGCGCCCACGCCGTCACCGCCGCCCGCCGAGAAGCCCACGCCTCCGGTCGACCAGCCCACTGCCGCGGTCGATCCCGATGCCCCGCGCCTGCGCCTCGCGTTCGGGAGCGGCATCGAGCTGGGTGACGGTCCCACGCCGAGCCCGGTGTTCTCGCTCAACGTCGGCGTGCGCTGGCCGGTGGTCTCCATCGCGCTCGAAGGGCGAACCGATCTCCCGCTCACCGGCACCGGCGCGAGCGGTGTTCAGGTGCAAACCCACGTCGTCGCGGGCGCCGTGATGATGTGCCTCCACGCGAGCAGCTTGTATCTCTACGGCTGCGGCGTGTTCGCCGTGGGAGTCCAGCGCGGAGGCGACGTGCGCAGTCCAGCCGGCTATAGCAGCACCGCTTATGCCGGAGCCGGCGGGCGCGGCGGCGTGGAGATCCCGGTCACGCCCCGCTTCGCCGTCCAGCTCACGGCGGATCTGCTCGCGGCGATCAACCCGATCGCGATCCGCAGCCAGCCGCACGACGGCGATCCCCTGCGCGAAATCTGGCGATCGACGCCCGTGGCCGGCGCCGTCCAGGGTGGGCTCGTTGCTTTCTTTTGAGCCTCGCGTCGATCTCGTTTCCGATCGGGCCCTCTCGATACACGAGCCGATCGTGGACCGTCCGACCTTCGAAGCGCTGTACCGCGAGCACTTCGATCTCGCCCGGCGCGCGATCCGACGCATGGGGGTGAGGCGTCCAGCCGAGATCGAGGAGCTGGCGCAAGAGGCGTTCATCATCGTCTACCGCCGGCTCCCCGAGGTCGACTTTGCCCAGGGCAGCGGGAAGGGCTGGATTTATCGCATCGCGGTCAACGTGGCCTTGAACCACGTCCACAAGCCGATCAACCGCCGAGAGGTGTTGGTGGATCCCGCGGATCAAGACACCATCTTCCCCGGGCCGGCGAACAACGAGGCCTGGCTGGCGGACCGGGAGCACCTTCGTCGCCTGCTCGAGAGCACCACGCCCGAGCGACGCGAGGTGTACGAGCTCATCGAGGTGGAGGGCTTCACGCTCCCCGAGGTCGCGTTTGCCCTGGAAATCCTGGTCAGCACCGCCAAGAGTCGGCTCCAGCTCGCGCGGCGGGATATCCAGGCGGCGAATGCGCGCATTCAGCTTCGAAGGGCCGGCGGGCGCGCGGCAATACTGCCGTTCGGCGCCGGGGCGTGGCTCCATCTGCGCGAGATCACGAGCCGTCCTCCGGGCGCGCTGGATCGGCTGTGGGAGCGCATTCAAACCACGCTGAATTCCGAGCGCGGGACCGATGAAGCGATGCGACGCTCCCCCGCGAAGAGGCCCTGGCGAAAGCGAGCCGCGACGCTGGCTCGACGAGCCATCGAGCCCGCGCTCGGTGCGGTCTTCGGCGCGACAGCCATGCTGGTTTATGTTCACTTGACGCAGGACCCAGCTCCCGGCTCCACGGATCCGCCCGCGGTCACGCTCGCCCAGGAGCCGGAGCTGGAGCCGGCCACGCCAGGCGGGATCACCGCGATCAACGACGAGTCGAGCACAGCCCTGTTGCCGCCGGGCGTCGGCGTGGATCCGTCGAAGGCCGCCAACCCGGCAGCCTTGCTGGCCTTGCGCAAGGCTCAAGCGGCCTATGTCGTGGGAGACAAGCTGGCCGCGCTCGACGCGCTGGGAGCGTTCGAGAGGGAGTTTGCCGAGGATCCGTTGCGAATAAGCGCGGAACGTTTGCGAGCGCTCGTGCTGCGGCCGCTGGCGGCAAATCGGTAGGTCGGGCAGCGATCGCAGACCAGCCCCGTGCGCCGTTGTCGGCGGCGGTCATGATCTCCTCTTCGGCTGCATCGCGGGCACCATATCATGCA
>JBDTXR010000670.1:0-3581 GCA_040006075.1 Byssovorax sp. | reverse complement strand
TGCGGGAGATCGGCGCCTTGCAGCCGCGGCCGCGGGAATTCTGGCCGGTCGACGCCATGGTGCTGGCCGAAGCGCTCTTGCTCGCCGGAGCGTGGAAATAGTCTTGCTCCTCCTTTGAAAGCACGCGAGCATCCCTGGGCCAACTCCCGGGAGGAACCCCATGCTCGCTGGACCCACGGCGACGCTCGCCACCATGGCGGACGCCGTCACCACCACGATGGATGCCTTTGACGCCGCGTCGGAGCTCGACCTCGATCGGTCGGACGACGATCGGAAGTTCTTCGCGACGCGCAGAGCGATGCTCGCCCCACTCAAGACGCAGCTCGTCGCCGCAGCGCGCCACCTCGAAGATCACGATCTGGAGATCGGGAGACGCCTTCAGGTCCGCGTCGTCTTCGGCGATCAGGTCCTCGATCGCGGCGTGAGCGACGGCAGCGCCCGCGCCAAGCTCGGGCTCAAGGGGAAGCCCGGGCTCGACGCGACGCACGTGTTCGGAAAGAGCGTGGCGACGCTGACCCGCGAGAAGCTGGCTCTGGAGCCGCAAAAGGTCCTGGAGGCCGTGGGGCGGATGGCGGATCTGCCGGAGTTCGCCGAGCGCTCGGCGATCGCCGCGGATCTGACGAAGCGCGCCAACCGGCAGCAGAGCTGCCTCGACGATCGGAGCAACGGGGATGCTGCGCGCGGGAAGCTGGTGAGCAGCGGGATCCGGCTGGTGCTGGAGGCGGCCGATGCGCTGGCGAAGGCCAAGGGCGCGCTCGACGAGCGGTTTCCGCGGCAGCGCGACTACGTGGCCGCGTTCTTTCTCGATGTGGCGCCGGTGCGGGCGGCGAAGGGGGCGGCGGTCGGGGATCCGGCGGCGGGTGGGGATCCGATGGCGCCCACGAGCTGACGTGGTTTCGTCGCGGCGAGCGAGCTGATATCTGCGAGCGATGGGGGGTGCGAGCGTGGAGCGGGAGGCGCGGGAGCGAGCGGAGGTGCTCGCGCCGCGCGTGACCGTCGGCATCGTCACCGCGCTGCCGAAGGAGCACGTGGCCGTCAAGGCGATGCTCGACGGTCCGGTCGATCATCCGGACGAGGACTACGTGATCGGCGAGATGCCGGCGAAGGGCGGCGGGACGCACGTCGTGGCGCTGCTTCGGACCGGCATGGGCAACAGCGCGTCGGCGGCGAAGACGGCGAAGCTGCTCGCGAAGCTCGACACGATCGACGCGATCCTGATGGTCGGGATCGCGGGCGGCGTGCCCAACGCGGCGAGCGCGTGGGATCACGTGCGGCTCGGCGACATCGTCGTCACCGATCACCGCGGCGTGATCGACTACGGCCATGTTTCGGAGACGCGGCAGGGTGGCGAGGTGGTGACGGTGCACCGGAATCCACCGCGCGCCCCGAGCCCGCGGCTGCTCGATGCTGTCGACGATCTCATCGGCGGCGAGCACGAGAACGAGCGGCCCTGGCTCGACCTGATCCGACGCGGCGATCGGCTGAAGAACAGCGCACGACCGGGCGACGAGACCGACGTGTTGCTCGGCGGGGTGGCGCATCCTGTGGACAGCGAGCGGCGGCCTGGGGAGCCGCGGATTTTCCAGGCGCCGATCGCGTCGTCGTCGGTGCTGCTGAAGAACCCCGGGAAGCGCGACGAAGTGGCCCAGCGCTTCGGCGTGCGGGCCTTCGAGATGGAAGGCGCGGGGCTCGCGGATGCGGCGTGGGACGCCGAGGTCGGCTACCTCGTGGTCCGCGGGATCTGCGACTACTGCGACGAGATCAAGGGCTACGTGTGGCAGGAGTACGCCGCGATCGTTGCAGCGGCGTATGCGCGGGCGGTGCTCGGGAGAATGCGCTCGCGCAACCCGGGGCCGCGGGAGATCAAGAGCGAGCCGCCGAAGAGCGCGCCGCGGACGCCGCACAACCTCCCGCGCCGCAACCGCAACTTTCGTGGCCGCGGCGACGAGCTCGCCGCGCTGCAAGAGACGCTGCGGCACGAGACACGAACGACGATCACTCACGCCTCGGTCTACGGCCACGGCGGCCTTGGCAAGACCGCGCTCGCGCTGGAGTACGCGCATCGCGCTGTGGAGCGCGGCGAGTACCCGGGCGGCGTGTGGTGGGTCTATGCCGAGGGCGCGCCGGTGGACGCGCTGATGAAGCTCGCGTCGACGCTGCGATCACACGCAGCGCCGGAGGTGCAGAAGCTCCTCGCGGGTGACGAGACGCGCCCGGAAGACATCGCGGAGGCCGTGCGGCTCGCGTTGCAGGCGCAGCGCGAGCCCTCGCTGCTCGTGCTCGACAACGTGAGCGAGCGCGGTTGGCCCTCGCTGCTGCCCGAGGGTCGAGTGAGCGTGCTCGTGACAACGCGCGACGAAGCGCTCGCGGAGGGATCGTCGCGACGGCTGGAGGTGCTGCCCGAGGCGCAGGCGCGGGAGGTCGCGGATGCCATCGCGGGCGCGGCGGGAGGTGAGGCGGAGGCGAGCGCGCAGCGGCGCGTGTTGGTGGAGGAACTGGGCGGGCTCGCTGTCGCCGTGGAGATGGCGGCGCGCGGCGCGAGCACGCAGTACGTAGGCTCGTGGATCGCGTACGAGCGCGTGCTCTGCGCGGAGATGGCGCGCGTGCTCGCCGATCCGAGGCTCGTGAGCGAGTACGGGCGCGGGGTCTTCGCAGCGATCGATCTCTCGATCGATCGGTGCGACGCCGAAGCGCGCACGCTGCTCGAAGGCGCGGCGATGTTCGCGCCCGAGCTGGTGCCGCTCGCGTGGGCCGTGGAGGCCGCGGGCTTGCCGTCGGAGGGAGCGACCGCGGCGGCGAAGGCGACGATCAAGGCGCTTGGGCTGGTGACGCTGGACGAGGAGGCGGGCGTGGTGTCGCTGCACCGGCTGGTACATCGGCAGGTGCGGACGCGGGCGGAGCAAGCGGAACGCGCGGAGGCATGGCGCGAGGTGAGCCGACGAGGAGTGGAGGCTGCCGAGCGCTGGATCGAGGAAGCGGTCGACTTGAACCGGACACGCGCGGAGATGGAAGCCGTCGATGCGCGCTGGGAGCACCTTGATCAGGCGCTCGCGGCTGCCGATCGTGTGGGCAGCAAGCTTGCGTGGATCAGGATTACGGATCGACGCGCGACGCACCTTGGCAACCGCGCACAAAACGACGAAGCGCTGGCGCTCTTTCAGAAGGCGCTCGCAAGAGCAGAACAGCTCGATCCACCGGACCTCGCGCGCGAGGCTGCCAGCTTGTCGCACCTCGCGCTTGTGCTTCAGGACTTGGGCGATACGGCCGGGGCCAAGCCGCTGCTGGAGCGGGCGCTCGGCATCAACGAAGCGACCTCCGGGCCCGAGCATCCGACCGTGGCCATCCGCCTGTCGAACCTGGCGACGGCGCTGAACAACCTGGGCGATGCGGCCGGAGCCAAGTTGCTGCTGGAGCGGGCGCTGGCCATCGACGAGGCGACCTCCGGACCCGAGCATCCGCTGGTGGCGACCCGCCTGTCGAACCTGGCGATGGTGCTGAATGTCCTGGGCGACGCGGCCGGTGCCAAGCCGCTGCTGGAGCGGGCGCTCTGCATCAGCGAGGCGACCTCCGGGCCCGAGCAT
>JBDTXR010000669.1:0-3582 GCA_040006075.1 Byssovorax sp. | reverse complement strand
GCAGTCTCGCATTGTAACGCCGATCGACGCAAGCTCGACGCGGGCGGCGCCGACGCCGCGCTTCAGGGCACGCAGGTGAAGCTGCCGAGGCCGGCCTCGGGCTCGGCCCAGAAGCGATACGGCGTGTACCAGAAGCCGGCGCTCATTCCCACGCTCGCCCGTCGCCAGCTCCCGAGGAGGTGGCCAAAATCGCGCAGCGACCGCTGATCGAGGCTCCCGCCCATCAGATCAAAGCTCGTCCACTCTTCGAGGTAGCCCGACTGCAAGCCGTCGTCCGTGACCAGGTACGCGGTGCGCCCCCCGATCTCCCGCACGAGAGCGCCCGTGTTGCGAATGTTGGTGTGGGTGTGATCGGCGCAGGGATCGAGGAGCACCGCGTCGGCCGGCACGCCGAGTCGACACGAGAGGAGCCATTCGAGCAAGAACGCCTCGACGAGCGTGGAGTGGACCGAGCCGCCGCTCACGGTCACCACCGGGGCGACGCCGGCGAAGTAGGCCTCGGCGGCGCGCCCGGCGCGGGTGATGTTCACGCCGAAGAGATCCATGTCGCGCTTGCCGAGCACCGGGCATGTGGCGCCGGGGCGATACGGCACCAGCACACTGTCACTCTGCGCGCCGTGGCCGAAGCCGAAGGTGGATATCGCGGCGTAAGGGTAGGGCGCGTGGGTGGCGAGCCGCCTCGCCAGGGCGCGGAGGGTGCGGGCGTTGTGGCTCGCGGCGGCGCGGCGCGCCTCGTCGGGCAGCGCGCAGGCGAGGTCGATCGGGAGCGGCTCCGAGGAGGTCCCGGCGGCGATCCGCTCGTAGCGAGCCGCGGCGCGCGTCATCGCGTCGAAGGTCGCAGCGCCCCGGGGATAACCGCAGCCCGGCGGCGGGGGATCGGCCTCGGGTCCAGAGGCGGTATAGCGCACGGCCACGTAGCAGCTCTGCGACGGATCCAGCTCGGGAAACGAGTCGTGCTCGAGCGCCGCGCCGTCGCCGGCGACGGCAGCGCGCCAGTCGACGCAGGCGCGCGCGGCGTCGATCCCCGGCGGCGCGTGGCCTCCCGCGGGGCCCGACGGGGCTTGTTTCGGCGCCTCGGCGTGGACGAAGCAGCCGGGGAGCGCGAGCAGCAGAGCGAGCGTGGCGCCGCGCGAGGAGAGCATGGTCGGCAGCGTATCGCGGGATCGGGTCCAACGATCCAGCTCGTCGCGGGGAGTCAGCGCGAGCGGCCTTCGCGGCGATGCTCGCGGTACATCCGGAGCACAAAATCCCAGGTCGGGCGGCCCTTGAACTCCTCGACGAACGCGGCGTGCTCGGGCGGGATCTCGGTGGGCCAGCGCAAGACGTGCTCCGGGGGAGTGCACAGCGGCGCGAGGAGCGCGGCCACGGTCACGTCGGCGCGTGAGAGGGTATCGCCGAGCAGATAAGGCCCCTTCGCGAGCGCCTGATCCGTGGTGTCCATGGTGCGCCGGAAGAGGTCTTTGGCTCGCTGCACGGCGTCGGGGCGGATCTTGTACGTGCGCCGCACGAGGTGGGCGACGACCGGGAACGCGACCGCGAAGTACGCGCGTCCCCACCAGGGGCCGTTCTGCGTCCACATGTCGATGACGATCTCGCGATTCTCGAGGAGCGTGTCGTAGAAGATCCGCTGCGTTCCCAGGCCAAATGCGCGATCCGCGGTGGCCTCGAGCTCGGCCGCGCGCTGCTCCTGGCCGGGCGGGGCCGCGAGGCGCGTCGCGCCCAAGCGCTGCTCGAGGTAGTCGAGGATCTTGCTCGATCCCTGGACGACGGTGCCATCGTGCTCGAGCAACGGGACCGTCGTCCCCTTCGCCAGGCGCTTGATCACGAGCAGGTGCGGCCCGGGGAGGAGGAGGCGCTCGGTGAACGCGATCCCGTTGAGATCGAGCGCCCAGCGAGCCTTTTCGGAGAAATGCGAGATGACGAAGGTGTTGAGGCGGAGCATCGGACGGCATCGTACCCTGCTTTCCTCGGAGCGGGCGGGGCGCCGGTGAAGCTCAACCCGTCGTCCGGTGTCCGGGACCCTCGCGTGGCTGGCCGAGTGGAGCGAGGAGCCAGAACGTGCTCTCTGCGGGGGGTCTACGGGAGGACTGCATACTCGACCTCGTCATAGCTCGGGCGTCCGCTCGGCTCGGCGGCGCGGGCAGCGACGCCGATGCCGACGAGCAGCCGCTCCGCCAGGAAGAGCCTCTTCCGGGCAGACGGGCGCAGCATCTGCATGTACACGTAATCGGAAGGCGACTCGACGGGCGCGAACGACTCGTCGTGTCGCGCGACGGGGAATCCGGCAGCGGTGAGCTTCTGCGCGAGCTGACGATCCGGCGGCGGCTCGAAGTCGACGGCGGCCAGCGCCGCGCTCCGCTCCTGCGCCATGGTCGTGAGCCGCGGGTCGAGCGTGAGCGGAGGATTGCCGAGCTTGCCGCGCTCGGCATTGTACTGGCCCGCGATCCACGCTGGCCATGCGAGCGGATCTGCAGGGGTCGGGGCCGCGACGCGGAGGCGCTCGTCGGGGACCATCGGCTCGGGCACGCCGACGTAGATTGGCGCCCACAAGAGCGAGCGCTCCCAGGGGAGGCCGGGATCGGCAGCGAGAGATCGTGGACCGCGCGCGCGGATTTCGAGGAAGTACCGACCGGGCCGCGACGGTGCAGAGCGAGAGATGAAGAAAGACCCATCGTCGTGCTTTTGCATCGGCTCACGGGTGACCCCGCCGTCGCCGGTGTCGGTGAAGAGGACGAACTCGGTGGAAGCGTCGAGCGGGCGGATGTGGAGGACGAGCGGCGCGCCCGGCGCATACCGCTTCTGGAAGGTGCCGACGTCGAGCGAGGCGCGGCCAAACACGATCGCCTGTGACGTCTTCGTGCCCTGCGTGAAGCGCGCGACGCCGTAGGAGGTGGGCAAGAGCGGCCTCGTGGTGTGCGCCGAGGCGATAGCGTACCCGTCCATCCGCTCTTGCACCTGGTTTCCTCCGAAGGCCCAGCTCGGCCGCGTGTGCGAGTACAGCGAGGTGGCACCGCATCTCCAGAACAGCCACTGAATCAAGGCTTTGGTGGGGAGCTGTTGATTGTCGCTGAAGGTCTGCGCGATCACCGCGGCGACGAGATCGAGCGCTGGATCGTGGCCAATCATGGAACGCGCCTCGGGCGCGAGCGCGCCTTCGAAGGTCGCGCGGAGGTGGGCGCTCTCGGCGGACATGCTCCCCGGAGACGGCGCATACACGTCCGGCGCTCGGGCCAGGATCTCGCGGGCGTCTGCTGGCAGCTCGCGGACCGGTCCACCTGCGCTGGTCGTGCACGCGGCGAGCGCCACGAGGAGGGAGGCACCAGCCAGGGTGCGTGTACGCTTCCAGAGGGTCATGAGGGCTTTCTTTCTCTTGCTGAAGGCGCGAGCTTCGTCTTCGGCGGCTGCGCCGCACCTCGCCTCGTGGCTCATCGCCTGATCCTATCAGGATGCGCCGACGGCGTACATTTGGAGAAATTCCCGATCGCAAGGCGCGGCGCCCTCGGAGGTCGGGCGAATGCGGCGGGGTCGTGGGCGTCTCTCCCTGCGCCCACGGCCCCGCGAGCGTCGTCTCAGAGGCTGACC
>JBDTXR010000668.1:0-3584 GCA_040006075.1 Byssovorax sp. | reverse complement strand
TTGATCGCCGTGAGCGCGTCGGCGCCGGCCTCCTGGCACGCGAGGCCCACGCCCTTCAAATCGCCTGCTTCCGGCGACATTTTCACCCAGATCGGGAGCGTGGTCACCGCGCGCACGGCGGCGGTGACGCGGGCCGCGGCGACGGCGTCGCAGCCGAAGAGGAGCCCGCCCTTCTCGACGTTGGGGCACGACACGTTGAGCTCGAGCGCCGCGACTCCAGCCTCTTTGCTGACGCGGATCGCCAGCGCGGCGAAGTCTTCCTCGGTGGTCGCGAAGATGTTCGCCACCACCGTCACGCCGCGGGCGCGGAGCTTCGGGAGCTTCTCGGTGCAGAAGGCCTCGACGCCGACGTTGGCGAGGCCGATCGCGTTGAGCATGCCCGAGGCCGTCTCGCAGATCCGATCGGGCGGGTTCCCCGCGCGCGGCAGGAGGCTGAGCCCCTTGGTGCAGATGCCGCCGAGCTCGGCCGTGTCGAAGAAATCGTCGTACTCGAGGCCGTAGCCGAAGGTCCCCGAAGCGGTGAGGATCGGGTTCTTCAGCGTCAGCTCGCCGAGCGTGACCGCGAGATCGACCGCGGGCGACGCGCTCACTTCGCGCTCCTTTTCCAGGCGATCGCCGACGCGTCGATGCACGGCCCCTCGGTGCACGCGTAGAGGAAGCCGGTGCTGCTGCGGGGCACCGGGCAGCCGAGGCAGACGCCGTAGCCGCAGGCCATCGGCGTCTCGAGCGAGACCTCGCAGGGCACGTCGAGCGAGGCGCAGAGCGTGGCCACCGCGGCCATCATCGCCTCGGGGCCGCAGGTGTAGACCTTCACGGGGAGGCCCGCCGCGGCGTGCTCGCGCAGCGCCTCTTCGAGGATCACCGTCACGCGGCCCCTCGTCCCGCGCGAGCCGTCCTCGGTGGCGATCCGCAGCTCGGACACCGCCGCGAGCTCGGCGTCGAGCGGGAGATCGGCGATCGATCGTGATCCGTAGAGCGCGAGCGCTTTGCGCGCGCTATCGCGCGCGACGAGCGCGCGCGCGAGGAAGAGCAGCGGCGCCACGCCGACGCCGCCCGCGACGAGGATCGGCCGGCGATCGCTGGCCACCTGCGGCGCGCGCTCGACATCGAAATCGCTCCACGGGCGCCCGAGCGGCGCGAGCAATTCGAACACCTCGCCGCTCGACGCGTTGGCCATCCGGCGCGTGCCCTGGCCCACCACCTTGATCAAGATCGACGGCCGCGCGCCCGCGGTGAGCAGGCTCATCGGCCGCGGGAGCAGCGGATCCGAGCCCCACGTCGTCGAGCGGATCATCGCAAATTGGCCGGGTAACGCGGCGATTCCGGTCGGCGCGTCGAACGTCAGCACGTGGTACGCGCTGCCGATCGCCTCGCGCTCCAGCAGCGGCGCGGTCCAGAGCCGGCGCGCCGCGGGCGGCTCCGGCCTCGTCGAGAGAGTCAGATCGCGATCGCGGGGGAGCACGCGGCAGCTCTTAGCCCCGAGCGGCTCACCCGTCGATCCGGATCTCGTCGCGCCCCGGCATCACCTTGCCGCTCTCGGGATCGAGCGCGAGGATCATCTCGATCGCGTCCTCGCCGTTGTCTGCGTAGTAGGCTTTGCGCACGCCGAGCGCGGTGAAATTCAGATCGCGGTAGAGCTTGATCGCCGGGCGGTTCGATCGCCGCACCTCGAGCAGCACGATCCGGATCTTGCTCGCGGACGAGTAGCCCAGCGCCGCGTCCATCAGCGCGCGGCCGACGCCGCGGCGGCGCAGGGCCGGCAGCGTCGCCACGTTGAGCACGTGGAGCTCGTCGGCGACGTGCCAGGCGATCAGGAAGCCCACCAGCGGCGCGCCCTCCGCGGTCCGCGCGGCCCACAGGCGCGCCCACGGACGCGAGAGCTCTTCCGCCGCAGAGAAGCCGCCGTCCTCGAAGCAAGCGCGCGCGATCGCGTCCACCGTCACCAGGTCTTCCGGCAGGCTCGCGTTGGCGATCAGCTCGATGGCGATCGCCTCGCGCCGCGGCGCGCCCTCGGTCGAGCGCTTCACTTCGTGGCCATCGTCGGGCAGCCCGCGGCGATCTGCACCTGCTTCACCGCGCCGCTCTTCAGGCGCTTGCAGGCCTCGCCGCGGAGCTCGACCACGTGCACCGGCGTCATGTACGGCACGACGGCCCACTGCCACCCGCTGGCCGCGTCTTGCAGGATCACGTCGTCGTCGAGGTACACGTTCACGAGCGAGGGATCGGGCGGGGGCGTCACCAGATCGAAGTCGCACGAGACCTCGATCGCGGCGATGCCGGCCAGCGTCCCCGAGAGGCTCGAGTAGTCCTCGACCTTGTAATAGAAGGGCGGCGCGATCTGCGGAGCGCCGCTGACCAGGGCCATCTGATCGAGCACCGTGCCGTAGGTCTCGCTCCCCGGCACGCCGACCACGTACACGCGGATCCCCGCCGCCGCGAGCTTGGCCACCGCGGCGATGGAGGCCTTCCGATCGATGCAGTCGAGCGCGCCGTTCATGGTGTCGGGCCCGCAGCAGCTCGGCCCGGTGGGCGTGCAGCACACGCCCTGGTTGCAGGCGCTCTCGATGTTGTCCATGCAGTCTTCGGCGCCGCACTGCGCGTCGGCGTCGCAGTTGGGCCCGCCGTCGGTGGCGAGCACGACGATGGTGCGGCCGGGCAGCTTGGTCAGCGTCGGGTACAGCGCCTCCAGCGTGGCCGCGGTCGGCGTGCCTCCGAACGGCGACGCATTGGTCACCTTCGAGAAGGCGTTGATGTCGAGCATCTCGCCGGGCGTGACCGGGAGCACCTCGCCGCCCGCCTGGCAGGCGTTGTCCTGCGTCGCGTCGAGCGGAAAGAGCGCCGCGCCCACGTTGAGCTGCGCGCCGAGGTTCGCCACCAGATCGACCGCAGCCGCGTGCACCAGGGCGAAGCGCGTGGAGTTGCCGACCGGCGTGGCCATGCTGCCCGACGTATCGAGGACGAAATAGACGTTGGGCGGATCCTTGTGAACCTGGGTGATGAGCTGCCCGCAGAGCCCGCCCGCATCGGGCGGAGGCGGCGTGTTGCCCCCGCCGGTGCCCAGGAACGTACCGCCACCCTCGCCGCCGGTGCCGCTCGCGGAGGCCGTCGCGGAGGAGGTGAGGCCCGGGGGGTTGCCGGTGGTGCCGCAAGCGGCGAACGCGGCCGAAGTGGAGATGACGACGGAGGCCGCGAGAGCGAGGCGCCTGGACAGCGGGGAGAGCAGGGCGCGCATGGTGTCGGGCAGCGTATCACCTCCGCGCGAGCCCGCAGGCGCCGCCCCTGCTCACTTCGGCCTTCTGCTCGGCGCGGGTCAAGGGCCTCAGGATCGTCTCCCGGTCGGCATTTCCCGGCCTCGCTCCCGCTTTGAATTCCAGAGGTGGATGGCGCGCGTCACGGCCTCGGCTCTCGCTCCGGGATCTCGATCTCCATCCCGCCGTGGCGGAGCGGAGGAGGAGTTGACCGGCCCTCGACACAGCGCGTGCCCGCCGGTCGGACCCCATATTTCGGCTAAAAAAGCAGGTCGGGGATCTCCCGGGAGGTCTCCGACCTGCTTTCACCCGAGCGGCGACCTCCTGGAAGATCGA
>JBDTXR010000667.1:0-3597 GCA_040006075.1 Byssovorax sp. | reverse complement strand
GGCGCATGCGCAGCGCGCGCTGGAGCGGGGCGCGGCGCAGATCGAGGTAGCGGTAGGTGAGCCGCAGCTCTTCGCGGGTGTCGATCTCGTCGCTGATCTCGAACGGCGGCGTCTCGGCCTTGTTGAAGATCGTGGCCTCTTTCACGAGGATCTCGATCGCTCCGGTGGCCAGCTTCGGGTTGACGGCGCTGACGAGCTTGCCTTCCTTCTTGCTGAACTGCTCGCCGCGCGAGCGGACCACGCCGCGGATGCCGATCACCCACTCGGGGCGCGTGGCCTCGGCGAGCATGTGCGCGTCTTTCTCGTCGGGATCGAAGACGATCTGGGTGATGCCGTCGCGGTCGCGCAGATCGATGAAGATCAGGCCGCCATGATCGCGTCGGTTGGCGACCCAGCCAAAGAGCACGACCTCCTGGTCGATGTCCGAGGCGCGGAGCTCGCCGCAGCGGTGAGTGCGCTTGAGCTCGTCGATGAAACGGGACACGAGAGACCTCCGGGGGAATGGGCCGGGGACCATAGCCCAGCTTTCTACGGGGTGCTTCGCCAGAACACTTCGACGAGCCCGGTGTGCTTCGGCGCGGGGTGGTCGCGGTGGCCTGCGAAGCGGCGATCTTCCGTGTCTTCCCGGCGGGGCTCGTCTCTGCCATCCTCCGGGCGCGCATGGACAGCCCCCTTCCTGGATTCACCGCTTCGCCCTTCACCCACGAAGAAACGACCCGCACCATCTTTCGCCGCGGGGAAGGCCCCGGCGTGGTGATCATGACCGAGATCCCCGGCATCACTCCGCAGGTGATTGGCTTCGCGGAGCGGGTCGCGGCCGAGGGATTCACCGTGTTCCTGCCCGAGCTGTTCGGCACGCCCGGAAAGGCCATGACGCCGGGCTACGCGCTTGCACAGATCGCGCGCGCCTGCGTCAGCCGCGAGTTTTCTGCCCTGGCGGCGCGCGAATCGAGCCCGATCACCGCGTACCTGCGCGCCCTCTGCCGCAGCGTGCACGCCGAGCTCGGCGGCAAGGGGGTCGGCGCCATCGGCATGTGCTTCACCGGCAACTTCGCGCTCGCGCTCATGGTCGATCCGGTGGTGATGGCGCCGGTGCTCAGCCAGCCTTCGCTCCCCGCCCCGCTCGGCAAGGAGCGGCGCGCCGGGCTCCACCTCTCCGACGCCGATCTCGCGGTGGTCAAGCAGCGCACGGCCGCCGGCGTCACCGTGCTCGGCCTGCGCTTCACCGGCGATCCGATGTGCCCCAAGGAGCGCTTCGCCCACCTGCGCGCCGAGCTCGGCGACGGCTTCGAGGGGATCGAGATCGACTCCTCGCGCGGCAATCCCCATGGAATCAAGGCCTCGGCGCACTCGGTGGTGACGACCGATCTCGTCGACGAGGCCGGCCACCCCACCCGGATCGCGCTCGACCGGGTGCTGGCCTTCTTCCGCGAGCGGCTCCAATAAGTTCTGCAAAGGCCGCCATTCCGCGCCGTCGCGTGCTTAGACTCGGCGCGTGTTTTCACGCCTCAAAGAGAGCTTTGCGCACACTCCGCGCACCCTGCGGCTGGTCTGGCGATCGTCCCCGCGAGGCAGCGTCGCGCTCGGTCTGCTGACGATCATCGCCTCGCTCATCCCGCTGGGCGTCGCCTACGCGGGCAAGCGCATCATGGATGCGGTCGTCGACCGCTCGCGCGAGCACACGTGGGACTGGGTGCTGATCGAGCTCGCCGCCGTGGCCGTCGCGTCGTTCGGCCAGCGCGGGCTCGGCCTCGTCCGTCAGCTGCTCGGCGCGCGACTGAGCCTCGACATCAACACCATGATCCTCGTGAAGGCGCAGGATCTCGAGCTCCGTCATTTCGAGGACGCCGAGTTCTACGACAAGCTCACCAAGGCCCGTCGCGAGGCCTCGTCCCGCCCGCTCTCGGTGGTGACCGAGACCTTCCAGCTCCTGCAGAACACGATCACCCTGGTGGGCTATGTCATCCTCCTGGTGCAGTGGAGCGGGCTCGCGGTGCTCGGCCTGATCGCGGCAGCCGTGCCTGCCACCATTGCCGAGGTGCGGTATTCGTCGGCGGCCTTCCGGATGCGCAACCGCCGCTCGCCGGCCTCACGCCAGCTCAATTACCTGGAGTACGTGCTGGCCAACGACGAGCACGCGAAGGAGGTGAAGCTCTTCGGCCTGGGCCCGGTGCTGCTCGATCGCTTCCGCACGCTGGGGCAGAGCTTCTACGACGACGACAAGAAGCTGGCGATCAGCCGCGCCGGCGCGGCGGGGGCGCTCTCGCTGCTGGGCACCGGGGCATTCTACGTAGCGTATGCGCTGATGGCGCTCGCGGCGGCGGCGGGCCGCCTCACCCTCGGCAACATGGTCCTGTTCGTGATGGCGTTTCGCCAGGGTCAACAAGCCTTCCAGTCGATCCTCACGGCCATCGGCGGGATGTACGAGGACAACCTCTACATGTCGAACCTCTTCGAGTACCTCGACATCACGGTCGCGGCGCCGCCGCTGCTGTTGACGACGGGCGCCACCGTGGACGAAGGCATCGTGTTCGACGACGTGGGCTTCCAGTACCCGGGCCAGAAGGGGTGGGCGCTCCGCCACGTGAGCCTGCGCATCGCCAAGAACGAGAGCCTGGCGCTCGTCGGCCACAACGGCGCGGGCAAGACCACGTTCATCAAGCTGCTCACCCGCCTCTACGAGCCGACCGAGGGGCGCATCCTCCTCGACGGCCGCGATCTGCGATCGTGGGATCGCGACGCCCTGCGCAAGCGGATTGGCGTGGTGTTCCAGGACTTCAATCAATACCAGTTCAAGGTGCGCGAGAACGTGGGGCTGGGCAGCGTCGATCACCGCGAAGACCAGGCCCGCATCGTCCGCGCGGTCGAGCTCGGCGGGGCGACCGAGGTCGTCGCCCACCTCTCGGACGGCCTGGAAACGCAGCTCGGCAAGTGGTTCAAGGACGGCACCGAGCTCTCGGGCGGCCAGTGGCAGAAGGTGGCCTTGGCGCGCGCGTTCATGCGCGAAGAGGCGGATATCCTCGTTCTCGACGAGCCGACCGCCGCGCTCGACGCCGAGGCGGAGCACGCGGTGTTCGAGCGCTTCCGCAAGCTCGCGAAGGAGCGGACGACGATCCTGATTTCGCACCGGTTTCCCACGGTGCGAATGGCGGACCGGATCATCGTGCTCGAAGGCGGGCAGGTGCAGGAGGAGGGGACCCACGACGGGCTGGTGGCCGCCGGCGGGCGGTACGCGAGCCTGTTCAGGCTACAAGCACAGGGGTATCTGTAGAGCGGGGAGACAAATGCGAAACGCCCCGCCGCAGCTTCTGCTGCGAGCGGGGCGCTCTGCATCTCGGATCCGGATCAGCTCGCGGCCGGCTCGGGCTCCGTGGTCGCCGTCAGCTCCGAGGGACCTGCCGTGGCAGCCTCGGGAGCAGCGGTGGGAGCGACCTTGTCGACCGGCGGCGCCGCGTCGATGAACTCGATGATCGTCATCTGCGCGCCGTCGCCGCGGCGCGGCCCGAGCTTCGTCGTGCGGGTATACCCGCCCGGACGACCCTCGAA
Organism: Byssovorax sp.; assembly: GCA_040006075.1. GTDB lineage: Bacteria > Myxococcota_A > Polyangia > Polyangiales > Polyangiaceae > JANYGI01. The sequence goes on along the minus strand of JBDTXR010000667.1, from coordinate 51 downwards.
GCGCTTGCCGAGATCGATGATCAGCTTCTCGACGATGTCGATCTTGGTGCC
>JBDTXR010000666.1:0-3603 GCA_040006075.1 Byssovorax sp. | reverse complement strand
CAACTTGCCTCCCCGCCCCACCCCACCCCGCATCAGGTCTGACCGAAAAACGGTCAGACCTTCAGCACGTGATTTCGCCACGGTGCGCCGGCGCCTCTCGCCACCGGGCCTCGAGCGCGGCGTCAGCTCCGGGGCGCGGCGCAATACATGGCGATCAGGGCCAGCAACGGTTGCACCTTCACCGGCTTGCGCATGAAGCTCACCGTCTCGCTCTTCGCCGTGAAGCTGCCATTGGCCGAGAGGACCACGACCGGGACGGAGGCCATCTTCGGCGTCTTCTCGCGCTCGTCCAGGAATTGCCATCCATCCATCACGGGCATCATCAGATCGAGCAGGATCAGCTTCGGCGCGTGGAGCGTGTCTTCCAGCCACTCCAGCGCGTCGCGCCCGTTGGCCACCGCCTCGACGGTGTACCCGGCCTCGCTGAGCGTGTCGACCATCGCCTCGCGCAGATCCGCGTCATCTTCGGCGAGGAGGATATCAGCGCATTCGTACGTCATGATGCGGCCGCGCTCCCTTCAGCGATCGAGGGGGGATCCAGAGGAAGGCGCACCAGGAAGGTCGCGCCCTGACCGAGCTCACTGCTCACGACAATCGACCCGCCATGGGCCATGACGATGCTCCGCGCAATATGGAGGCCGAGCCCGAGGCCGCTGAACTGACGGGCGGAGACGGCGCGCTCGAAGCGCTCGAAGACCCGCTTGGCGTCGGCCGGCGCGATGCCGATGCCGTGGTCGCGGACGGAGAGGACGGCCTCGCCCTCGTCGCGCGCGCAGGCGAGCTCGACGGCCTTTCCCTTGCCGTACTTGAGCGCGTTGGAGAGCAGGTTGGTGATGAGCTGCTCCAAGCGGCGCGGATCCCAGCGCCCGACCACCGGCTCGTGAGCGTGGATGTCCACGGCGCAGCCCGCGGCGGAGGCGACCTCGGAAAGGCGGCCGGTGACTTGACGGACGAGCTCGCCGAGATCGAGGGGCTGCACGTCGAGCGCGAGGTGATCGGCGCTGCTCTGCGCCGCGTCGAGCAAATCGCTCACGAGCTGCTCGAGCCGGCTCGCTTGCTTGTGGAGCCGGAGGTGCTTGGTGATCAGCCGCGCGCGCAGCGGCTCGGGCGCCTCGGCGAGGAGGCCTTTCAGCCCCTCGAGCTGCAACGTCAAGGTGGTGAGCGGGGTGCGGAGCTCGTGCGACGCGATGGCCACGAACTCCTCGCGCAGGCCGACGGCGCGGCGAACCTCGTTGTAGAGGCGCGCGTTCTCCAGGGCCAGGCTCGCGCTCCGCGCCAGATCCTGCATCATCGCCCGGTCTTCGGCGCTGTGGACCCGGCCCGATGCGCTGGTGTGAAGGAAGGAGATCGCCCCCTCGGGGCCCTCCTGGGACTCGACCCGCGCGGTGATCACCGAGGTGGCCGTGAGATATCGAATCAGCGCGGCGCGCTGTGAATCGCGCGCGCTCCCGGGCTCTTTGCCCTCGTCGCTCGGGGTGTCGCCCGGCGTCGGGCTGGTCTCGGCATAGAGCGCGCGCACCCCTTCTTCCCGATCCGGTGCGACGTGCGTGACCGCGACCAGACGGTGCGCCCCGCCGCGGCCCCGCGTGATCACGCAGCAATCGGCGAAGCGCGGCACGACCAGGCTCGCCACCTGGGCGAAGCGCTCGTCGAGCCCGGCGTCGTCGAGCGAGCCAGTGAGCAGCAGGCTCACCTGCGCGAGGAACGACGCGCGCTCGCGCTGGGCGTCGGCCTCGACGCGGAGCGCGTGCTCCTGCGCCAGCAGCCGCGCTCGCTCCGCGTGGATCTGCTGGCGCTCGATCGCGTAGCGCATGGCGCGGATCAGCAACCAGTCGTCGGTCTGGCCCTTGACGAGGTAGTCCTGCGCTCCGGCCTGGACCGCGAGGGCGCCGAGCGCCTCGTCCTGACTGCCAGTCAGCACCACGATCGGGACGTCGGGCGCGGCGTCGTGGAGGCGCTCCACGGCTTGCAGGCCGGACGCGTCGGGCAGCGACAGATCGAGGAGCACCACGTCGACGCCGCCCGCCGAAAGCCGCGCGCCCGCGCCGGCGAGGCTCTCGACGTGGGAGAGATCGATCCGGGCCGACGCGCTCCCCAGCGCCTCGCGCACCAGCTCGGCGTCGCCGGGGTTGTCCTCCACCAGCAGGATGCGAAACACGCTACGAGCAGAGGACGGTGAAGGGTGGTTCATGGGCTCACGGGGTCAGTCGGGTGAGGCGTCGATCCGAGCCTAGCGAATTTTCGCCGCCCGGGGCGCGCTCATGCCGCCAAAGCTCGGATTTGACGCCGCCCGGTCCGGGCTCGCCGCGTCTTCCGCGGGGCGCCCTCCTCTTCTGCCCGCGATCCGCAAAGCACGATCGCGACAGGCCTGCTCCGCCGCGCGCCGTCGCCGCGCGCGCGGGATTTGCCCCGCCCACCGCGCGAAATAGTGATCCATCTTCTCGCGGCGTTGCTCTAGAGTCCTCTCGAAGTCGGCGGCGGCGCGCCGCCGGATGAAGAGGCCAATGAGCACCACGGAACCCCCTCCTCCGACTGACCACGACGCCCCGCTGCCCGAGGCCACGCGGATCGCGCTGCTGGCCTCCATCGTCGACTCCGCCGACGACGCGATCATCAGCAAGACGCTCGACGGCGTCGTCCTCACGTGGAACCGCGCCGCCGAGAAGATCTACGGCTACACCGCCGACGAGATCCGCGGCCACTCCATCGTCCGGCTCATGCAGCCCGAGCGCGCGTACGAGATCACCGAAGAGCTGGCGACGATCCGCGGCGGCGGGCGCGTCGAGCCCTACGAGACCTTCCGCGTGCGCAAGGACGGCAAGGTCATCAGCGTCTCGCTCACCATCTCGCCGATCCTCGACGAGGCCGGGCGGATCGTCGGCGCCTCGTCGATCGCCCGCGACATCACCGAGCGCAAGCGCGCCGACGAGCAGATCCTCGCGGCGTCGCAGTACTCCCGCAGCCTCATCGAAGCGTCGCTCGATCCCCTGGTCACCATCAGCCCCGAGGGCAAGATTACAGACGTCAACGAGGCCACGATCAAGGTCACCGGCGTCCCGCGCGCGAGGCTGATCGGCACCGACTTCTCGGATTACTTCACCCAGCCCGACAACGCCCGCGAGGGCTACCAGCAGGTCTTCTCGCAGGGCGCCGTCACCGACTATCCGCTCACCATCCGGCACCGCGAGGGCCGGCAGATCGACGTGCTCTACAACGCCTCCGTCTACCGCGACGCGAACGGCAACGTGCTCGGCGTCTTCGCCGCCGCCCGCGACGTGACCGAGCAGAAGACGGCCTCGCAGTACGCTCGGAGCCTGATCGAAGCCTCCCTCGATCCCCTGGTCACCATCAGCCCCGAGGGCAAGATTACAGACGTCAACGAGGCCACGATCAAGGTCACCGGCGTGGACCGCGACCGGCTGATTGGCACCGACTTCTCGGATTACTTCACCCAGCCCGAGAAGGCCCGTGAAGGGTACAAGGAGGTCTTCGAGAAGGGCGCCGTCACCGACTACCCGCTCACCATCCGCCACAGCGACGGCGAGCTGACCGACGTTCTCTACAACGCCTCGGTCTACAAGGACGCCCGCGGCAACGTGCTCG
>JBDTXR010000665.1:0-3603 GCA_040006075.1 Byssovorax sp. | reverse complement strand
ATCGCCGACAGCATCCGGCCGAGCGTGGGCCCGCGCCAGCACCGGATGAAGCTGACGATCGAGGTCGCGCAGCAGATCGCCAACGCCGTCGCGCCGGCGATCCTCAGCCTCACGCCGCAGGAGCGGGAGATCGAGGCCTCGCTCCTCGCCACCGTCGCGCGCGCCATCTCGAGCGAGGTCGTCGACGCGCTGGCCACCACGCTGCGCGATCTGGAGGGCAGCGAGGGCGCCGCGAAAGAGGTCATGGGCGGCGACATCGCGGCCATCCCGCTCGCGGAGATCTTGCAAGTGCTGCAAATGCAGCGGCAAACCGGCGTGCTTCGCATCAGCAACGCCCGCTCCGCGGTCACCATCTCGCTCCGTCAGGGCCTGGTGGATTTCGTCCAGGCGCGCGGCACGTCGGACGAGTATCGCCTCGGTCGCTACTTCGTCGAGAAGGGCCTGGTCACGCGCGAGCAGGTCGATCACGTCATCCTCGCGCGAGGCACCGGCGGGCCGCTCCTGGGCGACGCGCTCGTCGACTCCGGCAAGGTCAGCCGCGAAGACCTGACCGAGGCGCTCTCGCGCCAGTCGAGCGAGCTGATCTACGAGATCCTCCGCTGGCCGTACGGCCGCTTCTCCTTCACGCGCGAGCCGTTCCGCCCCGAGGCCGAGGCCGCGAAGCTCGGGCTCGGCGTCTCCGGCCTGGTGCTCGAAGGCTTCCGCCGCGTCGACGAGTGGCGGCTGATGGAGGGGACGATCCACTTCGATCAGATCATCATCGTCGACCAGTTCGCGCTGGAGTCGCTCGACCCGAGCAAGCTCACGCGGATCGACAAGCTGGTGATCGGCGCCGTCGACGGCACGCGCACGGTGAACGAGATCATCAAGGAGAGCGCGGTCGGATCGTTCGACGCCATCAAGGCGCTCTACCAGTTCATGCAGTCGCGCGTGCTCCGGCCGCGCGCCGCATGAGCACGCCTCGCGACGAGCCGTCGCGAGAGGCCGCGGCGCCGCTCGCCGATCACGGCGGCGTGCTGCTCTCGTACGTGGACGAGGACGACAGCCCGACGCTGGTGTTCATCCCCGCCACGGTCGCGTCGCGCCTCACCGCGCTCACCTGCATGATCGACGTGCCCGGCGCGCGGCCGCCTGCGCGCGGCCTGGCGCTCGCCGACGGCGAGGTGATCACCGTCCTCGAGCTGGGCAAGCGCCCGAGCACCGCGGCCGCTGGCTCGACCTCGACCTCGACCTCGACCTCGACCTCGATCCCGATCCCGATCCCGCCGCCTGCGCCGTACCTCGCGGGCGCCGAGTGGCCCGTTCCCGGATCCGATCGCGCGGTGCTCTGCCTCCTCGGGAGTGTGCGCGTCGCGCTCATCGGCGGCACCGTCGTGGCCACCGGCGTGTTCGATCCGCTCGACGGCGGCGGCGGCGTCCTCTGGCGCGGCGAAGAGGTCCCCACGCTCGACGTGCGCGCCCTCTACGCTCGCGCCGAGACCGCGATCTGGGCCGAGCGCGCCGTCTCGTCGCGCCCGAGCGCTCCGCCGTCGGGACGCCCCGGCGCGCGCTCGTCCAGCGTCCCCGCGCGACCGCGGACCCCGGTCCCGCCCCGTCCCCCTGGCACCAACGGAGATCGATCATGAGCGCACCCCGGCGTCGACGATGGATGGATGTGCTGCGACGAACGGCCAGCGTCGTCGGATCCGACGGCGTCGACGCGCCGCCCACGCTCGGCCTCGACGACGCCGCGCTGTGGAACGCCGAGGAGCAAGCGCTGCGATCGATCGAGGAGTCCAGCCAGCGCGCGGAGCGCCTCGCCGCCGCGGTGGCTCGCCAGCGCGCCTCGATCGACGCCGCCGCCGAGCGCGCCAACCTCGTCGCAGCGCGCGCCGAGGGCCTCGCTGCCAACGCCGCGCGCGTGACCGAATCCTTCGAGCGCCTCGGCGTCGTGGCGCTCAACGCCGGCCTCGAAGGGGCGCGCCTGAACGAGCCGCAGGGCCGCGCGCTCCTGCTCCTGTCGGAAGAGATCCGCGCCAACGTCCGCCGCGGCGCCGACGCCGCCGAGCAGCTCGCGCGCGTGGGCGAGGAGATCTCGGGCGAGTCCGCCGAGGTCCGCCGCCAGCTCGAGCGCTCGCGCTCCGAGGTGAGCGACGTCGGCCAGGAGGCCGCCCAGCTCCAGTCCGCCGCGCAGCAGGCCGCGAAATCCATCGAAGACCTGGGCAGCCGCCTCCGCCGCGCCACCGGCGTCGATCCCGAGGTGGCCCGCGCCGTCGCGGTCGCCGCCGAGCACGCCCGAGGCCTGATGACGGCCCTCACCACCCTGACCATGGCCGCCAAAGAGGTCCCGGTGATGAGCGCCCTGAAGCCGGTGATTGGCCCTCTCGTGCGTTTGCTCCGGGAAATCGAGGGCGACGGCGACAAGGGCGATCACGAAGGCTGACAGTCGCCATCGCGACGTGGTCAGTCCCTACCCCCGCAAACGCGCCTCGAACTCCCGCTTCACCTCCGCGCGCAACCCCGCGTCCGCCAGCAGATCCGCCGTAGTCAAGGCCATCGCCTTGGCCGCGACGAGCATGCTCTCCATCCCGCGCTCGCTCCCCGCGCAGATCTGGAACGCATGCTGGTGACACGTGGTCTCGCCCTTGGCGCAGATCCCGATCCACGGGTGGATCGAGGGCACCGCGTGCGACACATCGCCCATGTCGGTGGAGCCGGCGCCCATCTCGCCATCGGTCTCTGCCGGCGTGCGCCCGAGGGACTCCAGGTGCGCTCCGAAGCGCCGCACCATGGCCAGGTTGTTGATCAGGTTCTTGTAGCTCTCGCCCCGCGTCACAGTCACCTTCACGCCGGCCGCCATCGCCGCTCCGCGCGCACATCGCTCGACGATCGCCAGCACCCGGGCGAGCTCCACCGTATCGAGCGCTCGCACCGAAAACTCCGCGATTGAAAGCTCGGGGATGATGTTCACCGCCTGTCCGCCGTTGATCACATAGCCATGCACCCGCACCCCGTCGCGAAAGTGCACCCGCTGCGAGTCGATGAGGTGAAACGTCTGCAAACAGGCCGTGAGGGCGCTGGTTCCATCCCACGGCGCCAGGGCCGCGTGCGACGGTGTCCCCTCGAAGCGCACCTCGACTCGCTGCATGGCCAGGGCCGGGTGCGCGAGCAGATCGCGGTCGAGCGGGTGGAACATCATCGCGGCGTCGACACCCGCGAAGGCGCCGGCGTCGAGCAAACGGATCTTCCCGCCGCCGCCCTCCTCGGCCGGAGTGCCCACGAGATCCACGGTGCCAACGAGGGCTTCTTTCTGCTGCGCGAGCGAGAGGAACGCGCCGAGAGCGCCAGCGGCGATGAGGTTGTGGCCGCACGCATGGCCAATCTCGGGGAGCGCGTCGTACTCGGCGAGGATGGCGATCCGCGGCCCTGCGCCGCTGCCGATCCGGGCGCGAAATGCCGTGGAAAGGCCTCCAAGGTTGCGCTCGACCGGGACGCCTGCGCGCTCCACCGCTTCGGCGAGCCAGGCCGCCGCCTGGTGCTCTTCGTAGCGAAGCTCGGGGTTCTGGTGGATGCGCGAAGCGACCTCGCGGAGCACAGGAGCGAGGCGATCGACGTCAGCGGCAA
>JBDTXR010000664.1:0-3633 GCA_040006075.1 Byssovorax sp. | reverse complement strand
GGCGATCACCGCGGCGGTCGCGACGCCGAAGCCGTCGGCCGAGAGGAAGCAGAGCGCCTCGAGCGCCAGCAGCGCCTGATTGGCCGCCATCGCCTCGGTGCCGAGCAGGCCAATGATGGCGATGAAGGCCAGGAATCCCGCGTGGTAGATGGCCTTCTCGCCGAACGCCGGCCACGCGACGCGGAGCACGCGGCGCAGCGCCACGACGTCGCCGCCGCGGCCGTGGCGCAGCACGAGCGGGCTCTTCTTCGAGAGCAAGACCGCCGCGAGGAGCAGGCCTTCGATCGACATCGTGGCCGCGTGGCCGACCGCGGCGCCGCGCACGCCGAGCTCGGGGAAGCCGAAGCGACCGAAGATGAGCAGGTACGAGAGGACGACGTTGACGATGTTGCCCACCGTCGCGACATAGAGCGGAGCGCGGGTGTTGCCGGTGCCCTGGAGCGTCGCCGCGGCGATGGCCTCGATGAACGCGAGCGGCAGGAACGGCAGCACGATGTGCAGGTAGGCGCCCGCGTCGGCGAGCACGGCGTCCGACGCGTGCGGGAACAGCGCGCGCAAGAGCGAGCCGTTGGCGAGGCGGATCGGCACCGTCACCAGCACGCCGAGCAGCGCCGCGAAGAAGAGCGACGCGCGCGCCGCCCGGGCGGCCTCGTCGCGATCGCCGGCGCCGATGCTGCGCGCGACGACCGCGAGCGTGCCGGCCGAGAACGCCGTGAAGATCGAGTACGTCGACCACACCAGCGTGCCGCTGATCTGGAGCGAGGCCAGCGCCGTGGGCGAGTAGCGGCCGACCATCACGCGGCCGACGAGGAACATCAGCGTGACCAGGAACATGTGCGTTATCGCCGGCCACGCGAGCCGCCAGACCTCGCGCGCGAGCGGGGCGCCGCCGTGGGGATCCGATCTCACCGCGTCCTCAGGGCTTCCACAGCGATCGAGCAGATCGTCCACGAGGCCCGCGCCACGCCGCAAAAGGCGCGGCACCGAGGCCGGGACGGCGAAGACGAAGGTCACGGGGCAGGGAACGCCGCGCGGCGGCGGCGCGTTCCCGCCCGGGATCAGCGCACGGGGAGGACAGGGCGCATCTCCATCGGCGCGATCTCGCCGAGGTCGACGTCGTGCGAGCCCTTCGCGGTGGCGCGGAACCCGAGGACGCGATCGGGCTCGCCGTCGCCGTTGTCGTCGATCCACGCGAGCCCCACGGCCTCGGCCCCCGGCTTGGCGCTCTGCCATTGAAGCTGAAACTGCATCGGGGCGTCGTGGTGGAACTTCGCGCACGACCAGACTGCCGTCTTCCAGTCCGCAGCGAGAGCGGTATAGCCGGCTCCACTGGCCTGCTTCATCGCCGCGGGGACAGCGGGGGAGCTCCCGGGGACACTGCCAATCACGTGACGCACGCAGTCGCCCATGCCGTCGCGCAGCCGCGAGAGGGCCTTGCGGGCCTCGATTTCTGCGGCGCTCTGCGGCTTCGGCGCGACGGTCGCGGGCGGCGCCGGCGTCGGCTCGACGACGGCGGCGGGCGGCGCCGCGGGAGCGGCGTCGGGCTCGGTGAAGGCCAGATAGAGCAGGCCTGTCGCGGCGAGGCCGCCCACGCCGAGGAGAATCATTCTCGTCTTGCGCTTGCGGTCTTTTTCTCCCGGCCACTCGGCGCTTGCGGACGGCAAGCTCGCGCGCATCGGAGAGGGCGTGATCGCCGCGGGGAGCGGCGCAATCGCGGGCGGCGACGCGGACGCCGGTCCCGCCGGCGGGATCGACTGCGACGGGGGCGCCGACGACGTGGCCGCGGGGATGATCGCGGCGGCCGGCGTCGCGACGACGGGCTTCTCGTCTGCGACGTCGGCCTCGATGGCGTCCACGTCGCTGGAGTCGTCGTCGACGGTCTCGATCTCCGGCGCGTCGTCCTCGACGGCGGTCGCCGGCTGCGGCGACGCCGCGTCCTTGTCGAGCAGAGCGTACGCGGTGACCTCGTCGTACGGCGCCGTCGTCAGCATCGGGCGCGACGGCGGCGGCTCGGGAACCGAGGGCCGCGTGGGATCGGGGCGCGCCTTCGCGAGCAGCGCGTCGAGCTCGGGCGCGGTGATTTCGACGGTGGCGGTGCGCGATTTCTGGTCGTCGTCTTCGAGCAGCCGGGTGAGCTCGCCCGCGCTCAGCGAGCTGGTTTCGATTTCGAGCTTGTCCTCGGTCGAGGCCGGATCCGTCTCCTCCTCCGGCGCTGCGGAGTGGGACGGCGTCGGCCGGATTGGAGAGCGGCCTCGGTCCACCACGTCCGCACCTTACCCCGGCGGACGCGGCGCGCGGCAGGCTTTTGCGTTACCGTCGCCGCATGAAGCTCGGCGCCCGCCTCGCGTCCCTGGTCATCTCCGACATCCGCTCGATGAGCCGCGCCTGCGACGCGGTAGGCGGAATCAACCTCGGGCAAGGGATCTGCGACCTGCCCACGCCCGCGCCGGTCGCCCGGGCCGCGCGCGAGGCGATCACCGAAAATCGGGTCGTGTACACCGCGCCGGAGGGCATCCTCCCGCTGCGCGAGGCGGTGCGCGCCAAGATCGCGCGGCACTACGGCCTCGACTTCGATCCGGCCACCGAGATCGTCGTCACCTCGGGCGCGACCGGCGGCTTCGCGGCGGCGTGCCTCGCGCTGTTCGATCCGGGCGACGAGATCATCCTCTTCGAGCCCTACTATGGATATCACCTCAACACGGTGCTCACGTTCGGCCTGAAGCCGGTCCTCGTGCCGACGCTGCCGCCGGATTGGTCCGTCGACTTCGACGCGCTCGTCGCCGCGATCACCCCGAAAACAAGGGCCATCGTGGTCTGCACGCCCGCCAACCCGAGCGGCAAGGTCTGGTCGACGGGCGAGCTCGATCGGCTCGCGGCGATCCTCGAAGAGCACGATCTGCTGGCCATCACCGACGAGATCTACGAGCACATCGTCTTCGATGGCCACAAGCATGCTCCGCTCGCGACCCGCGGCGACGCGCGCAAGCGCACCGTGACGCTCTCCGGCCTCTCGAAGACGTTCGCGATCACCGGCTGGCGCCTCGGGTATCTCACCGCGCCGGCCGAGCTCGCGCGACGGATCACCGTGACCCACGATCTGCTCTACGTCTGCGCCCCGACGCCGCTGCAATACGGCGTCGTCGCCGGCCTGGGAATGCCCGATCGGTACTACTCCGATCTCTCGAAGAGCTACGCCGTGAAGCGCGAGATCCTCTGCTCGGCGCTGACGGACGCGGGCCTCACGCCCTACGTCCCGCGAGGCGCGTACTACGTGCTCGCCGACGTGCGCCGCCTCGGCGCGCCCACGTCGAAGGCCGCGGCGATGCTGCTGCTCGATCGCGTGAAGATCGCCTCGGTCCCCGCGACGTCGTTCTACGCCGATCCGGTGGGCGAGACGCTGACGCGCTTCTGCTTCGCCAAGGAGGATGACGTGCTCGAAGAGGCGGCGCGACGGCTCCGCACGCTGTGATTGCCAATCAGCGTGGGCTCGACGCCGCGGGCTCCAGACGGGCCACGCCGGCCCACGCGCCGCTCGGGATCATCACCGTGAGCGCGGCGCCGTCCCATCGGTAGTGCAGCTTCGTCAGGTGGCCTTCGCCGAGGTCGAGATCAAGGGTGGAGTCCGGCGCGATC
>JBDTXR010000663.1:0-3634 GCA_040006075.1 Byssovorax sp. | reverse complement strand
GCTTGCACTCGGCGACGATGTAGCCGCGCTGCACGCTGATGGTCGCGCCGAGCGCCTCGAGGCCCTTGAGGTGCTGATCGACGGGGCGCGAGCCGATCTGGCACCCGCCCGGGAGCGAGACCTTGGCGCGACCGAAGCGCGCCAGGAGCGGGCCGAGGACCATGATGCTCGCGCGCATTTGCTTGACGAGCTCGTAGGGCGCCTCGGGCCGGACGTCGCTGCCCGCGTACACGCGCACGAGCGGCGGCGCGGTGTCGATCTTGCGGCCCAGGAAGCGGAGCAACGCCGACGTGGTGTCGATGTCCCGGAGCGCGGGGACGTTGCGAAGGAGGCTCTCGCCGTCGGAGAGGAGCGTGGCGCAGAGAATCGGCAGTGCCGCGTTCTTCGCGCCGCTGATGGGAATGATGCCATTGAGGCGCCTACCCCCACGTACCCGGATCGCGTCCATGCCCGCGCCTATGGCACGGCCCCCGGCAGAAGGCGAAGTCTCTGCGCTGCAAACAGTTTTCCCGGAGCCGCGCGCCCTGATCTACCCTCGCGGCCGCCATGCGATCACGGGCTCTCCTCGCCTCCGCCGCCGTCGCCGTTCTCCTCGCGCCGCGCTCCGCTCGCGCGCAGGCGACGCCGGTACCCTCGGCCGATCTGCGAAACTTCCACGCCTCGACCGATCCAGCGTCCGGGCTCTACCTGGAGCCGGCGTCGACGCCGGGGACCGCCGAGTGGAACGCGGGGCTGTGGATGTCGTACGCGTTCCGGCCGATCACGCTGCGCGATCCGACGACCCGGGCCGTGGCGTTCGACGTGATCCGCCACCAGGTCACCGGCGACGTGACCGCGAGCCTGGGCCTGTTTCATCGCTTCGCGCTCGGCGTCGATCTGCCGGTGCTGGTCTATCAATCCGGTGATAGCCCGACGGATGCGTCGCGCCGCGCGCTCGGCGACGCGCTCCTCCCGGCGCAGGCGATGGGCGATCTCGCGCTCGTCGTCAAGGCCACGATCCTCAAGCCGACCAGCGGCGATCTCGGCGGCTTCGCGCTCGCGGCGCACGAGCGCTTCACGCTGCCGACCGGCGACGAGGCCTCGTTCATGGGCGAGGGCGTGGTGACGAGCGAGACGCGCTTGCTCGCCGAGTACGGCCTCGCGGCGCTCTCGTTCCACGCGGCGCTGGGCCTGAAGCTCCGCGGCGACTCGGCGCGCTTCGCCTGCGAGTCGATCCCGGGGGCGGGGACCAAGAGCGATACCTGCCCCTCGCGCTTCGGTCACGAGCTGCCGTTCGGCCTCGGCGTGTCGTTCCGACCGCAGGTGCTGGGCATCGATCCGAAGGGCCACTGGACCTGGTATCTGGAGTCGCACGGTCACCTGCCGGTGTCGCCGGTGAGCCCGTTCCAGAGCGCCGCCGCGTCGTCGTTCCAGCTCGGGGTAGGCGCGCGCTACGCCCTCCGCGACGTGTCGATCCTCGCGGGCCTGGAGACGGGGCCCACCGGCGGCGTGGGCGATCCGCCGGTCCGCGCGGTGCTCGGCGTGGGCTGGGCTCCACGCCTCCACGATCAGGACGGAGACGGGATCGAGGACGACGTCGATCAGTGCCGCGAGCTCCCCGAAGACAAGGACGGCTTCCAGGACGAGGACGGCTGTCCCGACGGCGACAACGACGACGACGGCGTGCCCGACAAGGCCGACAAATGCCCCAACGTGAAGGAGGACGAGGACGGCTTCCAGGACGAGGATGGCTGTCCGGATCCCGACAACGACGCTGACGGCGTCCTCGACGCGCAGGACGCCTGTCCGAACGAGGCCGGCTCGGCCAGCCCCGATCCGAAGAAGAATGGCTGTCCGGTCAAGGATCCCGACGGCGACGGGATCCAGGGCGCCCAGGACCAGTGTCCGAACGAGCCCGAAGACAAGGACGGATTCCAGGACGAGGACGGCTGTCCCGATCCGGACAACGACGCTGACGGCATCCTCGACGCCGCCGATGCGTGCCCCAATGTGAAGGGCATCGGCTCGGCGGATCCGAAGCTCAATGGCTGTCCGGATCCCGACCGAGACAAGGATACGTTCCTCGACGCGGCCGACAAATGCCCTGATCAGGCCGAGACGTGGAATGGCTTCCAGGACGAGGATGGCTGTCCCGACGAGGCGCCGAAGGGCAAGGCGAAGCCCGAGATCACCGTGAAAGACGCCACGGCGAAGAAGCCGGCGTCGATGGCGCTGAACGAGGCGATCAAGCTCACCGCGCAGAACGAGGTGGATCCGGTGTCGCTGCCGGCGCTCCGCGCGCTCGCGGCGCAGCTCCTTTTGCACCCGGAGTGGTCGCTGTCGGTAGGCGCGCGCCCGTCGCCGAAGGACGCCGATCCCGCGGCGGCGACCGCCCGCGCGCAGGCGGTGGTGAAGGCGATCCGGGGCTTCGCGCGGCGCGAGAAGGCCGCCGAGGTGGCCGCGTGGGACGCCGTGAAGGGCGCCCCGCGCGCCGCGGAGCTGGGCCTCGGCGTCGTGCTCGTGACCTTGGAGGCGAAGGTCGCCGAGGCGAAGCCGGCGGACGCGAAGCCCGCAGCGCCGAAGCCGATCGAGCCGAAGCCGAAGCCGAAGAAGTAGATCAGCGCGGCAAGATCGAGAGCGCGCGCATCAGCGCGATCACCGCGAGCGCGTGGCTGATTTCGCCGCTCGCGAGCGCGGCCTCGACCTCGGCTCGGCTCAGCAGGAACGGCTCGACGCTCTCGTGCTCGTCGCAGGCCAGATCGCCGACGCGGCGCGCGCCGCGGATCAGGAAGAACCAGCAGCGGTTGTCCTGCATCGCGGCGTTGGGGTGGACCATGCCGAGCGCCTCGACGCGATCGCCCGCGTAGCCCGTCTCTTCACGCAGCTCGCGGATCGCGGCGGCTTCGGGAGCCTCGCCGGGATCGATGATCCCGCCCGCGGGCTCGATGGTGACGGCGTTGATTCCATACCGATGCTGGCGCACGAGGACGAAGCGATCGTCGTCGGTGACAGCCACCGCGGTGACCCAGTCGACCATGCGGAGGACGTGGGCCTCGTGGGTCCGGCCATCGGAGTCGAGGCCGAGGCGGTCGATCCGCAGCCGGCCGAAATGCCCTACCTCTTCGACGCTCGTTCTCTTCGGGATCAGGATCGCCATCGCGGCGCGGCTCGTAGCATGTCCTGACCCGTCCCGGCAGCAGCCCTCGCTCCTGGGTCGACCTCGGCGGGCTCCATGAGTAGAGTTCGCCGGTGCTTCGCCTCGCCCTCCGGTGGATCCGGCAAGTGCCGACCGCGCTCGCTCACATGCGCGACGACGTGTCGGCCGCGTGCGCCAACGATCCCGCGGCGCGATCGCCGATGGAAGTCATCCTCACGTACCCGGGGATCCACGCGCTCTGGGCGCATCGCATCGCCCACGATCTCTGGCTCGACGACGACCGCCTCGCCGCGCGCCTGGTGTCGCACGCGAGCCGCTTCGTCACCGGCGTGGAGATCCATCCCGGAGCGAAGATCGGCCGCGGCGTGTTCATCGATCACGGCATGGGCGTGGTCATCGGCGAGACGGCCACGGTGGGCGACGGCTGCCTGCTCTACAAGGGCGTGGTCCTCGGCGGAACCAGCCTCGAGAACCGCGTGCGCCACCCGCAGCTCGGCG
>JBDTXR010000662.1:0-3644 GCA_040006075.1 Byssovorax sp. | reverse complement strand
CCCAGGTAGGGCTTGAGCGACTCCTCGATTTGGGCCTCGATGAAGGGATCTTTGGACGGCTTGTCGGACATGGGAAACCTTTCCGCCGGGAGGCCCGGCTGGCGAGGGCGCTGGTTCCGCAGCCCTCGTAAATAGAGTCGTTCGGTCGAGCGTCGCGTACACAGACCCCCGGACGATTTTTTGGAGAAAGTTTACCGGCGGCGCTCGGCGAGGGCGTTCGACTACTTCCCAAGCTCAAAAAGCGGCCGGAACGTCGGCGCCGGGGCGGCCGGCGGCGGGTGCGCGCTTGGAGGCTTCGGATGCGGGCGCGCCGTCGTGGGTGCGGCGGAGCTCAGGGGCACGGGAAGCTCTGGCGCGGCGGCATGCTCGGCCTCGACGGTCGGCGGCACCTCCGGAGCTGCGAGCGGCGGCGCGGGCGGAATGACGGCGCTGGGGAGGCCGGTGGGGGCCATCGCGACGGCGATCGGCGAGGACCGGCCGGCTCGCGCTCGAAGCACGACGCCGCCGGTGACGAGGCCGACGACCGCCGCGACGAGTGCCAGCGGCATCCACCTCGGCACCGCCCGGCGGATCGGAAAGGCGCCGCTCGAGCGGACGTCGCTCTCCTTCAACGATGGCGTGGTGCCGAACGTCGGCGGCGACAGCGCGAGCGGCAGGAGCGCCGTATCGCGCAGCCCGGCGCCGGCCGCCGCGCGCTGCTGTTCCGCGATCTCCAGAAGGTTCGAGCCGAATGGCAGCGTTCCCCCCGGTCCTGCCGCCTCGGGGAGACGCAGTGTCTGCGGCAAAGACACCGGCAGGGACGAAGGCGCGACGACGACGCGCTGGCTGGGAGGCGCCGACGTCGGGGTCGTATCCGGTGCGGTGTCCCGCCGGTAATCCTTCCGGCCGCGGGGGCTATTCACCGTCGGCTCGCCGCGCCGTTTGGCGAGCACCAGTCGTTTCGCAGCCACCGCCGCGAGGAGCCACTCTTTCAGGCGAGTCAGGGTCAGCGCCATCTCCACTGCGCTGCTGAATCGCGCCGCAGGATCCTTCGCTGTGGCCCGTCGAATCACCTCGTCGACCTCGGCAGGCACGTGCGCGACGACCGAGAGCGGAGCCGGATCGACGCGGAGCTGCCGGCGAATGAGCGCCTCGGTATCGTGCAACACCTCATCAAACGGGTGACGGCCAGCGATCAGCTCCCACAGCATGATGCCGTTCGCGTAGATATCGAAGCCCGCATCGGGATGGACTCCTCTCAGGTGCTCGGGCGCCATGTAAGGCGCGGTGCCCATGCCCGTCGCCCGGACCGTCGTCCGGATGCCCGCAGAAATGACCTTGGCGATCGAAAAATCGAGCACGATGATCACGCCGTCGCGAGTCATGAACACGTTGTCGGGCTTGATGTCGCGATGGATGATCCCGAGCTCGTGCGCGGCGGCGAGCGCCCAGGCCACCTCGATCGCGATGTCGAGCGCGAGCAGCAGCGACAGCGGCCCTTGCCGGAGGAGATCGGCGACCGACTTCCCCTCCAGGTAGTCCATGCGAAGCCACACCATCCCGCTGGGTTCGCAGCCGAGATCGTGGACCTTGATCACGTTGGCGTGGTCGATTCGATAGTTGCCCTTGGCGGTTTCCAGCGCGCGGCGCACCTTCTTCGCGTCCTTGCTGTCCGCGAGGTGCATGAATTTGAAGGCGAAGGGCACGCCGGTGTGCACATGCTCCGCCAACCACACCTCTCCGTGGAAACCGGCGCCGAGGGTCCGGATCATCTTGAACTGGTGAAAAACGTCTCCGGGGGTGACGGTCTGTTCTTGCCCGAGCGCGTTCATTCTGCCACCGCCTCCAGATCCCGTTGAAATCATAGCGCTCTCCCGACCAGCAAAGCAATCAGCGCAGACAGCAGCGCGCTCCCCAGCACCACGACCACCGACACGAGGAGCGACAGGCGTGGGCGCGGTGCCGCGCGCGGCGACCTCGATCCCCCGAGCGGCCGAGGCATCGCCGCCGCCAGGGCCTCGGAGAACGCTCGGGCGGATTGAAAGCGAAGCTCAGGCTCCTTGGCGAGCGCGCGGAGGATGATCGCGTCGAGGGTGGCGTCGATCGGCTGCGGAGCGACCGCGGAGGGCGTGGGCGGCGCAAGGGAAACGTGCGCGTCCAGAAGCTCCAGGTAGCCCTCGACGTCGAAGAAGGGATCCCGCCCCGTGAGCAGCTCGTACAGGACGATGCCAGTCCCGTAGATGTCCGTCCGCACGCTGGCCTCCTGGCAAAGCACCTGCTCCGGCGAGAGAAAGCGTGGAGTGCCAAGGGGCATCCCCTCGTGGCTCTTGAGCGAGAGCGGCTTCGGCGCCCGCGTGACATCGGCCCCCGGCAGCACCTTGGCGATCCCGAAGTCGAGGATCTTCAACGCCCGGAGGCCTTCGTCATCCGGATCGCAGAGGAAGACGTTCTCCGGCTTGATATCGCGGTGAATGATCCCCGCGTCATGCGCCGCGGAGAGCCCCGCGAGGAGCTGCTGCACCAGCGCGATGGCCTCGTCGACCGGGATGCACCCGCGCGAACGGAGCTCGGCGAGCAGCGTTTGCCCCTGGAAGCGCTCCATCACGAAAAACGGACGCCCGTCGGATGTACACCCCGAATCGGTGACCGAGATCAGGTTCCGATGCCGCAGACGCGCGAGCGCCTGCGCCTCCAGGCGCATGCGATCGAGGTACATCGGATTGTCGGCGAGATCGATCTTCAGGACTTTGATGACGACGCGATTACCGAGCGCCAGGTGTTCCGCCTCGTAGACGTCGGCGCTGCCTCCGCGGCCGAGACGTCCGATCACGCGATATCGGCTGCCCGCGAAAAGATCGGACACGGGGACACTTGCGGGGTCCGCGGGAACGGCGTGGGGATTTCCGGGCATGGCGAGCGTGTCGGTATCGCGAATCAAGGAGCCTCCTCGGGGGGACCGCGTCGGCGGCCCTCGTAGAGGGAGTCGTTCGGTCCGGCGCCCCGTACACACGTCGGACCGAAAAAAGAAAAAAAATAGCCGCCCGCGGCGTTGTTCCCGGGCTTGCGACGGCGCATTCGGACGTCGGATCAAAAAAAGTCGCAGCCGGTTGTGTACGAGCGCCCGGAGAGCACGACTCATGATTTGAGGGCTCGACGCGGCTGCCCCTTCGGCGCGCTGTAGGCGCCGCCGTCCGCGCCCTCGCTTCTTTCACGCCGGCATCCGCCCTGTCCTCCGGACACGGGAAAGGGGACCCTTGTCTCGAACGCTCACTCTCAAAGCCGCAGGCCGTACCGATATCGGACGGGTCCGCGAAACCAACCAAGACGCTCTCCTCGTCCGTGAAGACTTGGGCCTCTTCGTCGTGGCCGATGGCATGGACGGGCGCGCCACAGGCGAGATCGCTTCAGCAATCGCCGTGAAAGCGATTGAAGGCTTCATCGAGCCTTTCGGGACCGACTGGCCATGCGACACGATCGGCGCGCCGACCGACGCTCTGGCCCGTCTCGTTGCCGCGGTGATCCACGCGAACCAGCGTATCTATCAAATCGCGGTCAAGGACCCAAGCCCGCGCTGGATGGGGACGACCGTGGTGGCGGCTCTCGTCCGCCGGAATTCCGTGTGCCTGGCCCACGTCGGTGACAGTCGCATCTACCGCCTTCGCAAT
>JBDTXR010000661.1:0-3658 GCA_040006075.1 Byssovorax sp. | reverse complement strand
GATCACGACGCGACGCTCGCGCGGCGGGGATCGCTGGTCCCGGGCTTCGTCGGGCTCGGCGTCGGCGTCGTCGGCCTCGCGCTCGGCGCGATCACCGGCGGCGTGGCCTCGGGAAAAATCGCCGACATCAGGTCGCGGTGCCGCCCGATCGACGGCGCCGAGCACTGCCTCGTCGCCGACGTCCCCGCGCGCGACTCCGCGCAGACGATGATCACCGTCTCGACGATCGGCCTCGTCGCGGGCGGCGCCGCGCTGCTCGCCGGCACCGCGCTGATCATCCTCCGCCCCGGCGGCGCCGCGGCCTCGGCGCGCCTCGAAATCGACGCGGGTCCAGCGACGATCCACCTGCGAGGGAGCTTCTGATGCGCGCTCGTTACCGACCTCTCGGGGTGATCGTCGCGGCCTCCGGCGTCGCCGCGTGCAGCCTCTCGGGCCTCACGTTCGATCTCGGCGCCGGCGGCGCGGGGGGCGGGACGGCCGCGGCGACCGCAACGGGGACCGTGGCCGCGACGTCCACCGGCGCGACCGGCGGCGCGAGCAGCTCCATCGCGGCGACCTCGACCGGTACCGGCGTCGGGATCGCGTGCGGCGACGGCGTCGTCCAGCCCGGCGAACCGTGCGACGACGGCAACCTCGTGCCCCTCGACGGGTGCTCGCCCGCGTGCACGATCGACGTCCCCGAGACCTGCCCCGGCGCGCTGATCCCGCTCACGCCGGCCGGCTTCACGGTCACTGGCACGCTCGTCGGCGCGACCCAGGACCTCAAGCCGACCTGCGGCGCCGGCAAGGCCGACCTGATCTACGCGGTGGTCCCCAGCGTCAGCGGCACCCTCGCGGCCTCGCTCCCGGGCGGCGGCCAGGGCGGCGGCAAGGGCGTCCTCGCGATCCGATCGACGTGCGCCGACGGCCTCGCCAGCGAGCTCACGTGCAAGCAGAACAGCGGCGCGGTAGCGCAGATCTGGGTCGAGGCCGGGGTCACCTACTGGGTCGTCGTCGCCGGCGACCCCGCGCCGTTCACCCTGGATTTGAAGCTCTTTCCGTGCGGCAACGGCACGGTCGAAGGCCTGGAGCAGTGCGACGATCCCGCCGACGCCAAGTGCATCGGCTGCCTCAAATGCAACGGCGCCTCCGAGGTCCGCGATCCGATCTCGCAGCACTGCTACCAGCTCGCGACCTTCGGGTTCGGCGCCAAGAGCTGGCCTTCGGCGCGCGCCGCCTGCGTCGCCTGGGGCGGCGATCTGGCCGCGATCAGCTCGCAGGAAGAGCTCTCCTTCCTCGACGGCAAATCGCAGCTCACCTCGGTGTGGCTCGGCGGGAGCGACGCGGCGCTCGAGTGCTCGTACACCTGGTCGAACGGCGAGCCCTGGTTCGCGAAGTGGGACCCGTCGCAGCCCGACAACTCCAACGGCAACGAAGACTGCGTCGCCTTCACGCCGAACGGCACGATCAACGATCTCGGCTGCGGCAACGCCCTCGACTACATCTGCGAGCGCGCGCCGGCGGGCTCGTGCGGCGACGGCATCGTCCAGCCCGGCGAGGAGTGCGACGACGCGATCCCCTCGACCTGGTTCACCTGCACCGCCTGCAAAATCGCCTGCAACGCCGGCGAATTCGAGGATCCGGCCACGCGCCACTGCTACCGCGTCGTCCCCGCTCTCGTGACGTCGGCGCAGGCCGTGAACGCGTGCGTGGCCCTCGGCGCGCACCTCGCCGCGATCAACACGCCGGCCGAGAACGCGCTGATCCAGGCCCACACCACGGCCCCTTCGTGGATCGGCCTCGGCCAGGGCGCCGCGTGGATCAACACCGATCCCTTCTGCTTCACCAACAACCTCGGCAGCGGCGGGCCGGGCAAAGGGTGCTCGACGATCCTCCCCGACGGCACCTGGAGCGCGATCCCGTGCGCGTCCACGCGCGGCTACGTCTGCGAGCGCGAAAACTGACGCACCGCCGCGAACGGCGCGAAGCTCGCGGCGTCGTGATAGCGTCGAGGCTCCTCGGGAGGCGGGGCACCACGCGATGGGGTCGATTCGAGAAGGCACGATCGTCGCCGGGAAATACCGGATCGAGCGCCCCCTGACCCGCGGCGGGATGGGATCGATCTGGGTCGCGCGCCACCTCACGCTGAACATGCCCGTGGCCGTGAAGCTCATGGCGCCGACGCTCGCGGCGACGACCGAGGGCCGCGCCCGCTTCGAGCGCGAGGCCCGCGCCGCGGCGCGGATCCAGAGCCCGAACGTCGCGCAGATCCACGACTACGGCGTCGAGGACGGCACCCCGTACATCGTCATGGAGCTGTTGATCGGCGAGGATCTCGGCGCCCGCCTCCACCGCACGCGCCGCCTCCCGATCGCCGCGGTCGCGGCGATCCTCACCCCGATCGCCAAGGCCCTCCGCCGCGCCCACGAGGCCGGGATCGTCCACCGCGACCTCAAGCCGGCCAACATCTTCCTCGCGCGCGCCGACGACGACGAGATCGTCAAGGTCCTCGACTTCGGCATCGCCAAGCTCACCGGCACCGGCGCGGCCGAGGACGCCACGGCGACCGGCCTGGTCCTGGGCTCGATCCATTACATGAGCCCCGAGCAAGCCCGCGGCGTGCGCGAGATCGATCACCGCAGCGATCTCTGGTCGCTCGCGGTCATCGCCTTCCGCGCCATCGTCGGGAGGCTGCCTTTCCCGGGCGCGCAGATGGGCGACGTCATCGTCAAGATCTGCTCCGAGCCGGTCCCCCGCCCCTCGGAGCTCGCGCCGGATCTCGGCCCCGAGGTCGACCACTTCTTCACCCGCGCCCTCGCCCGCGATCCCGACGCGCGCTGGCAGACCGCGCGCGAGCTCGCCGCCGCCCTCGCGCAGCTCGCCGGATCCACGGCGATCGCCGCGCCGTCGCGCCCGATTTCCCTCGCTCCGCCCGCGGCCGCCCAGACCTACGCCACCCCGGCGTACGCCACGCCCTCGCCCTCGTTCCACACCTTGCCGGACGCGATCGATCCGCCGAACACGGCCGGGATCCACGCTCCCCCGGTCGATCCCTCGTGGCTCACGCCGCAGCTCCCAGGCACCCTCGGCAGCGCGCATGTCCGGAGCCTCGCGCCTCCGCCCGACTCCGGGCGCGCGCTCCGCATCTCGCTCATCCTCGCGGGCGCGGCGATGACGCTGCTCGCGGGCACGCTCCTCGCGTTCCGTCTCGGCGGCTCTCCGACACCGCCGCCCGCCGTCGCGACGCGCGCCGAGCCGCTGGCCGAAGCCTCGGCCGCGGCCTCGGCCTCGATCCCGAGCGCCGCCGTGATCCCGAGCGCGGCCCCCGCGCCCGTCGTTCGCCCCGAGCCCGAGCCGGCCCCGAGCGTCGTCGCTCTCACGCCCTCGGTTTCGGTCTCGGCCTCGGCGTCGGCCTCGATCACCGCGGCCGCGAAGCCCCGACTCCCGATCTCCCCGCCCCCGAAGAAGATCAACAGCACGCTCGGCTTCTGACCGGAGCCCGGCGCTCTCCCGTGGTACGGAGGGCGCCATGCGAAAGCTCCCCCTCCGCGCGGCAGCCTTCACGGCCCTCGGCCTCACGGCGGCGCCCGCGCTCGCCGCCGGCCCGATCGAAGAGCACACCTGCCCGAACGGCCTCACCGTCCTCGTCGTGGAGGACCACGCCCTCCCGCTGGTGACG
>JBDTXR010000660.1:0-3679 GCA_040006075.1 Byssovorax sp. | reverse complement strand
ATCTACCGCAACATCCAGAAGTTCATCTTCTTCTTGCTCTCGTCGAACATGGGCCTGCTGGTCGCGGTGTTCGTCGTCTCGTTCTTCGGCAAGTGGCCCCCGCTCACCCCGCTGATGATCCTCTGGATCAACCTCGTCACCAACGGCCTCCCGGCGCTGGCCCTCGGCGTCGATCCGCCGGACGAGCACCTGATGACGGAGCCCCCGCGCCGCGCCGACGACGGCCTCCTGCTCCGCCGCGACTACGTCGGCATGCTCTACGTCGGCGTGGTCATGGGCGCCGCGGCGATCGCCCTCTACGCCATGGCTCCGGCCGGCAACGAAGAGGGCCTGGCGCACGCCCGGGCGATGGCGTTCTCGCTCCTCGCGCTCTCCCCGCTCTTTCACGCCTGGAGCTGCCGCAGCCCGGTGATGTCGGTGCTCTCGTCGCGCCCCCTCATCAGCATCCCGCTGGTGCTCGCCGTCGCCGCCAGCGCGGCGATTCACCTCGTCGCGGTGCTCGTCCCCGCCCTGCGCCCGGTGTTCCGCACCTTCCCCA
The DNA here is from genome assembly GCA_040006075.1 of Byssovorax sp. Classification (GTDB taxonomy): domain Bacteria; phylum Myxococcota_A; class Polyangia; order Polyangiales; family Polyangiaceae; genus JANYGI01. The sequence goes on along the minus strand of JBDTXR010000660.1, from coordinate 3,141 downwards.
TGACGTCGAACGAGTGGCTGGTGCTGCTCGCGCTCTCGGGGCTGATCATCCCCGCCGTCGAGGTCGCAAAGATCGTCTACCGGCGAATCTATCCGGATGAAGTCCGCGCCTAGGCCGACTCCCGCCACGTTTCTGGCCATTTCACGGGATCCCTCGCCGGGGAAGAAACAAATGCGCCGCCTCTGCGTCCAACGCCCGCCCATGCGACGCCCCGCCCTCCGCCGCCTCACCTGCGCCGCCGCGCTCACCTTCGCCCTCGCCCCTCGCCTCGCCGCCGCCGAGGGCACCGCCCTCCGGGCCAACCTCGTCGAGGCCAAGTCGATCAAGCTCGACGGCGTCCCGAAAGAGTGGTCGGCGCTCACCGCCCTTGGATCCACGGTGAAAGGCCGCGCAACGAAGGCCGATCTCGAGGCCCACGCGGGCATCGCCTACGACGCCAGCAACGTCTACATCGCCGCCGACGTCACCGACGACACGCTCCGGGCCGGCGGCGATCACGTCCAGATCGTCCTTGGTTTTCCGGGCGGCAGCGTCGACGAGATCAATCTGTTCCCGGGCGATCCAGGCAAGACGCCCGGCAGCGCGAAGACCAAAGACGGCGCATCCATCGCGGGCGCGCGCGTCGTCGAGGCGCCGCGCAACGGCGGCTGGTCGCTCGAGGCCAGCATCCCGTGGACGGCGTTCCCCCAGGCCAAGCTGGTGCGCGTCGGCCTGCGCGGCGCGATCTTCGTCCACGACGCCGACAGCAGCGCCACCGTGAAGACCATCGTCGGTACCGCGCCTTCACCGGCGTACGCGTCGCTCCCGTCGATCAACACCGAGTCGGAGCAATCGCTCTTCGACGGCCTGATCCACGAGAAGAGCCTCCGCGGCGCGCCCCGCTACAACCTCCTCGCCGACGTCGCGGGCGACGCCATGAAGGAGCGCGTGCTGGTCTTCGATCGCTGGCTCGTCGTCCTCGGATCCAGCTTCCGCAAAGGCTCCGAGTACTACTACGGCGACCTCGGCGTCAGCGGCGATCAGATCGCCTCGTGCGAGGTCCGCGACGTCACGGGCGACGGCCAGAGCGAGATCATCCTCCGCAAGCGCTTCGTCTCGGGCAGCCGCACGCGCGAGATGGTCCAGATCATGAGCTTCGGCGCCGGCGAGGTCCCGCTCCCGATCTTCCAGCACGAGCTCTCGGTCAGCACCGACGCCGGCTCGGTCAACGACGACCTGGCGTTCACCACCGACGGCGGGAAGACGGCGATCAAGATCACCCCCGGCAAGGCCACCGGGTTCACCGCGGCCAGCTACCGCGAGCCCACCGAGACGGCCTACGATCCGGTGCTCCTCCCGTGGGGCGCCGTCGCCTCGCGCACCTACAAATTCAACGGCAAAGAGTTCTCGAAATCGGCCGAAGAGAAGCAGTCCCCGACCTCGGCGCCGACCCCCGCCACCGCCACGGAAGCGACGCTCCCCAAGGCTCCCCCGCCCCCGAGCGCGGGCGAGCTGCTCGAGAAGGTCTACGAGCTCTACAAGCGCGATCGCGGCGTCTCGGGGCGGCCGCGCTTCGACTTCGCCGCGGACCTCGTCGGCGACAAACAGGTCGAGCGCGTGCTCCTTCACGATCGCGATCTGGTGATCTTCGGCAAGGGCTACAAGGGCGGCACCGGCTACACGTTCCTCACGCTCTCGCCCTTCGCCGCCGCTGCCGACATCCTCGACGTCACCGCGCGCGACGTCACCGGCGACGGGAAAATGGAGATCCTCGTGAAGGGTGTCATCCACGCCAGCGCGCCGCGCGACGCGGGCGGCGGCTCCGTCGATCGCGAGGTCGTGATGATCTACCAGATGGCGAGCGACGGCCTGAAGCGCATCTTCTCCGCGGAGATCGCGCGCGCCATCGGCAAGAAGCGCGTGCAGGGCACCATCGGCTTCGGCGGCAAGGGCGACGAGATCGAGCTCGCCCCCGGCAAGGCCATCGACTGGACCGAGAAGACGTACCCGTTCAACCAGGATCCCTCGGCCGTCGGCGGGATCGAGCCGCTGATCCTCCCCTGGGGCGCCGCGCGCGCCGTTCGCTACCGCTGGACGGGCAGCGGGTTCAGCCGCTGAACGCATCTCAAAGTGCCGGAAGATCGCCCGCGGCGGCGGGACTGGTATGATACCCGCCCACCTGTATGAACGGCCGTGATCTGCGCACCCGCTTCGCCGTCCGAGCGCTCGACTTTGCCGAGACGTTCAACGCCGGCCTCGGAGCGTTGTCGCTCCAGCCGGGGGCTTACCAGCCCCAGCTGACCACGCCCGATGGGCCCTCCACCGGGGGCGGCGTGCAGGCCGTGCAGCACGTCCGCCTCATCGCCGCGCGCCAGGGATTCCCGGCGATCCTCGTCGGCAGCGCCAACCAGCGCAGCGGCACCGCGGAGCTGCGCTCGTACGAGTACATCGACGCCGTGCACCGCCAGCGCTGGCAGCGCCCGGTGCCGCTCGACCGCAGCGACTACGAAGACTTCCTCAACTCCGCGAAGAACTTCTTCGAATCCAACCAGCTCCTCGTCACCATCGCCGGGCCTCCTGCTGGCTCGCGTCGCGCCGATCCCGAGGGCGCGCCCGCGACCCCCGCGGCGAGCGGCTCGGGCGCCATCGTCACCGGCGTGGTCGTCGGCCTCTTCATCGGCGCCCTGGCGATCTGGCTCCTCCTCCGCCGCGCGCCGCCGCAGCTCGACTCGCTCCCATCGACCACCACCGCCCCGTCCGATCGCCCGCTGCCGCGCTGAGCCGCGACCATTCCGCCGCACCGGGCGCGCCGCGTGTGCAGATCGCGCGCACCCGATCGCCGTGGCCGCCCGGCGTCGATCGCCGCCCGCGTAGCCGCGTGACGCGCGGTGTCCACCGTGTACCGACTTCCGCAATGCGGAGCGTCAGGTGACGAATCTTCGACGCAGCAGGTGCGTCGAAATTCGGACTCCAGCCGCGAGCCCCCGGGCTAAATACCCGTGAACACAGCAAATTCGTGTTTTTTCTTGGACCTGGCCCGAGTTTCGCTTAAGCGTCACGCTGCTCGCCGGAAACCCGGGAGAGCGTCCCCTTTTCGACAGCCAGCTCCGTGAGGCCCATGCGCACGTTCATCGACGTCCTCCGAGACAACGCGGTCCACAG
>JBDTXR010000659.1:0-3683 GCA_040006075.1 Byssovorax sp. | reverse complement strand
GGATCGTGGTGTTCATCCCCTCGGCGTTCCTGATCGCCCCCGGGGCGACGCGCGATCTGATTGGCCTGCTCCGGAGCGCGCGGGCCCGCCGCCGCGAGAAGAAGGTCGACGACGCGCCGGCTCCGCCCGACGAAAAGGCGGCATGAGCGGATGATCCCGCGCGGCGAAGCCCACCTCTACGTCGCGCTCGAAGATCAGATCCGGGAGCCGGCGCTGCTCGCCGCCTACGAGGCCCTGCTCACGCCGGCGGAGCGCGCCCGCAAGCAGCGCTACTACTTCGAGAAGAACCGGCACGAGTTCCTGCTCACGCGGGCCCTGGTGCGAACGGTGCTGTCGCGCTACGCGCCGCTCGGGCCAGCCGCGTGGGCGTTCTCGGCCAACGAGTGGGGCTGTCCGGCCATCGCCTCGCCCGAGGGCGCGGGCCTGCGCTTCAACCTCAGCAATACCAAAGGCCTGGTCTGCTGCCTCGTCGCCCACGATCGCGACGTCGGCGTCGACGTGGAAGACGTCGAGCGCGAAGGCCAGACGGTGGACATCGCCGATCGCTTCTTCTCGCCCTCGGAGGTCGCCGAGCTCCACGCGCTGCCCGAAGAGCGGCGGCGCGCGCGCTTCTTCGACTACTGGACGCTGAAAGAGGCCTACATCAAGGCCCGCGGGATGGGCCTGGCGATCCCGCTCGACCAGTTCTCGTTCTTGCTCCAGGGCGGTCACCCGATCGGGATCGCCTTCGATCCCCGCCTCGCGGACGATCCGGCGTCGTGGCAGTTCGAGCAAATCCGGCCGACCGCGAGCCACCTGATCTCGCTGGCGATCCGCCGGAGCGACGAGCCGGATCTGCGGATCGTTGCTCACCGCGTCACGCCGCTTCTTCCCGCCGCCGACACGCGGATCGATTTCGCGCCGCGCGGATCCGCGTAACATGGGGCGATGTCCCCTGCGCTCCGCACCGCGCTCGCCCTGATCCTGATCGCCGAGGCCACCTCTTGCTCGAGCGGCAGCGCGACGCCGCCGGGGGCCGACGCCGGGCCCCGCCCCGAACCCGACGCCGGCACACCTCCCGTCGTCAAGCCGCCGCAGGTCCCGGTCTCCCCGCTGTTCATTGGCAGCGGCGGGTTCGCCTACGCCTTTGGCAGCGCCTTTCCGGGGGCCGCGGCGCCGCAGGGCCTCGCCAAGGTCGGACCCGACACCAAGGGTCCCTGGGGGACGATTCGCTTCCTTCATTTCTCCGGCTACTGGTACGGCGACGACACCATTCAAGGCTTCTCGCACCTCCATCTTCAAGGCACCGGCGCCACCGACTATGGCATCCTCGGCGTGATGCCGAGCGACGGGTTCGACGCCTCGCGCACCACCCCCGAAGGCTACGAGTCCACGTTCGCCAAGAAGAGCGAGTCGGCGGTGCCGGGGCTCTACGCCGTCACCCTCGATCGCGGGAGCATCCGGGCCGAGATCACCGCCACGCCGCACGGGGCGCATCACCGGTACACCTACCCGGCAGGCGCTCCCGCGGCGCACCTCATCGTCGATCTCGGACACCACCTCGACGGCGGCTCGGTCGACGGCATCGACTTCACCCTCGATCCCGCGGCGCAGAGGGTGACTGGCAAGCTCCACAGCATGGGTGGAATGTCCAAGGGCTTTGGCGGCTACGACCTCTTCTTCGCCGGGCGCACCCGCGCGGCCTGGAAGCAGAGCCAGGTCTGGTCCAAGGGAGTCGCGCCGGCCCCGGGCACCACCGCGAGCGGCGAGGGCGCGGGCTTCGATCTGGCGTTCGATCCTTTGGCGGGCCCGATCGAGCTCCAGATCGGCCTCTCGCTGGTCTCCATCGACGAGGCCGCCAAGAACCTCGCGGCCGAGCTCCCCGCCTGGGATTTCGAGGCCACGGCCAAGAAGACGGCCGCCGCGTGGGACGCCCTCACCAGCCGGGTCAAGGTCTCCGGGGGCACCCCGGAGCAGCAGAGTCAGATCGCCGCGGCGATGTACCACGCGTTCCTGATGCCCACCGTGCTCAGCGACGCTGACGGCAGCTACAAGGGCATGGACGGCCAGGTCCACACCGCGACAGGCTTTCGCTACGTGACCGACATGTCCCTCTGGGACACCTACCGGACCCTCCACCCGCTCTACGATCTGGTCGCGCCGGTCGAGGCGCTCGACTCGGTGAAATCGCTCCACGAGAAGGCCAAGCAAGGGGGCTTCTTCCCCAAGTGGCCAATCGCCACCGGGGAGGCCGGGACGATGATCGGCGCCAGCTCGGAGATCGTCGTCGCCGACGCCTGGATCAAGGGGATCAAGGGCTTCGACGCCGAGGGGGCCTATCAGATCCTCCGCGCCGCGGCGCTGGATCCCGTGGCTCCGGCCGGCGGCCGCGGCGGGCGCGAGCAGATGGATGATTACCTGAAGCTGGGCTATGTCTCGGCCTCGGTCGGCGGCTCGGTCTCGCGCAGCACCGAGTACGCGTGCGACGATCTCGCGCTGGCCGACCTCGCCGCGGGCCTGGGGCACGCCGCCGACGCCGCCGCGCTCCGCGCGCGCTCCACCGGCTACCGCAAGCTCTTCGACCCCGCCACGGGCTTCCTGTGGGCGAAGAACGCCGACGGCTCGTTCACCTCGGAGCCTCACGACGATCCCACCGCGTTCCTGGAGCAGTTCACCGAGGCCAACGCCTGGCAGAGCCTCTGGCTGGTCGAGCGCGACGCCGCCGGGATCGCCGATCTCCTGGGCGGCCGCGCCAAGGCGGTGGAGAAGCTCGGGCAGATGTTCGATCTCACGAAGAGCGAGTGGGACGATCTCGACACCTCGGATCCGCTCAAGAGCGCTGGACAGCGCCCCTATTACTGGGCTGGCAACGAGGGCGACATGCACGTGGCCTACCTCTTCGCCGACTGGGGCCGCCCCGACCTGACGCAGAAATGGGTCGCCTGGGCCCGCGAGAGCCTCTATGGCCCGGGCGCCGAGGGACTCCCCGGCAACGACGACGGCGGCACGATGTCGGCCTGGTACATCTGGAGCTCTCTCGGCTTTTACCCGATCGCCGGGAGCGACCGTTATGTCGTCGGAACCCCGCTGTTCCCGCACGCCGAGATCGCGGTCGCGGGGGGCAAATTCACGGTCGACGCCGACGGCGCCGGGGCGGGCCACGTCTACGTGCAGTCCGTGGAGCTCAACGGTGCTCCGTTGACGAAGCCCGAGCTTCATCACCACGATCTGAAGGCGGGTGGCGCGCTCCATTTCAAGATGGGCGCCGATCCGAGCGGCTGGGGAAAAGAGGGCTGATCCCCGGGCCCTGCTCGTTCCGCGTGACCGACGTGAAGGGCGGCGTCGTGGAAGACACCGGGATCCCGCTCGTCGAGGCCGGCGCCGCGCAGCTCCCGGTCTGCGCGCCCTGATCGCGACACCGACGCTGCGGCCCTGAAAACCGGCCGCAGCGAGCCCATTTTTTACCGATCGATTGTCCTCCTGAAATGGACGATCAATGTCCTACGTGACGTCCACGGATGCTTGAAATGAAGCATCTGAATGGGTATCATCTTGTCCATCACCTGACGCGAACCGTCACCGCCCGGCCGCCGGATCCCTGTCGATCCGAGCCGAGGCCACCACCCGAGGTCCATCCATGATCGACAATGCCATCGAGGTCGTCTTCAGCTTTGATACCACCGGCAGCATGTACCCGTGCCTCA
>JBDTXR010000658.1:0-3711 GCA_040006075.1 Byssovorax sp. | reverse complement strand
CCGCCGCCGCTTCCGCTCCCGCTCCCGCTCCCGCTCCCGGGCACGCAGCCGAGCGGCTCATTGACCTCGTCCATCCCCAGGGGCCTCACGCCGTAGAGTGGCAGGGCGCAGCCTGCCTCGAGCGCCCCCAGGTCCGGGGCCGCGCCCAGGTAGCCGTCATCGATGTTCGGGAGCACGGTGCCCCGATCGATCGCGCTCGAGCCCGAGGCGAGGCCAGGCACGATTGGCAGGAGGAGCGCGTGCCAATCGACCGCGCCGACGATTCCCCCCGCCAACGATGCAGCCCCCACCAGCGCGCTGTGCTTCTCCCATGGCCCAGCCGCTGCGAGCGCGGCGAACGACGGGGCGGTGAACCCCCCGTTGGCGTTGTCGTAGCCGTATTCGTAGATGCCATCGGGATAAAACCCGTTGTAGTCGAGCAGGCCAGTCTTCACGAGCGGCACGTCCCAGCGCACCGCGTGCATGTCAGCGTCGAGCGCCGATGGACCGATGAAGAGATTGTTCTCGACGGTGAAGTCGAGCGGGCTCGCCGCCGTCGAGCACTGGATCGCGCGCGTCGAGCGCACCACGGTAGTATGATAAATCACCGCTCCGACGGTGGGATCGGCGCCCCGCGAGTGGAGCTTGAACTGCTCGTCGGTGACATTGACCAGCACGTTACGGATCGCATACGACGGTCCGCCGAAGATCGGCTGGAAGCTCAGCGTCGCGAAGGTATTCGTGAAGCGGTTGCGGAGGGCGCGGGTGTTGCGAGCGCTCCCGTCGAGCTCGATCCCGTTGTCATACGACCAGAGGACGTCGTTGCCGTAGAAGTCGACCGAGATCGCGCCGTCTTGCTCGGTCTTCATCGCGTCGCCGAAGCCGGAAAGAACGTTGTGTGCGACGACATGACCGTTGCCTTGCACGTTGATGCCGTCGTCGTTCGCGTGGCGGCCATGCTGCACGTTGTTGGCCGCATCGCCGTTGCACGCCACGTCGTCGGACGTGTAGACGCACGGCCACTCGAGTCGCCCCTCAAGGACGTTGTCGGCAATGTAAAAGTTTTGCTGGTCGGCCTTCAACCCGATCCCCAGCGTCACGTCACGCAGGTGGACGCGTCGCACCACGTTCTCCTGCGCGCCGCTGGTCTGGTAGCGAATACCGCGCTCGCCGTTCTGGATGGTGAGGCTCTCGATGTGGAGGAAGCTCCCGTAGGCCTCGACGATGTTGCAGCCCGTGCAGGCCATCCCGTCGAGCACCACGCCGTCCTCGCTCTGCCCTCGGATCACGATGGGGTCGGCCGCCGTGCCGCTGGCGCCGAACGAGACGACGCCGGCGTAGGTGCCATTGGCCAGGGTGATCACGTCGCCGGGCTTCGCCGCGTCGAGCGCGCTTTGCAGAGAGGCATGATCGGTGACCGCGACTGCGTGCGGGTGCGCCGGCTCCTTGGCGGGGACGGCGCGGGTGTGGCCTGTCAGCATCCGCGTCGCGTCGACGGCGCCGTCGGGATCCACCGCGTGCAGCTCGATGTCATACGTCGTATCCGGAGCGAGATCGAAGATCGAGCCGGCGAACTGCGGTTGAACGCTGAAGCCCGTCACCACCTCGGCATGAACGTGCTGCAAGGGGAGGCCGTCGTGCCACGCGCTCGTGCCCGTGCGGCGATAACGCAGGGTCACCGTCGCGTTGAAGTTGTCGTCGCCGGTGATAGGCAGCTCCACCCCGAGCGCAACGAGCGTCGGCGGGTCGAGCTGCGGCGTGCCAGGATGAAGGGTGTCATCGGCGTAGGCGGAGATCGCCGCGACCGACAGCGCGGTCGAGCACGCCAGCGCAGGGAGCATCCTGGGGAGGTGAAATCGTGGGGACATGCCTCGACGATAGCGCGTCTGCTCGCGCGACAGGGCGCGGATCGCGGGTGGCGCCTCGCATCGCGGCAGCCGTGGCCGGATCGGGAATGAGCCCCTTCACATTTCCGGGCACCAAGGTGTCCACCGAGGGTACGATGAAGGGCGAAATGACCCGAGCAATGTTCGCAGGCCTCGCAGCTCTCGGATGCGCCCTGGTTTTCTGGGGCGCTTGCGCCTTGCCGCTCGACGGCTTGCCGGTGGGATCGTCGGGCGGCGCGCCGGGGACCGGCGGTCATGGTGGCGTGGCGACCGGCGCTGGCGGCGCGACTGGCACGAGTGGTGTCGGAGGCATCGCCAGCGCGACGAGCACGGGCGGCGTCGGCGGCATGGCCAGCACCTCGGGCGCCGGCACGGGCGGCGTCGGCGGCACGGGCAGCACCGCGAGCGCTGGCACCGGCGGCGCGACGGCGACGAGCTCGACGGGCACGGGCGGCTGCGCTCCCGGAACGAAGCTTTGCGGTACGACATGCGTCGTGCTCAGCGATCCAGCCACCGGGTGCTCCGCCGCGGACTGCGCGCCGTGCAGCTCCAACCACGCTACCCCCACCTGCAACGCGGGCGACTGCGCCGTGATGATGTGCGAGAGTGGCTACAAGGACTGCAACAACAACGCGAGCGACGGCTGCGAGATCGACACGACCAGCGATGTGAGCAACTGCGCTGGCTGCAACAACCTCTGCCCGTCTCCCGCCAACGCCACGGCGACTTGCGTGGGCGGCGTGTGCGGCGGACAGTGCGCTGGCACCTTCGGCGACTGCACGGCTCAGGCCGGCTGCGAGACCGATCTGAGCAACGACACCGGCAGCTGCGGCGCCTGCCAGCGCGCCTGCGCGAACAACGGCGTGATGACGGTCGCGTGCGCCACGGGCCTGTGCACCTCGACGTGCTCGTCCGGGAAGGGCAATTGCAGCCAGCCGGCCGCCCCCGCCGTGGACGACGGCTGCGAGACGAACCTCAACAACAACCCTGCTAGCTGCGGCGCGTGCGGCAAGGCCTGTCCATCTGGGTTCAACTGCCAGAGCGGACTCTGCGGTTGCGCTGCCACCGACGCCAACTGCGACGCCGGTGCCCCGGCAGGCACGTTTCAGTGCCCCTCGATCCCGGGAGCCGACCTGTGCAAGTGCGGTAACACGGTATGCGGCTTCGGCGAGCGTTGCAAGGCGGGCGGGATCTGTGGGTGAATGTGCCAGTGGGCACCGGAGACGGCGTGTTCGGTGGGCGATCTCGTACGTCCTCAAGAGGAGTTGACCACGTCCTCGGCAATGGAGGCGCTGATCGCGCGAACCAGCCACCTATCGAGTGTCGCCGCGTCCGAGCATCCAGGGATACGAGAGCTTGGCGCCGGTGACGAGAGGGAGCTGCTCGCTCGAAGGCTGTCGTCGCCTCCGTGAAGCTGTCCATCCGCTCGGCGAAGCGCATCGTCGCCTCCGCGAAGCTTTCCGTCGCGTCAACGAAGCTTCCGCGGGCTCCGCGAAGGTCTCGATCGCCTCCGCGAACCTTCCGTCGCCGCGGTCGAGGCCTCACGGCCTTCAAAACAAGCCTCAGGCGCGCGACCTCGAATGCGCCGCCAGCCAAACGAAGCGATTTTCCCGCAAAGAAGACCTTCGCGACGGCGACGGAAGCTTCCGGCAGGCGACGGAAGCCTCCCCGGCCCTGGCAATCATCCTGGCCCGATGCCGCGCCCCCGTTACTTCGGGATCTTCGGGTCCGCGCCGGTGGCCTTGTCCTTCTTTACCGGCGTCTTGCGGTTCGCGAGCCCGAGGCGGATCCGGTAGCTCTTCTTCTTCACCACCGCGCGCGCCGTGCCGGCCCACTCGTCATACCA
>JBDTXR010000657.1:0-3731 GCA_040006075.1 Byssovorax sp. | reverse complement strand
CCGCCGAGATCGACGAAGGCGCCGTACTCGGTGATGTTCTTGATGGTGCCCTTGACCGTCATGCCCTCGGTGAGGGTCTCGAGGGTCTTGGCCTTCATCTCGTCGCGCTCGCGCTCGAGGAGCACGCGGCGAGAAAGCACGATGTTACCGCGCTTCTTGTTGAACTTGATGACCTTGAACTTGTAGGTCTGCCCGATCAGCTTGTCCAAGTTGCGGATCGGCCGCAGATCGACCTGGGAGCCGGGGAGGAACGCCTTGACGCCCCCGCGGATGGTGACGGAGAGCCCGCCCTTGACGCGCTGGCTGATGGTCCCTTCGATGAGCTCGTCCGCCTCGCAGGCGTTCGAGATCTCATCCCAGACCTTCATCTTGTCGGCTTTTTCCTTCGACAAGGTGACGAGGCCGTCGTCGTTCTCGCGGCTCTCGATGTAGACGTCGACCTTGTCGCCCGCCTTGACATGCGTGAGGCCCGCGGCGTCCGCGAACTCGCGGAGGGCGATGACGCCCTCGCTCTTGCCGCCGATGTCGACGACGACCGTGTCGCGTCCGACCTGCACGACGGTGCCGGAGATGATCTCCCCCTCACGGGCGAAATCTCCTCCCTCGACGCTCTGCTCGAAGAGCGCTGCGAAGCTATCCATCCCTCCGCCGATGTCGGCGGCTGTCTCCACGTTCGTGTTCGTCATGTTCGTTCGTCTATGTCCGTCCTTTCCGAAAGATTTCTCCCGCGTCCCTGGTTGGGGACCCGTGCCGCCGGTCTCGGTTGGGACCGCAAATGCGGATCCCCGACGTGAATCGAAGAGACTGGTAGCGCGTCGGGCTCGAGGTTCCGCCGTCCCCGCGAGCGCCTTCCTTGCGGACGGCCCTGCTCGGAAACGAACGGGTGCGTAGATCTCGTGCCCGCTTCGGGAGAGGGGCGTGCCTGTACCCTCGGGCCAGCGTCGAGTCAAACGCTACCGCCGGCCTCCCGCGGGACGGGATCACCGATTTTCCAGGCGGATCCGTTCAGTGGTGCGGCAGCGACTCGGGGCTGGCGGACAGGCTCACCTTGATCATCCCGGCGAGGCGCGCGCAGCCGTGGTCGAGGGCCTCGTACGACCAGGGCGCGGTGACGATCACGTGCCCGTCTTTCGCGCTGACCCTGGCCGCTTGCAGCGCGCCCTTCTCGCCGACGGTGTCCGGCAACAGCAGCGCGACGATCCGCATCTCGGCCAGGAGCTGCTCGATCTCGCCGGCCAGCGCGGGCGCGGGGTTGGCCTCGCTCGGCTCGATTTGCATGGTGATCTCGGGCGTTTTTCCGAGGGTGAACGTCCCGCTCGCGCGCTCGATCTTGCGGAGCACGCTGGCGTGCGCGACCACCGCCGCGCCCGCCGCGCCGCTCCACGCCTCGCGCGTGACCGCGAAGCTCGACGCGCCCTTCTCGGGCAGCGCGAGGCGAGCGAAGTCGTCCGACGCAGGCAGCGCGGCGACCACGATGGCCTCGCTCGTCCCGAGCAGGACGGTGCCGTCGTCGGCCTGAGCGATGGTGATCCCGTCGGGCCCGCGCAGGAGCTCGCCCTCGACGCGCCAGCCGCCCGGCCAGGCCTCTTCCTTCGCGACCGCGGCGAGGCCCGAAACCACGCGCCCGCGCGCGATCTTGCCGCCGAGGATCGCCACGAAGCTCGCGCCCTCGACCGAGGCCACGTAGAGCTCGCGCAGATCGGTGGCGAGGTTGACGCCCGTGGCCGCGCGGACGCGATCGGCCCTGGTTTTCCCCTTCGGCGCGTCGCCCGGCGCGGGGTCGAACATCAGCGGCACGAGGTGCTCGCGCACCGGCCCGAAGAGGGCGAGATCGGCCACGTCGAAGCGCGCGACGAGGTTGGCGTTGCCCGGGATGTGCCGCCGCGCGAGCGGCTCGTAGCGGACGACGAAGAGGTAGAAGGCGACGCCCGCGACGAGGAGGATCGCCGCGAGGATGGAGAGCGCGACCGCGATCTTCCACGAGCGCGGCATCGGCGGGCGGGGCGCCGCGGGGATCGGATCGACCACGGTCCGGCGCGGCGCTTCGATCTCGTCGGCCGCGTCGTCGAGCGCGGCGGCCTCGGCTTCGGTGAGGACCGGGGGCTCGTCGAGCGTCGGCGGGGGCTCGTCGTCGGGCGGGAGGAGGATCGTGTCGGCCATGCGGCGGGCCTACGTTAGCAGTTCGAAGAAAGGCGGCGCCACCGAAGCATCAGAAGACGCCGGCGAAGCCGAAGGTGGTCTTGTCGCGGGTGATCTTGAGATCGGGAACCAGGGTCCACGTGGGCGCCCGGCGCGCGGTGACCGAAGGATTCGAGTCGACCGGCTCGTAGGCGAGCACCGAGACATCGAGGATCATCGACGTGAGGAGTCCCGCGCTGCCACCGATCATCAGGCCGAGGAGGATGCCAACGCCCTCGGATCCGCTGCCGCAGCCGCCGGCGATGCAGGCCGTGGCGACGCCGAGCCCGCCGCCGACGACCGGCACACCGAAGTTCAGGCCGAGCGCGGCAAGGCCCTTGGAGGTGTTGCCATGAGCCCAGTGGACGATCGGCCCGCCGAGCAAGAGCCCCGCGCCTCCGATGCTGAGGCCGCCGATGAGCACTCCGCCCGAGCCGCTGCCGCCGCCCGCGAAGCCGCCGACGAGCCCGACCGTGGTCGAGCCACCGAGCACGAGCAGCGTTTGCCAGCCGTACCAGGCGCCCTTGCCGGCGATCTCCGGGGCCCCGGGCATTGCCCCCATCCCGGCGCCGGGAAAGTAAACGTAGGTCGGTACCTCGTACGCGGGAGCGGCGCCGTCGAGCCGTCGCGGCCCCGGGCGGGAGGGCGGGATCGCCGGGGCGATCGGCGTCGCGGCGGGAGTCGGCTCGGCGCGCGCGCGCGGGCTCTGCGCGAAGATCGCCAGGCCCGCGACGAGGGCCAGGCCGAGAGGGAAGCGCCGTGAAGAAGAAGGCATGCGCGGGACGATACCAGGGTGGACGACGCCGCTGTCGACTCAACCCGTCCCGACGCGGCGATCGGTCGCGCGGCTCAGGGCGGGGGCGCGTCGGCGAGGCCGGAGAGGAGCAGGAGAACTACCTTGCCCGGCAAAAGCAGGCGGATCCGCACGGTGCCCTCGATCTGCTCGATTGACACCTTGCGGAGCACCTGCGCCACGCGCGGATCTTCGACGTTGTCGCGGAGCGCGGACAGGAAGCGCAGGGCCTTCTCGGCGCCCTTGGCGGTGGGGCTCAGGATCTGCACGTCGAGCTGCACGCCCTCGTCGACCACCACCGCGGTGCCGCGCACGCGCTCGAGGCCGGCGATGATCGCGGCGATGGATGGGTATTTCTGCTCGAGGGCCGGAGGCAGCCGCGCGGCGCGCACGTCGAGGCTGACCACGCCCTCGGCGATGGGGTTGCCGCGGCGGGCGTCGGGCCCGTCCGCGAGGATCCGCGTCAGGCTGTCGACCTCCATCGGCGAGACGAACGCGGTGGCCTGCGGGCCGAGCACGAGGACCCGCGCGGTGCCGGCGCGGCGCGCGGGATCGACGCGCTCGAAGATCTTCACGGCCTTGTTGCGCGAGGGCTCGGGTCGCCAGCTCGCGCGATCGAGCTCGGGCGCGCACGAGGCCGGTCCCTCGACCAGGACCAGGTGATCGCCGGCGTCGAGATCGCCGACGCGGGCCCCGAGCCAGACCACGTCGGCGCAGGCGAGCGCGGCGCGGAGCACGTCGTCGCCGGCCTCGCGCGCGG
>JBDTXR010000656.1:0-3733 GCA_040006075.1 Byssovorax sp. | reverse complement strand
AGCCCCGGCGCCGGCCTCGCGCCGCGAGCGTAGGTATGCGCGAGCCAGTAGCCCACGTGGAACAGCTCGCGCACCGCCGTGAGCGCGTCACTCTCCTGGATGGCGCGGTGGCTGTGCACGGCCTGGTTGCCCTGCCGCACAATCACCTGCGTCTTCATGAAGACGGCCTCGCCCACGGCACCCTTGAACGTCGGCTCGTGGAGCAGCGCGCTCAGGTTGTCCTGATAGGGCAGATGCAGCGAAGAGTCGGATTTATAAGCCCAGGAGACCAGCAGCTCCAGGGTGCGCCGCGCGTAGAAGCACGCCGTGCGAGGATCGGCGTGGACGGCAGCTTCGGCGCGAGCGGCCGCGTCGTGGATGGCGGGCCACTCGGCGCGGAGGAAGGCGAAGTTGCTCATACCGCCCCGCCTTCGCCCATCGGGCGCGACGCGAGGTCAGCGAGCGAGATCGCCGGGGCTGCGTTCAGTGATCGGCGTCGGCCAGGCGCTGCCGGATCTTCTCCTGCGTCGCCGGGGCGAGCGAGAGGATGTACGCCTCGGTCAGCCCCCGCAGTATCTCGACCGGGAGCGCAAGCGCTTGCTGATCGCGATCGAGCCCGAGAAGCCGAATCTCCGGGGCGATCAATTCCACCTGAAGCGCGGGCGGCAGCCGCTGGAACATCTCCGCGAACTCGGGATCGTAGCCGTCGTCTTCTTCCGTCATATCCGGATGCTTCATCTTCTCCTCCTTCAGCCACGCCCTCAGCCAGCGCGTCGCCTTGTTCACTTTCAATACGTGACGGCTGAACACCTCCAGAAAGAGGTCGAGCTCCGTCACGCAGACGCCGTCCGTCTCCACGACGTAGA
The DNA here is from genome assembly GCA_040006075.1 of Byssovorax sp. Taxonomy (GTDB): domain Bacteria; phylum Myxococcota_A; class Polyangia; order Polyangiales; family Polyangiaceae; genus JANYGI01. The sequence goes on along the minus strand of JBDTXR010000656.1, from coordinate 2,888 downwards.
GAGCGTACACCGCCCCGACGATCTGGCCATACCCCCCGCCGAGTGGTACGAACGTCCAGCCCATCCGCGCGATCTCGCGCGTCAGCGTGGGCGTGATCGACGGCAGCACCAGCGTCAGCGTCAGATCGCTGGTGCTCGGCAAGTCCTTCAGGTGCGACGCGTCGTAGACCGCTCCGTAGCTCCAGAGGCGAATGAGATCGCCCGGCCGGAAGGAGCTGGTACCAGGGCTCTTGTACTCCAGAATCGTGACGAGCCCGAGGCGCGGCCACAGCGTGCGCATCACCTCCGCCTTGTCGTCCTCGCGCGCCGCGCCGACGCGGCGAAGCAAGAGTATGTCCGCGCGTTGCGGCTCGATCGTCAGCGCCACCTCCGTCTGAATGTCGAACCCCGGCGGGGCGCGATTCTGGATGAGATTGGCAAACGCCAGATGCCAGTGCGTGTTCCGCATGTCCATGCCCACCACCATAGCAGAGCTGCCCTGGGGAGGAGATCAGGATTCGAAGCAAAGTGAATAGCGGACCCTCAATTGCAACCATGAATTGTGGTGCCCTTTCACCCCTGCTCCCCCTCCAGCCCAGCTCCCCCGCCTCCGTGTAGGGCGGGCCTCCGTGCCCGCCGCATGGATTCTCGATAGCCACCCACCCCGACCGAAGATCCGCTCCAGAATAACCGCGCGCATCCGCGGCTGTCCCGGAGGAGAATGGAAATTGACCGCAAGGGCGCAAGGGTCGCAAGGGCGTAGGAGAAATCCTTTTTCCTCGGAGTCTGACCCTTGCGCCCCTTGCGCCCTTGCGGTTCTCTGGATCGGTTCGCGTCGAGGCAGCGTCCAGGCGGATCTGCTGCTCGGCTGGGGGAATGGTCGCTGCAAGGGCGTGGAGCTGGCTAGTTTGCCTGGCGAACATATCAGAGCTCTCCCCGGAAGGCGCGGTGTTGCAAGGCGGCGAAGAGGGCGTCCATCTCGGCGAGGGAGGCGCGGTGGGCGGCTTTGAGCTTGTCGACGGCGGCGATGCGGCGGGCGAAGTCTTGCTGGAGGGCGAGGGGCGGAACAGGAATTTCAATTTTTTCAAACAAGGACTTCTTAAGAATGGATAGCGTCGTCGACGATCCTTGCGCGGCAATTTGCTTCTTGAAGAATCGGAGCACGTAAATTCCATAGACGTCGTCGACTGCGCTCGTCCATTCGATCGCATTGATTTGCTGATTGAACGCGCTGCGCTGCATCGCTTGGCCCATCTTGCCGATGGTTCCGATGCAACAAACGAACGCAGATCCGGCGCGGACCGTCTCAACTTCGGCCGCTCCCTCCTCCGTAACCGAGCGCTTGACGGCATCGTCGCTGTCCAAGTCACCTGGGGTGACAAAAGGAATCGAGCCGCCGAACATGCCTGACTTCGCGCTCGGCGGCGTTCCACCCGTCTTGACTTTGCCGACGTTCTTCAAGCTGGTCGTGGACCAACCCATGTCATTGATGACAGGATAGCCAAAGAGATCAATAAATATCGCGTGAGCGAGCGCAGTGAGTTGCGCGATGGCATCGCGGCGCTTGGCCCGCAGCGCCTCCACCCGGTCCAGCACCTCCGCAATCCGTCGCTGCTCCGCCAAGGGAGGGAGGGGTACTTTGAACGAACGGATATCGTCAAAATTCAAGCCTGCCTTCACGCCCTGTCGGTTCCGCCCCAAAATCTGCCTCTGCCCCTCGGATGACGCGAGATACGCAGATAAAAACGGAGGGTGGACGCCGGCGACACGCAGGATCGCGAGATGTTGGTTGATGTAGGCATCTCCCAGCCCCTCGGGTATGACACCTGTCCGTCCCAAGTCCGCCGTAATGCTGAGCAGGACATCACCCGGCTGCACCAACGTTCGGCGAGCTTCGGCGGTATCCGGCTCTGACACGAAGGCCACATCATCGAGCAGCATCTTGTTCCGCCCGACGTTTTGAATACGCAGGAACAAGCTCCCCGAATCTGAATAGTGCTTTGCCCATCCTCTCGATCCACTCGTGAGAAAGGTGAGCAGCTCGCCAAGCGGTTTGACTGGCCAGTCAGACAGAACCGTCGACATCGGAAAAGCTAGGGGTTGCTGCATCATCGTAGCAACCCTCCCAGCTCCTTCATGCCCTTCTGAATCTCCTTCTCAAGCTCAGCGAGCCCCGCAAGAATCTCCGCCGGCGTCTTATGCGTCACTTCGTCGTGAACCACCTCTCGGTAGCGATTCAGGCTCAAGTCATATCCCTGAGCTACGATGTCCGCCTTCGGCACGCTGAAGCTCTGCGCCGTGCGGGGTCGCTTGCGCTCCTTGCCGTCGCGCTCGCCCCAGCGAGAAAGTATGTCGGGCAGATTGTTCCTCTCCTGCTCCTCGGCCTTGAGCTTCGTGGCAGGTACGGCGCCGAGCTTATCCTCCGACAGCAAAGGCGTTCGCTTGTCGTCGAGCGAGATGCCGTCCGCCTTGCAGTCATAAAACCAGACCTGATCCGTGCCGCCGGAGTTGGTCTTGGTGAAGAACAGGATCGCGGTCGAAACCCCGGCATAAGGCCGGAACACCCCGCTGGGCAACGAGACCACGGCGTCGAGCTTCTGCTCCTCCACAAGCATCTGCCGCAGAGACTTATGTGCGTTGCTCGACCCAAATAAAACCCCGTCGGGCACGATGACGGCTGCACGCCCACCGGGCTTTAGCAGCCGCAGAAATAAGGCCAGAAACAGCAGCTCAGTCTTCTTGGTCTTGACGACCCGCTGCAGCTCCTTCGACGTGTTCTCATAATCCAGCGACCCCGCGAACGGAGGATTCGCCAGCACCAGCGTATACCGATCCACATCGCCGGCCTGATCTTCCGCCAGCGAATCCCGGTACTTTATGGCCGGATCCTCCACGCCGTGCAGGAGCAT
>JBDTXR010000655.1:0-3764 GCA_040006075.1 Byssovorax sp. | reverse complement strand
TGAAGCGGTCAGCCGCCGCCGCAGGTGTGATCGAGCTGGCAGAAGCCGCCCGGCCCGCACTGGGCGTTGGTCAAGCACTCCACGCAGACCCCATTCGGCACGTCGCACACCATGTTGTTGCTGGCGCAGTTGGCGTCGGTCGTGCAGGTCGAGCCGCAGGTGTGATCGGGGGTGCAGATCGCCATGTCCGGCGGGCAGTCCGCCGCCGCGAGGCAGTCGACGCACACGTGCGTGCCCACGTCGCAGGGCTGGCCCTGGCAATCGTTGGCGGTCAGGCACTCGACGCAGAAGCCCCCGTTCGTGTTGCAGACGCCGATGTTCTGGCACTGCGAATTCTTGGTGCACTTCTTGGTGCACGTGTGCGAAGCCGCATCGCAGGTGGGCGTCCCTATCGGGCAGTCGGCGTCGGTGGCGCAGTCGACGCAGAGCCCACTTGCAGCGTCGCAAACGAGCATGAACTGCGCACAATCGGCCGCGCCGGTGCAGCCGGTGCAGATGCCTTTGCCAGTGTCGCAATGCGGAGTCGCGAGGCCGCATTGCGCGTCGCTCGTGCACGCGACGCTGCTCCCCCCGCCCGATCCGGTCGCGCCGCTCGTTCCGGTGGCGCTCGACGTGACGCCGCTCGCTCCGGTGGCGCTCGACGTCGCGTCGCCGGTCCCCGTGGTCGCGCTGCCGGTGCCGCCCGCGCCTCCCGTCCCGGAGCCGGTGGTGGTCGTGCCCGTTCCGGTGGCGGTGTCCGAGGCGAATACGACGTTCGCGTCTCCGCCCCCACAGCCTCCGCCCATCATCCCGAGGGCAAGGGCCCCTGCAAGAGCTACAGCACAAACAATGGATACTCTGCTTGCCACGTTGACCTCCTCAGGGTTCGACTCGCCCGAGGCGCGGACGGAGGAACGAACGTCTTCCTCGATATCTCACCGGCCTCGTACGGTCCATCCGGGAAAGGTGTCGCGGGCTCACCCAGGCGGCTCAGCAAACAGCAAGCATCGCCACGGAGAGGAAAAGCCAGGCTGAATCAGATGGTGAGGGGGGTAACAGATCGAATATGGAACGGGCCCGGCGAATCAAAACGTCGAGAATCCTGGGTCACCTTGTGGTACGCTCCCGCACGATGACGCACTCGCACAGCTCCGCTGACGGCGGATTGACGGTACTGCTGGTGGTCGAGGATGATGACGATTACCGAGCAATCCTGGCGGAAACCCTGGTGGAGGCCGGCTACCGAGTGGAGTCCGCGATCCACGGGCTCGACGCTCTGGCGCGCCTGCGCGCAGGCGTGAAGCCCGCCGTAATCTTGCTCGACATGATGATGCCCGTGATGGACGGGTGGTCCTTCGTGGCCGCGCTGAAAGAGGACACGGCGCTCTCGACGATCCCCGTCATCGCGACCACCGGTGCAGGCGATCGTGTTCTCCTTTCGGCGCCGGTGTCGGCGGCCTATCTCAACAAGCCCATCAACCGGGAGCGGCTGCTCGCGACCATCGAGCTCTGCATTTCCAGGGCGCAAAACGTCTGAGCTTTGCCGCACGGAGCTGCAGAGCTGCGCTCCGGGCCGATGGACAGCTATCTTCTGTTTCGCCTGGATCAGAGCCAGGTGAGGAATGCTTGCGCAGACAGGGAGTCCGGGTCGGGATCCGGCCCTGCCCAGCAAACACTCTCGAGCACCTGACCCGCCGGCCGATCGAGCATTTCGGCCGGCGCTCCCTGGATGATCTCGTCTTCTGATCGCGCTGGCACCTCGCGCGAGCGACGGCGGGCGCCCTGCGCGGGAGGATCGGGGACAGCGCTCATCGCGTGCTCTCCGCTCCGCGGGGCGCGCGGCGGAGCGCGGCGCGGATCGACTCCACTCCACGGTTGCCTTCGCCGAGCGCGGCGTCGACGACGGCGCGGCGCTCGTGGGCGACGACGACCATCGCGCAGCGGTCGGCGCCGCCAGCGACACAGGCCACCTCGCGCGCGGCGAGGCGCCTCCCGGCGACGGACGAGAGGATGCCTGCCAGGCACCCTGCGACGATGTGACAGGCCAGATCGTCGCGCGGAGCGTCGCTCTTTCGCGGGGGCCGCGGGGCCGCCTCGGCGAGCGCGCTGCGATCGAGGTTCACGACCAGGAGGCCCTCGGTGGTCAGCGCGAAATCGAACGACGGGGCGCCCCAGCCGCGTTCGGAGAGGTACGCGGCGATCAGCGTTGCCACCTCGCGCATCGAGATTTCTCGGAGCGATCGCTCGCCGCGCTCGAGCACCGACGCTTCGAGATCGACCGCGGTGCGACGGCCCCACTGCACGCCCCACTCGGTGGCGAAGAGCTGCCACGACTCCGGCGCGAGGCGATCGCAGGTGGCGCGGAGAGCGGCGAAGAACGGCGCCGGCGCGTCGACGATCCGGCGCTCGAGCTCGTCGCGGAGGACGCCCTGGAGGCCCTCGTCGGGCGCGAGGTCGCGCTGCTCGGCCGCGAGCAGCTCCACGGGAAAGGAAGGGCGCGGCGGCGCGATGCTGGAGCGGTTGACGAAGAGATACCAGCGCGGCGCGGCGGCGGCGCGGACCAGCTCGATCACCACGTTCTGCGCGCCGAACTTGAAGTCGAAGATGTAGTCGAAGCGATCGACCTCGCCCGCGGCGGCTCGGGCCGCGAAGGCGAGGAAGCGGCCCTGGAAGGCCTCGTTGCGCGCGCAGCGGGCGACCTCGGTGAAGAAGTTGCGCCCCACGACCTGGTGCTGATCGAGGCGCGCGAGCCGCGATTCATAGAGGTTGTAGCGAAGGACCGTGCCCTCTTCGTCGAGCGCGATCACGCCGAAGGCGAGGCTATCGAGCTCGGCGTCCGAGAGATCGTCGACGCGGTGCGGGTTGAACGGGGTAGGCGCAATCGAGGAAGAAGGAGCGAGATCGAGCAAGTCAGCCTCCGAGCTTGGAGCGGATCAGCACGTCGAACGACGGCGGCAACTCGTCGACCGAGCTCCGCGTGACAGCCGACTCGGGCCCCGCGATGAGCGTGGGAGCGAGCGGCGCAGAGGGCGCGGGCACACGCGCCGACCCCGGCGCGACACCGTTGGCGGACGCGATTTCTCGCCCTTCGAGCCACGCCGTCAGCGCGTCGCGCAGCGCCGACGCCGAGGAGATGCGCTCGTCGGGCGCCTTGCGCAGCGCTCCCGTGAGGATGCTCCAGAGCCGCCCGTCGAGACCGCGCGCGCGGCGCGGGTACGACGGCGGATCCTCGAGCACGCGGCGCATGACCGCGATCACGTCGCGCACGCCGAAGGGCGCCTCCCCCGCGATGAGGTGATAGAGCAGCGCGCCCACGCCCCACACATCGACGCGCTCGTCGGTGGGCCCGCCTCGCATCTGCTCGGGCGCCATGTACGCCGGCGTGCCCACGAGGCTGCCATCGAGCGTGAGGCGCGCGTCGGTGTCGCTGTCGATGCGCGCGATCCCGAAGTCGAGCAGCACCGGCCGGACCCCGACGAGCCCCTCGGCCAGGACGACGTTGTCGGGCTTGATATCCCGGTGAATGATGCCGGCCCGGTGCGCCGCCGCGAGCCCGTCGAGGATCGCGATCGCGAGGCCCACGGCCTCGTCCGCGGGCATCGCGCCCTCGCGATCGAGACGGGCAGCGAGCGACTCGCCGCGCACCAGCTCCATCACCACGTACGGGGATCCCTCCTCGGTCTCGCCGTAGTCGTAGACCTCGACGATGGATGGGTGATGGACGGCGGCGAGCGCGAGCGCCTCGCGCTGGAGCCGCGCCCGGTGCGCCGACGCTCCGAGGCGCA
>JBDTXR010000654.1:0-3772 GCA_040006075.1 Byssovorax sp. | reverse complement strand
CCGTCGATTTGCAGAGCTCGACCTCGACGAACATGTCGACGGCGCGGTGCTGGAGGGCCTGGAACGAGCCGATCTTCACCCCGAACTGCTCGCGCGTGCGCAGGTACTCGGTGGTCATTTCGAGGACGGTGCGGGCGATCCCGGCGCCCTCGGCGCAGGCGGCGGCGGCGCCGATGTCCATGGCCTCTTCGAGCGCGGCGACGCCCGATCCCTCGGCACCGAGGAGGCGATCTTTGCCAATCTTGACGGCGGTGAGGGTGATCATCGCCGCGTGGTGTCCATCCATGGTCTTCACCGGTTGAAGGGTGAGGCCGGGGGTGTCGCGATCGAGGACGAAGAGCGAGATATCGCCGCCGTTCTCGCCCTCGGAGGTGCGGGCCGAGACGACAATCGTGTCGGCGGCATGGCCGTTGAGGACCCAGCGTTTGGCGCCGTCGAGCTGGTAGCCGTCGCCGGACTTCACGGCGCGCGTCTCGACGTCGGAGACATCGTAGCGGCTGCGGACCTCGGCGTGGGCCAGGGCGAGCGAGGTCCGCCCCTCGGCGAACGGAGCGAGATAGGCCTGTTGCTGCTCGGGGGATCCGAGGCGGAGGATCGGTATCGAGGCGACCAGCGAGGGCAGGAACGGCTCGGGCGTGAGCGCGGTGCCGAGCTGCTCCAGGATCAACGCCACGTCGGCGAAGGTGCCTCCCAGGCCGCCCACGTCTTCGGGCAGGGCCAGGCCGAGCCAGCCGTACTCGCCCATCTTCTGCCAGACCTCGCGCGACCAGCCGGTGGGATCGTCGCGCAGGGCGCGGTGGCGCGAGACGGGAGATTGCTTCTTCACGAACGAAGCAACGGTATCGAGGAGGAGCTTTTGCTCGTCGGTGAGATCGAAGTTCATGGCTCTGTGGTCCCCTCGCCCTTCAGCCCAAACCCAGGATGAGCTTGGCGATGATGTTCTTCTGGATCTCGTTCGACCCGCCGTAAATCGTGGTGGCGCGGAGGTAATTGAAGGTGGACGGCACCCACTGCTCCAGCGCGGGGACGGTGCCCTCGTCGTTGAACCAGGTGAGCGAGTTCATCCCCATCACCTCCATGGCAAGCTCCCCCGCCTGCTGCAAGATCTCCGAGCCACGGATCTTGAGGATCGAGGACTCGGGCCCGGGCGCGTGGCCGAGCTGGGCGCCGGCGAGAGAGCGGTAGTTCGCCATCTGCAAGGCACGGTGCTTGATCTCGAGGCGAGCGACCTTGGCGCGGAAGCCGGGATCGTCCAGGAGCGACTCCCCGCCGACCTGCGTGGAGGCGGCGATCCGCTTGATTCGTCGGATGGCGCGCGACGAGAGGCCGACCGCGGCGATGAGCGTGCGCTCGTGGCCGAGGAGGGCTTTGGCCATGGTCCAGCCGCCGTTGAGCGGGCCGACGAGGTTCTCTTGCGGGACGACGACGCCGTCGAAGAACGTCTCGCAGAAGGCCGGAGTGCCGCCGGTGGTGAGGAACGGCTTCACCGTGACTCCCGGCGACTTGAGATCGATGAGCAGGAAGCTGATCCCGGACTGCTTCTTGGCCACCGGATCGGTGCGGACGAGGCAGAAGATCCAGTCGGCGTACTGGGCGTACGTGGTCCACGTCTTCTGGCCGGTGACGATGAAGTTGCCCTTGCCGTCGTCTTCCGCGCGGGTCTTGAGTGACGCCAGATCGCTCCCGGCGTTGGGCTCGGAGTAGCCCTGACACCACACCTCGTCGCCAGCGGCGATCCTCGGCAAGAAGCGCTTTTGCTGGGCGGGAGTGCCAAACTGGATCAGGAGCGGGCCGACCATGGAGAGGCCGAAGACCGAGAGGGTGGGCGCGCCCGAGAGCTCGAGCTCTTCGGTGAGGATGAAGCGCTGGGTGATGTCGAGGCCCGGGCCGCCGTGCTCGACCGGCCAGTTCGGCGCGACCCAGCCTCGTTCGAAGAGGATCTTGTGCCACTCCATGATCTCGTGATGATCGAAGTTGCCGTCGACGGCCGCCTTTTCGCGGAGGTGCGGTGGCAGGGCCGAGCGGAGGAAGGCGCGCACCTCCTCGCGGAAAGCGAGGTGCTCCGGGCTGAAGGAGAGGTCCATGGGCCGCGGAGCTTATCCGGACGCGTTGGGCTCCGCTACGGGCTCGTCGCGCTCGACATCGAGGTGAACGAGGACCTGGGCGTCTTCTTCGATGGCGAGGATCGCGTCGCGGACGCGATCGCCGCGCGCGTGGGCCTCGCGCATCCGCATCTCGGCGGGGAGCTCGATGTGGACCTCGACGAAGAGGACCCGCCCCGCGGTGCGGGTGCGAACGCCGTGAAAGCCTTCAATTGCCGAGGAATCGACGAGGCCTTGCAGGACGGCGCGGAGGGCGTCGAGGCGCGCGCCGGAGATCCCGCTGTCGAGGAGCTCGCCCACGCCGGTGCGAAGGAGGCCGACGGCCGAGTAGAGAACATACCCGGCGACGAGGATGGAGAGCACGCCGTCGATGCGCTCGATCCCGGTGGCGTAGGTGGCGATGACGCCCGCGAGGACCGCGAGGTTGGCGAAGATGTCGGTGCGGTAGTGAATCGCATCGCCTTCGATTGCCGAGGAGTTTGTGCGCTTGGCGACGCGACCGAGGTAGGTGACGAGGGCGACGGTGATGATCGTGGAGGCGATCATGGTCCCGATGGTCACGGTGGCGAGGCGGAGGGCGACGGGGGTGATGATGCGGTTGACGCCTTCGACGAGGATGTACGCGCCGGAGCCGCCGATCAGGAGGCCTTGACCGGCTGTGGCCAGCGCTTCGATCTTGGCGTGGCCGAAGGGGTGGCCGTCGTCGGGGCCGGCATACGCCGCGCGAATTGCGAGCGCGTTGGCGGAGGACGCGAAGATGTCCATGAGCGAGTCGACGGCGCTCGCGGTGACGGCGGCAGAGTGCCCGAGCTGGCCGGCGATGAGCTTGCCGAGGGCGAGGCTGGCGGCGACCAGGGCGGCGGTGCGGCCGGCGCGCTGGGCCGCGAGGGAGCGGGCCAGGCGCGCGGATTCGCGATCGGCAGCGGGGAGCGGAGCTGGGGTGGAGGGGGGAGCGGCCACGCCGCCGGAGCATGGATCACGGGGAGTGAGGTGTCACCGGCGGAAGCGGGTATTTGCGGCGGAGGGAGGCAGTTGATCGTGCTGTTGATTTGCAAGTTCCCGAGAAGAGCTCAGGGGAACATCTGCATCTGCTGCGACACGCCGGCATCGCCCGCGTTGCCTTGAACGGAGACGTTGCCGCCCGGGCCGCCCATGCCGGCGGTGCCTGCCGTGAAAACGACCTTGCCGACCTGCGTGGCTGGCATGGTCGTGTAGGCAATGGCGATCGAGTGGCCGCCCTGGCCGCCACCGCCGGTGCCCCCTTTGCCGCCGGCGCCGCCCTTCCCGCCATCACAGGAGTTGCTCGAGCCGCCAAAGCCAGCTTTGCCCTGGCCAGCAGGTCCCCCGAGGCCGCCCGGCTGGAGGTCGCCGCCCTTGCCGCCGGAGCCGCCTTTGCCGGCCTTGAGCGAGCTATCCTTGAGAGTCAGCTTGGAGGCGACGCTCGAGACGGCAATGCTGGATCCGGCCGCCATACCGCCCTTGCCACTTCCGCCGCCACAGCCACCCGCGCCGCCACCGCCGCCCGATGCGCCGGAGCCCGCCTTCGCCCCCGAACAGATCGCAGCGCCTCCCTTGGCACCGCCGCCGCCGCCGCCGCCTTGACCCGATTTGCTCGCCGTCCCGGCCTGGCCGCTCGCGCCTTGATAGCCTGCTGCGGTGAGCGTGCCGGA
>JBDTXR010000653.1:0-3782 GCA_040006075.1 Byssovorax sp. | reverse complement strand
ATGATGGTCGTATTCGAGGTGTTCCTGGCGCCCGGCGCCGATCCGGAAACGCTGCTCTCCGCGGACACGATCCGCGACACGAAGGCGCAGGTGATGACGGTGGAAGACGCGCGCAAGGTCGGCTTCGCCGGGCTCCCCGACTACGGCGACAAGGTCGTGCGCCTGATCGCCGTGGCCAAGCGCGACGCGCCGTGGATCCACCGCGCGCTCGAGACCAGCGCCGCGGTCGGCCGCTTCAGCGTCAACGACGTCGACTGATCTGCGCCGTTAACGAACTGACGCGACGCGCGCGTCAGCCTTGATTTCAAGCCGATTTCGTCTGGCTTGCGCCGTGCTACGGGAACCGCTCATGCAAAATCATCTTCGTCTTTCGGGGCGCCTGGTCGCCTCCTGTGCGCTGGCCTTCTTCAGCGTCGCGGGCGTCACGGCCGGCTGTGGGAGCAGCGACACGACGGCGGCTTCGGGGACGTCGAGCGGGTCGACGACGACCGGATCGGGCGGGAGCGGCGGTTCAGGAACGGGGACGGGAACGGGAACGGCGACGGGGACCGGAGGGATGGAGGCGTTCTGCCCGCCGGGATCGCACCCGGGCGCGCTCGATTGCGAGGCCGATCTGAAGGACTGGACGGCCGCGCCGAAGATCGCGCACAAGCGCGATCACCACGTCACGCTCGTGGCCACCACGCCCGCGGGAACGTTTCTCTACGTGGTCGGCGGCGCGGGCACCGGCGCGACGCTGAAGCAAATCGAGCGCTCGACCATCGCCGCCGACGGGACGCTGAGCGCGTTCGCCGACGTGGCGATGATGCCTGAAGGGCTGCTGGGCTGCGGCCTCGCGCAGGTCGATCGTTCGTTCGTGATCGCCGGCGGCCTCGGCGACGACAGCAACTCGAAGACCTCGGTGTACGTCGGGCAAATCGCCGACGACGGCGGCGTCTCGTTCACCAAGGGACCCGACCTCGCCGCCTCGCGCTACCACGTCTCGCTCGCGTACTCGCAGGGCTTCATCTACGCGATGGGCGGCCTGTTCCAGTCGGTCTCGGGCGGCATGCCCACGCAGAAGATCGTCGACACCATCGAGCGCGCGGCCTTCGACGGCAAGACGGTCTCGGCGTGGGAGATGGTCGCGCCGCTGCCCGTCGCGCTCACGCACCACGCATCGATTGTTTACAAGGACGCGATCTACGTGATCGGCGGCGGCTCCGACGTGGCGGCGCTCCCCGACATCCTGCGGGCGACGGTGTCGAGCGCGGGCGCGCTCGGCCCCTGGGAAAACTACGGAAAGCTCACCAAGGGCCTCGCGTCGCCGTCGGTGAGCATCTTCCTCGATCAGCTCTATGTCTTCGCCGGGATGACGTCGCTCGCCGGCGGCGAGGTCGCGAGCGTCGAGCGCGCGCCGCTCGACGGCATGGGCATGGTCGGCGCGTTCACCGCCTTGCCGCCGCTCCCGCTGGCGCGCGCGCACTCGCACCAGACTCCTATTTTCAAAGGACATTTCTACTCGGTGGGCGGCTCGAAGAACCACGTCCCGCAGGCCGAGGTCTTCAACGGCACCCTCCAGTAGCCGCCCCGCTCAGCGAAGAAACTCTTCGAGGATCGGCAGCACGTGCTCGGGCGCTTCCAGGTGCGGGGAGTGCCCGAACGGCTCGATCCGCAGCGTGGCGTTCGGGAGCGCAGCGGCCGCGGCGATGGCGACCGGGGAGGGGAAGAGCTCGTCGTGATCACCCCATAAAACAAGCGTTTTGGCCTTGATGTGCGGGAGGCAGTCGGCGCGGTGCGGGACCGGTCCGAAGAGCGGGCACATCGCGTCGAAGGCCGCCGAGGCGTTCGGCCGACCGCGGCGCACGGCGTAGATCTCGAAGCCCAGCGCGGCGAGGCGCGGCCCGTCGGGCGTGCTCGGCGGCGGGTTGAGCCGTTCGAATACTGCGCGGCCGAGCCGCAGCGCGAGCCGCTCGGGCCCGAGGCGAAAGAAGACGCGGCTCGCGTGCGACATCGCCGATCCCAGCCCCATCGCGCCGATCAGCACCAGCTTCGACGGCCTCGCGTGCCCGCGCCGCGCGAGCTCGATCGCCACGAGCCCACCGAGCGAATGCCCCACGATCGCCGCGCCCTGGTGGTGCTCCGCGACGATCCAGTGCTCGATCGCGTCGGTGAAGAACGCGAGCCCGGCCTCGAACCCACCGCCGCGAAAGATCCGCGCCTGCGACTGCCCGAAGCCCGGGAGATCGACCGCGAGCACGCGGTGCGATTTCGCGAGCGCAGGGAGCATCTGGAACCACGTCGTCGCCGCGTTCCCGCGCCCGTGGAGCAAGATCAGCGCGGGCCCGGCGCCGCCTTCGAGGACGCGGAGCGAGCCGAACGGCGTCCCCACGCGCCGCGCGGCGAACGTGGGCGCGAGCGACGCGAGGACAGCCTTCTCGACCGGGCCGGGATGAGCAGGGAGGGTGCGCACCGAGCGGTCATATCAGATGCGGGGCGGGGCTCTGCGCGGTGGAAATGATGAAATGCCTGTGCCCTGTGGGCATGGAGAGCAACGTCGTGCAAATCCCGTCCGATCCCTGTGGGCGCGGGCGTGGCCCATGAACCCAAACGAGGGGATCCCGGTGGGATCGGGCAGCGCGGCGACTCCGGGAGCGCCCGATCCCTGTGGGTTTGGGCGTCGGCGGGAGGCAGGGCGGGCCCGCGCCCAGCGGGATCGGGCGATCCTGGCGTGCGAGTCGCCGACAACCCGGGTGGGCTCGGGCTTCCCCGGAGCCTCACGCGCCGCCGTCGGCGTCTTCACGGTTCGGCGACGAAGCTCGCGATCTTCTCGCGGCAAAGACGCTCGATCCGCGCGGCGACATCGCGCACGCGCTCGCCGAGGATCGCCAGCTCTTCGGCGGTGATGCGGTACTTCATGCTGTAGCGCGCCTCAATGTACGCGCGCTTGAGCAGATCGAAGAGGCGCCTGTCCGCGGGATTGGCCATCGGGATCGGGACCACGAGATCGGGATGCAGCGCGGCGACCATCTGGCCAAGCGCTTCGATGTTGTGCGTGGTCGGCTTGTATCCCGTGAACACGAGGAGCGCGGCAGCGTAGTAACGCTCGGTCGCCTGATGAAGATTGAACGCCGCAAGGCTCCACGATTTACGGCTGACCATGAACTCGTAGCCAATGAAGAACTCGCCCGCGCTCGTGAACCAGTGCTCGAAATACTCCTCGGCGAGTGCTTTGCGCTCCTCGGGCGTGGCGGTCTTCGGCTTGGCCAGCGTGAAGCGGTGCGAGTTGTAGAGCACCACGCCCTCGCGCGCGATGTCGGCGAAGAAGTACTGCCCGCGCCGGATCTCGTGGTTGATTTGCTTCGCGTCGTGAACGATCACCGAGACCGGCACTGGATGTGCAATCAGGCCGATCGCCTCCGCGATGGTCGACTCCAAGCGCAGCGTCTCGGCGTCGCTCGCGGTCGCGACGATGACCAGGAGATCGAAGTCGCTGCGGTAGCCGGTGACGCGATCGACGACCCAGTTGCCGCGGGCGTAGCTGCCGAAGAGAAGGATGACTTCTGCGGGCGCGACCTCGCGGATCTTCGCGGCGATGGCGACGAGCTTCTCGCGCGTGGGCTCGTCGAGGTGGTCGAGGGAGTTGGTCATCTGCGGTGCCGCTTCGCCACTTCATCGCGGGGGCGCGCGGCGCGCAAGGGGGCGCGAGGGCTGGATCAGGGCTTCAGCGCGGACGGAGGGAAGGCGTAGACGAGCGGGCTGGTCGCGGGGATGTGGAGGCGCGAGCGCTCGGCTTCGTCGAG
>JBDTXR010000652.1:0-3784 GCA_040006075.1 Byssovorax sp. | reverse complement strand
GTGGATGGGAATGTTGGGACGGTGATGATCGCGGAGACCGACCATTGCTGCCGGGGGTTTGGCAGGATGGATGCGTGGTTGCGGGAGCGGGGGTTGCAGAAGGAGGGGCAGGTGGGGAACGGAGGCGCTCGACTCTGTAGCTCGCGGGATATCGTCGCGGTCGCGGTGGAGCAGCTCGGGCGGGATCCGCTGGTATTTTTGTGCGCCGCGGGCGAAGGATGCGAGGAGTGCGACGCGGCGAGAGCGAGCATTTCGGCGGCGTGAGGAGAGAGAAGGAGAAGAGATCGGATTTTTGGCGCAAATGGGCGCGGCGAGATCGCCGGAAGCTTCATGATCTCCATTTCGATTGGAGGATCGGAGAAGAAGATCCGGAGGGCGCAGAGGGTCGGAGGAGGGCCGGAGGAGGGCGCAAAGGTCGGACGAGAGGGAAAAGGGTGGGAGAGGCGCGGGAAAGGGCCCGATCCAGCGGGGGCGCCGGTGGTGAGTCAGCCGCCGGCAGGCGGGGTGGCCGGGCCGCCCTTCTTCGACTTGGTCTTCGTCTTGGGAAAGAACTTGTCCGCGGCGGCGCGGCCCAGCTCGACGACCAGGGCGCCATACGTCTTCTCCATCTGCTTCTCCCACGCGTCCTCGGCCGTGCTGAGGTGCCCGTCCGCTATGGAGGAGGCGTTGCGCGAGCTGATGAGCTCGGCGGTCGCCTTGGCGAAGTCGGTGAGGCCAGTGTCGATCACGGCGATGGTTCCGGTGCGGACCTTGTCGTTGGCGGGTAAGTGGGCGGCGAGGCGCTGGCTGAGGAGAGAGTAGCGCGCGTGCTCCTCGTCGAGCGGAGCCGCCGTGTAGAAGCCAATGCCGTCCGGGAAGATCTGGGTGTAAGGCACCTTGGTGATGGCGTCTGCGCTGCGGCCTGCGAGCTTGGCGCGGGCGTCTTGTGCGGTGGTGTCGAGATCGTCGTCGGCGGCGTCGCGATCGGCCATCGCATCCTGGACCGGGCCGTCGGCGTCCTCGGCGATCCGGCCGGCGGCGAGGACTGCTGCGGTTGATTTGGTGGCGTCGGTGGCGAGGCTGGTGAGGCGAGCGCGCTTGAGGCGACGGGCGACGTAGCGGCCGAAGCGGACACGGGCGCTGTAGTGGGAGGTGGCGGCGGGTAGCTGCATGGAGGGGGTCCTTCCTTGGTGTGCGCTGTGGGGAGGAAGGAACGCTACAAGAGGGCGCGACGGGGATGCAACGGGAAAACGTTCCCGGACATACGTTCAGAAGCGGCAAGGCTCGGGCGATGAAGCACTCGCCAGCTCCGATAGCCCAAGCAGCGCGACAGCCGTGATAGTTGCCGACCTCGGGGCTCACGCATACGCCGACAGAGCCAGCATCGCGTTCATGTGAAGCATCGAGAAATACGCGTGGGACCGCCCGGCCTGGAACGTTCGCTGATTTTCTTGCCGCAGTCTCTCAACCGCCGAGCGCGCGCGCTTCACGACGAGCCCGAGGGCTTGCTTGATGCTTTCGGACGTCGCGTTGCGAAGCACGCCAGCATGGACCTCAATTTGCGTGAGCCGCCCGTGGTGGACCCTCTCGATCTCGCGAACCCCTTTTCCAGGAGTGGTTCCGAACAGCGCCGAAACCTCGATGGTGTCGAGCACGATGAATCCGTGCGCGGTGGGCAGCTCACCCACGGGCATATTCTGGTCTTCCATCAGGAGCAGCACACCACCGTCTCGAAGCGAGTCGGCGATGTCATTGAAAACCGACAGCCAGTTGCCGACCGGAATCTCATGCAGAACATTGCAGAGCACAACGGCATCCATCTTGACTTCGGCCTGGAGCTGCACACTCCGAATGTCGTTGAGATAGATCGCACGCGCTCCTTCGCCGTCCGCAAGCTCTTGCACTCGACCGCGACATTCCACGACTTCGTTTGGCGAAGCCTGGGGCCCATTGTAGGCGTGGTAAAAGAGCTCGGAAGGATTCGGCGTCTCGGCGTGACCTGCTTCCCGTAACGCCGTGGCGAGCCGTCCGCGACCGGCACCATAATCGAGTATTCGGAGCCGTTCGCCGCGGGCGCGTCGCTCTCGCACCAGGCGGACGAACTGGGCCTCCTGCGGATCGGCCGCGTCCGGCGCCGCGACGTGAGGATTGGTGAGGCACTCGGCAGCGAACTTGTGGAAGCCGAGATCGTCGGCGTCGGCGAGGAACGTGCGCAATTTGTCGCGGCCATCACGACCGCCGAGCAGGCGGTCGATCACCTTGTCGACCTTGTTGCCGGCATATTCGATGCGGCCGTTGTCGACCATCCAGATTGACTCCATGCCGGCGAAGGCGATGAGCTGAACCGAGTGCGTCGCGAGCCATATCTGTCCTCGAGGGCCCAGGATAGTGTCGCGAAGCGCGGTGAGCGCCTTGACACACGCATCAGGATGCAGGTGATTCTCCGGCTCATCGATGATGACGATGGCGTCCTGAAAAGAGGCTCGCTGCCTGTGAAGAATGATGGCCCAGGTAATGAGCACGGCTTCGCCTTTGGAGAGCTCCGAGTACTGGAACACGCGACGGCGAAACTTCGCCACGACTTCCCCTGTGCTATCGTAGTCTGGCTCGACGCGCCCCCCAACGAGGGCGTCCAATATATCGTTGAACGAGTTGGCGTCATCAAGAGCCTGGATCACGCTTGGCTGACTCTTTGCAGATGGATGATCCGCACTCCAGATATCTTTGGCGACGCGATCGAAATAGGCAGCCAGACTCGCGTGAGCCTGAGCAAACCCTGGGTTTCGGTTTGCGGAGATGATGTTGGTTATCATGTTGGGAGTTTGTTCGCGTGGCTCGGCGACTAAATTTATGTTGTAGGTAAGAACGACGAAGGGCTGGTCTCTTGAGATTTCATCAGACTGAATCGCATCCTCGAACTGTCGAGCCTCATCGAGCAGGATCTCATGCTGCTGAATCGCCGTCGTGTAATTTTCGGTTTGCGCTTCTCGCCACTCGGCGGTCTCGGCGAGAGCGACAGAAATATTTCGAACAGTACCCCGCCAACTCTGGATGTTACTTTCGTACGTCGATCGATTCGATCGAGTTTGACGAAATTGGTTGACCGTACGCTGCAACAGACCAAGGTATCGCGACTTGCCAGCGCCATTCGGTCCCGCAAGCACGACCATCCGGCGAAGACCCCGCAGAGCCTCCTTTGGCGGTGTCAATCCTATCGAATGCGCGACCGCTGGAAAAAACAACATTCTGGAGAGCATGTCGGCAAGATCGCCTCAACGCGCGCCTGCTGTCAAGCCTACCAGCCGCAGGCGCGACCGACGAGCGCACCTTCGAGCACCGCCACAGCCCGATAGAAGCCTATTGACTCGTTGCTGGCCATCCCGGGAGCGCCGGAGCCGCACATCGGCGCCGCGATGACGCGCTCCGACGCCGAGAAGACGCCCATCGACTTCCCGATGAACGTCGTCGGAGCCCCGACGCCGCTCATCGATATGCCTTGGCCCGTCCCCGAAGCTTCGGCGCCGCTCATCGGCGCCCGACGCCCGGAGCCCGCTCCCTCGCGGTCGCGGCTACTCGGAGCGCAGCGACATCACTCGACCACAACGAGTGCTCCCGAGATTGGCGGCGACAACCCGGAGACCGGCCGGGCGGCCTCGGAGGAGGCCCGGCGGCGTCCGTGCCCAAGCGCGCTCCTGCGCGCAAGCACGGACGCCGCCGGGCCGACGGAGAGGCCGCCCGGCCGGTCGACCCAGGATTGCGCAGCGGATCCCGCACCGACGCACGCGCGATCAGGTGTCGTAGCGCG
>JBDTXR010000651.1:0-3786 GCA_040006075.1 Byssovorax sp. | reverse complement strand
AACGGGCCATCGGTCATCAGCGCTTCGCCGGCCTGGACCCGGACCACCGTCGCCGTGCTCGGGGGATGGAGCCCCGCGTTGAACACCCACGCTCCGCTGGTCTTGAGGTCGCGCATCACCAGGTGGACGTCCGCCATGATCTTCTCCAGCCCCTCGGGCGCGGGAGGGGGCCCGTCGGGCTGGTAGATGCTGAGCAGGTACTGTTTCATCGGATCTTCCTCGGGGGTTGGGGCGATCGGCGCGACCGCCGGGTCAGCCCCTACACGAACGGGATATCAGCGGATCGACAGCAAAACGACAGGCGACGGAAAAATCTCGAGCCAGGCATCGAGGGTCAGCGTCAGGACCGGTGATGGCCTCGCGGATCGAGCGACAGCTCGCCGACGAGGATCTCGTCGACCTCGACGTACCCGGGAAACTCGCCGTCGTCCTCGGCCTCCAGGCTCGCGGCATGCTCGCTCGCGGCCGCCTCGGAGCCGGCGATGGCCTCGAACGATCGAACCACCTGGCCAAAGCCTTCGGCGTAGGAGCTGATGACGAACACGCGGTCTCGCGGCTCCGCCTGATCGAGCTGGGCGAGCGACGACAGGATCGCGACGTCGTCGTCCGACACCTCGTGATAGGCCTGCTTCGCCCAGGGATCGGACGGGCCGTGTACGACCGCGCGCAGGTACTCGCGGCGCGCGCGCTCCGCGTCGTCGAGCGCGCGAAACACGCCGAGGAGCAGGTGATTTGCCGTGTATTCGGAGAGTCGTCGCATCAGCAGGTGCATTGGCGCGAGAGGATCTCTCCCGCCGTCGTCCGAGCCGAACGAGAGAGACGCCACGGGCGGAGTCGCCCCCTTGGTCGGCTTCTGCGCCTCTGGAGGTCCAGTGTACAGATGTCCGTGGTCGGGCCGAGCCATGCCATCCGTGACAGTCTCGGCGAGGTGCCGAGCCAGCGCGCTACAGATCTGCGCCCGCGCCTCCGCGTCGGGCGCCGGATCGCCAAACAGGACAACCGGGACAAGCCACCAGTCATTCACGTGAACCGCGGTTCCTGCTCCCGTGCTCATCCGTTGGCAGTCCGTTACACGTGCCTGGCCCGACGTCGCCGGGGCACCACCTCTTCCACCTTTTCCTCCTCATCCTCCGGGAAAAATTGCACCGCGCTCGCGACTCGCGAGATCCGCGCGCTACGCCGGTACCAGCACGCTGCGGCGGCACCGATGCCCAGCAGCATCGACAGGACGAGCCCGGCGACGGGAGAGTCGAGCTCCGTGGCATTGGCCGGCTTCATCATGTACGTGTACCCGCCCATCGCCGCGCCGACGAGGAGGCAGCCGAGGATCGCGAGCACAGTGTTCTGTCGGTAGAGCCCCGCGTTCTCGGAGCGTCCCTTGCACTTCGGGCACGGGATGAGGTCGTAAAGATCCCGCATCTCGTCCGCCAGGGCCGCGTCGGCGAGCTCGCGGGCCTCCCTCTCGATCTGGCCGCGGGGCGCCACGCTCGAGCCATTCGCCTGCGCGCGCACGGCCCCGCTGACCTCGATCTCGGCGCGGTAGCCGCAGCTCGCGCAGGAGTACCCCCGTCGCGCGCGGCCTTGCTTCGCGACGGTGACCCGCTTGTTCACGAATACAACAGGCACGATGGGCATGGCGCGCATGGTCGACCGCTTGTCCGCGCGTGACAAGAGCTTCTGTGGATTGCGCCGCGATGGCGCCGTGGATCGCTTGTCGCGCCGACCTGACCCTCACCCCCGCGCCGCCGCGACGAGCAGCGCCGCCGCGCTCTCGATCTCCCCCTCGGTCGTCAGCCGCCCGAGCGTCAACCGGATTGCTCCCAGCGCATCTCCCGCCGCGATCCCCATCGCCGTGAGCACGCGCGACGCCTTCATCTGTCCAGCATGACAGGCACTCCCGGTCGTGAACGCCACTCCGGGAACGCGCGCGATCAGCTCATCTCCTCGCACCCCGGGAAACCGCCCGTTCACCGTGTTCGGCAGCCGCCTCGCGCCTGCGCCGTGCAACACGAACCCCGCCTTCGCCAGGCGCTGCTCCAGCCGATCCCGCAATCCCCGCTGCCGCGCGCTCTCCACCGCGAGATCCTCGCGCGCCATCGCGCAGGCCTCTCCGAGAGCGGCAATCCCGGCGACGTTCTCGGTCCCGGGCCGGATCCCGCGCTCGTGTCCCGCGCCCAGCAAGAGCGGGCTCAGCGCGACTCCACGCTTCACGAACAGCGCTCCAACGCCCTTGGGTGCATAGAGCTTGTGCCCGGCGACGCTGAGCAGATCGACCCCGAGGGCGCGCACGTCGACAGCGATCTTGCCGACCGCCTGGGCCGCGTCGACGTGCACCAGGGCGCCGTGCTCCTTGGCGATCCGCGCCACGTCGGCGATCGGCTGGATCACGCCGGTCTCGTTCTGCGCCAGGATCACGCTCACGATCGTCGGCCCGTCCTCCTTCGCGCGCCACAACGCTCGCTTCAGGCCGTCGAGATCGATCAGGCCATCACGGTCGACGTCGACGGCGATCACCGTCGCTCCGTCGCGTCCGAGCAGCGCTGCGGGCTCGGTCGTCGCGGGGTGCTCCACGGCCGAGGTGATGATTCGCTTCGGCAGCGCGTCGGGTGCCCAGCCGCGCAGGGCGAGGTTGTTCGACTCGGTCCCGCTGCCGGTGAAGAGGATCTCGTCTCCGTCGCAGCCCAGGAGCGCGGCAATCTCGAACCGCGCCTGATCGACGAAGGCCCGCGCTCGTCGCCCGTAGACGTGATCGGCGCTGGGGTTGCCAAATCCCTCGGAGAGGGCGCGGATCATCGCGTCGCGGACGCGGGGCAGCACGGGTGTGGACGCGTTGCAGTCGAGGTAGACCGGATCGCTCACGGGCTTCGATTCCCTTTCTTCTCGGGGCGTCCGACCGTGGGCCGCGACTCGAGCAGCTCGCGAAACTTGCGCGCGAGCAAGTACGCGTCGCCGGGCCAGCGCGCCGAGAGGTAGCGGCCGTCTTCCACCACCTGCGCGGCGCTGTCGTCGTGCTCGGTGCCGCGCGCGACGAGCGTGCGCTTGCCGCGGACGAGCTGCGACTCCGGATCCCGGAGCGCGGCGCGGACCTCTTCCTCCACGTAGGCCGGGTAAGTTCGGTAGTATTTGCCGAGCTTCCACGCGGTGAGCAGGTACGCCGTGCGCTCCATGTAGCGGGGCAAGCACGTCGTCCTCGCGCGGGCGATCACGCTCTGGCCCGTGGCCTCGTCCTTCGTGCGCGCGAGGACGAGCACGCCGTGGCAGATCGCGGCGACGGGCCGATCGAGCCTCCAGAACGCGGCGACCTTGCGCTGGAGCACCTCGCCCGCGAGGTACTGCCGCATGCCCGGCGCGTGGCCGCCCGCGAGGTAGAGGCCGTCGAACGCCTCGGGATCGATCGCGTCCCAGGCGATGGGCCGCTCGAACGCGGGCGACGTTTCGAGCTCGCGGTAGAACGCTTTTGGCTCGGGATCGGCGCCGAGCTGGCCGAAGATCACGCCGGTGAGCAGGAGCGGATCCGCCGCGGGCCGGGCGCCGTGCTCGGTCGCGAACACCACCTCGTGCCCCGCGCGCGTGAGCAGGCGCCACGGGACCGAGACCTCGGTCACGTCGAAGTCGTGATCCGGGAGCGGCATCAGGATCCGTCGCGGCGTGGTCATCAATCGTCGTCTTTTCCGGCGCCGGCGAAGCCTTCTTCGCGCTTGGCGAACAGCGCGTTGAACGTCGTGAGCGATCCGTAGCAGCCGGTCACGTACTGCTGGAGCTGGACCTTGTCGGCGTCGGAGAGGC
>JBDTXR010000650.1:0-3807 GCA_040006075.1 Byssovorax sp. | reverse complement strand
ACTACGTGAAGGTGCTCGACTTCGGCATCGCGCGCCTCGACTGGGCCGACCGCTCCATGGCCACGCAGGCCGGCCTGATCTTCGGCACCGCCAAGTACATCTCGCCCGAGGGCGCTGAGGGGCACCGGGTCGGCCCCGCCGCCGACGTGTACTCGATCGCCACCATGCTCTACCAGATGCTCGCGGGCCGCACGCCGTTCGAGGGCGACTCGCCGGTGGCGCTGCTGGTGCAGCACACGCACACGCCGCCGACCGAGCTGCGGACCATCGCCCGCGCGAGCTACGTGCCGCCGCAGATCGCCGCGGTGATCATGGCGAACCTGGCGAAGAAGCCGGCCGAGCGCGCGGCCAACGCCCGGCAGCTCGGGCGCGATCTGATCGCGGCGGCGCGCGCGGGCGGGCTCTACCCGGAGGAGATCGCGTCCCAATCCGCTCTGTTTTCCGGGGCGAGCGCGGGGTCGGTCAAGCTGGCGTCGCGCGAGCGGACGCGCTCGCACGAGCTCTCGGCGGATCTCGCGGCGAAGATCGGCGGCGTCGCGGCGGCCGCGCGCGAGGCCGCGCCGCCCGCGCACACGCCGACGCCGCCGCCCGTCGGTGGCTCCGAGACGACGGTGCCGGGCGGGCCTCCTCCCGACACGCACACCTCGGTGAGCCCGACGCTCTCGCCGATCCCCGCGGCGCCGCCGGGCCCCACGGTGATGGCGACGCCGCTGCCGTCGTCGCCGCCGGTGAGCTCGAATCGCCCGCAAAGCGCCGAGCAATTCGATTTCACCCACGAGGCCGAGCACTCGCCCGGCGCCTACCCCGGCTCGACGATCCAGGGCACCGAGACCTCGTTCGACGGCCCGGCGCCGCGGCCTCGGCGGGCGCGGATGGCGCGCCTCGCGGCGATCCTCGCGTGCGCGCTCGCGGTGGTACCCATCGCCGTGTTCGGCGGGCGCAAGCTCGGCGGCGCCGGGAGCGGGGACTCGGTCGAGACCACGCTCACGGAGGCCGGCGAAGCGATGAAGAGCCACGCGTGGGACGCGCCGCCGGGCCGTAATTTCAAGGAGATCACCGAGGCCGGCCTGGCGCGCTACCCGGACAATCCGCAGCTCCGGGATCTCCGTCGCGAGGCGGCCGAGCGCCTGGTGTCCGACGCGCTCGGGCGCAAATACGCGGGCGACACCACCCAGGCGCTGCGCTTCGTGCACCTCGCGCTCGAGTGGAACCCGGGGCTGACCACGGCGCAGCACCTCGCCGCCGAGCTCGAGGGCCCGCGCGCGCCCGACGTCGCGCCGACGCTGAGCGCGACGCCGAGCCCCGGCGACAAGAACGGCAAAGGCACCAGGAAGGGCGGGCCGCGTGGGCCCGATCCGCGCGTCCCCGCGCCCCCGGCCTCGGCCGCGCCGAGCGGCGCGCAGCTCCCTCCTTCGCCCACGCCTCCTCCCACCCCTCCTCCCTCCGCGACTGGACCCTGGCTTTGAAGCTCGCCCTCGCCGCCGTCACGCTCGCCGTCGGGCTCGTCGCCGCCGGGCGCGCCGAGGCCGACGAGACCTCGCAGGCTCGCCGGGCCGCCGCGGCGCGCGAGCGCGGGCGCCCCTACACCATGGCCGAGCTCAGCGCGGGATTCCTCGCCTTGCCGGCAGCGCAGGTGTGCCTCACCTCGATTTACAACTGCTCACGTGGGGAGTTCAGCCTCGCGCTCGGCATTCACAACCTCTATCGCTATCGGGCCTTTGCCTTCGGCGCAGGCATCGAGTGGGCGACCACCCTGCGCAACGACTCTGCGGTGGGCGCCGCCGAGCTGGAGCGGGCCCACACCCGCCGCTATTTCCTGGTCGAGACCCAGGCGAGGTATTACTTCGTGCAGCGCGCGGCCGTCGAGTGGTGGGGCGGGGTGACGCTCGGCGGCGTGGTGGTCAACGACTCGTGGTCGGTGAAGGCCGATCGCGCGCCCTACTCCGACATCCAGCTCGTCGGCCCGCGCGCCGCGACGCTCGGCACCGAGGGGCTCACCGCGGGCGTCGCCGGAGGGTTCGAGTGGGCGTTCGCCAAGAACTGGTCGTGGGGGATGAAGCTCCGGTATTCGAGCTGGTTCCTCCCCGAGACGCGCAAGGTCTCACCCACTCTCGACGTCGCCTCGCTCTCGGGCAGAGTCGACATGTTCGATTTCGGCGCCGCGATTGCCTATCACATCGCCCTTTGAGAGGCCGCCGGGCCGGCTGATCCGCGCGCCGATCGTGGGTTGACGCGACGAGCGCGGCTCGGTACGCCTCCCCCGCGTTCGTCTGTTGCCCTTCAGGAGCCCGCATTTTCATGGATCAGTCCACCGTCGGTTTCACCACCCAGCCGCACGCGCTCGCCTACGACTGGAGGCTCCTCGCCACGTACGCCCTGGGGATCGGCGCCAAGCGCGACGAGCTCGCGTACCTCTACGAGAACGCCAAGGGCGGGATGAAGGTGTACCCGACGTTCGCCGTGGTCCCCTCGTACACCCCGGTGATGGAGCTGCTCGCGAAGTGCAACGCCAACATGGCGATGGTGGTCCACGGCGCGCAGCTCGTGCGGATCCACAAGCAGATCCCCGACAGCGGGACGATGCAGACCACGGGCACGCTCAAGGCGATCTACGACATGAAGAAGTTCGCCCAGATCATCCTGGAGACGAACACCTCGCTCCACGGCGAGCCGGTCTTCGACACCCAGTGGTCGATCCTGGTGCGCGGCGCCGGCGGCTTCGAGGGCAAGCGCCCGCCCGAGGCCGCGCCCGAGCCGACGGTCCCCAAGGATCGCCCCGCGGACTGGACATTCGAAGAGGCCACGAGCCCCGAGCAAGCGCTGCTCTATCGCCTCTGCGGCGACGCCAACCCGCTCCACGCGGATCCGGAGTTCGCGACCGCGGTCGGCTTCCCGCAAGGGCCGATCTTGCACGGGCTCGCGACCTACGGCTTCGCCGCGCGCGCGCTGATCAAGCAGGCGGCCGGCGGCGACGGCGCCCGCGTCCGCGCCTTCAATGGCCAGTTCCGCAAGCCGGTCTGGCCGGGCGACACGCTGATCACCCAGGGATGGAACCTGGAAGAGGGCAAGGTCGCGTTCAACACCACCGTGAAGGGCCGGCCCGAGGTCGTCCTCGGCGGCGGCTGGGCCGAGATCGGCTGACGCGACCTCCGCGCGATGCTAACAGGGTGCCCCGACCCGCGAGAGAGCCATGAACAAGAAGAGCGACAAGGTTGAGAAGGAAGTAGAGCGCGACGAGGAAGAGGACGAGGAGGACGCCGCGGAAGGCGCCGACTCGGACGAGGGCGACGACGAAGAAGAAGAAGCGGAAGAGCGCCCCGCGGTCTCCGCTCGCTCCGTCGCCGACGAGCGCCGCGCCAAGCGCCTCGCGGCCGCCGCCAAGGTCGCGCCGAAGAAGAGCGCCGCGCCCGCCGATCACGGCCACGATCACGACGAGGACGACGAAGAGTCGGCCGACGGCGAAGATCCCTCGTGGTGGGTCCCCCACGCCGTGATGAGCGTGCTGGTCCTCATCGGCGTGCTCGGCTTCTTCGGGACGTTCAACAAGATCCTCGCGCCCCTCGCCGCGCACCCCGCTGGGCAGGGCGACGCGACGACGACCAAGGAAGAGACGAAGGCCATCGAGCCGACGAAGGCGCCGACGCCGACGCCGCCGATGCCGATGCCGCCCCAGGCGCCGCGCGAGATGTTCGCCGCCAAGCACCTGCTGGTCATGTACAAGGGCGGCCGCCGCGCTCCCGAGAACGTGACCCGCACCAAGGACGAGGCGAAGGCCCGCGCGACCGAGGCCCAGAAGAAGGCCAAGGA
>JBDTXR010000649.1:0-3808 GCA_040006075.1 Byssovorax sp. | reverse complement strand
ATGGAGGGCCTGCGCCAGATCGACGAGCTCGCGGTGATCCGCGACAAGCTCCCCGACATCGGCGCGAACCTCCTCGTCGTGCACCCGCTCGAGCCGTCGCTGCGCGCGCTGTCGCCGCTGGCGCTCGACGTGTTCCAGCTCGCGTACAACCACCAGCAGCTCGCCACGGTGCTGAACCAGAGCGCGGCGACGGATCTCGACACGGCGCGCGTGGTGCTCAGCCTCCTCGACGGCGGCTACCTCCGGGTGGAGTGAAGAGCAGCGAAGCGCCCGGCAAGAGCGGGGTGAAGGCCGCGGCGAGCAGCGCGCTCCGCGAGGCATCGGGCGACGCCGAGTCGCTCGTCGAGGTCACGGCGACGCTCGATCTGCCCGGCGAAACCGGCCGCCAAGCGCGGATCTTCGCTGCGTGGGCCGCGTGCCTGGCGCTCGCGGTGATCGTCGGATCGATCCTCCGCGCGCGCACCGAGGACGATCTCTCGCGCGCCCGCGCCGACAAGGCCAAGGCGGCGATCGCGATCGGCCTCGCGCTCCCGGCGCTGCTCACGTGGGGCCTCAACCGCAGCTACCGCCGCGGCGGTCGCCACGCGCGCGGCATCACCGTCGACGTCACCGCAGACGGCGAGCTGCGGGTCTGGGGGCGCGGCTACGGCGCGCGCGTGGCCCTCGAGGGAGCCCAGATCCACGAGCGCCTCGTCGACGTCTACGCCGGCCGCCTGGGCGCCTGGCGCCAGCGCCGCCTGCGCGTGCGCGCCGGCTCGGTGGCCGCCGTCGCGCGCGGAGGCTCCCGCGAGATCGAGCTCGCCACCACCGCGACCGTCGGCGACGTCGAGCTGGCGGTCGAGGGGGGAGAAGGCGACTGCATCGAGATCGATCGCGACGACTTCGACCGCATCCGGGAGCTGGTCCTCGCGCGCGTCCGCTCGAGCTGACGCCGGCATCGCGGCGCGCGGCTGGGCGAGAGCGGGACACGGGAGGGAAATCAATCCCCCGCCGCTCCCGTGCGCCTTGCGCAGCCGTCCGTCCAATCTCGGCCCCACCCTCGACCGCTTCGACGCTTGGATCGCCGCTCCCGCGGGCGGTCGCGACCGCCTCCCGCGACCGTCGGCGCTGGCGCTCGCGGGCGTGAGCGCCTCGACGAATGGACGGCTCAGCCCTCGGGCAGCTTCGGAGCGCCCTTCGCGAGCGCCGCCTTGGCGGCGATGGCCTTTCGGGTCGCCCCGTGACGCTTCGCCGCCTTTGCGGCCGGCTCCGTCACGCTCCGCCGGATCGTATCGATCGCCGCCGCCGGCTCACTGGCGTGGTTCAGCACGCGGAGCACGGACGACACGATGTTGATCCAGCCATTGCGCGCCGTCAGCAGCGGTGCCCGAGGATCAACCGCCGCGCCCGCCTCCGCGATCGCCGCGCTCTTGTCCTGCTCGAGCGCGCCCAGGTGGGCACCGATGGCCGCCCACTGCGCCAGCAAGTCGTGCCCGCCCACCTTCTTCGTCACGTGGATGAGCGTGAGCGCCGATTTGATCTCGGGATCCGACGCGCTGATCTCGAGCGCGCGTGAGGCATTGCCGGACTCCGCCTGGTAGCTGGCGATCGTTCCGGAGAGCCCGTCGGGCAGGAGCCGGCCGCAGGCCGCCCGCACCGCCGCAGCCAGCTCGACCTCCGGCGGATCCTGCGCGAGCAGGTGCTCGGCCAGCGCCTCGTGAGCGTAGTAGACCGCGCGCAACGCATGATCATGGCGAATGTCGAGTGCGCGCTGCTCGGTGGAGATGGCGAGCACGGCAGGATCGGTCGTCGTCGGCTCGCTCGGGCGAGCATGCGTGAGCGCTGCGTGGCCCTTGTCCACCTTCCCGATCAGCGCCTTTATTTCAGGGATGGACTCGAAGGCCGCGCGCTGCGCGCCGAGCCAGCTTTCGGAGATGGCGAGCATCTCGCCGACCTCCAGGTAACGAAGGGGTATATCCGTCAACGTCGTTGGCCTCCGCTCGTGAGAACACGCGTCTGCGAGCGGGACGAGACTAGCAAACGAACGTCAGCGTGTCACCCGGTCCAGGAGTCGCAACATCGAGATCAGGGGGAGCAGAGGCAGCCCCCGAGGGCGCACGCCGGATGATAGCCGAAGCTACAGCCGCCGGGACAAACATGGCCACATGCGCCGCAGTTGTTGACGTCGTATTGCAGGTCCTGGCAAAAGCCGGGGTATGCGGGCGGGGCGGTCGCGCAGCAGGTCCCCGGGTTGCTCCCAGTGCACGAACCGGCCACGCGCACGTTACACGCTTGACCGATGAATGCGTTCTGAACCGCGCCGACGTTCTCGTCGCTGGGAGTGGGTTCGGTCTGCGCAAAGCAGCCGGAGAACACCACCAGAGCACCAACCATCACGGGCGCTGCAAACCAACGATTGAAACGATTCATAGGTTCTTCCTCCCGCGCTTGGCGTGCGCGAAAAGCTCGGGCAACACTTCCGTGTAGGATCCGAACGTCTCGCCATCGCACGCGGCGCATCTCAATCTCTCACGGTGAACCGGTGGATGTCTATGGAATAGGGGGCCGCAATACTGATATTCGTCATGTTCGTTGTCAGTTTGCAGCGTACCTCCGGGCATATGTCGCAGGAGACGTGAGTCAGAGTATGTAGCGAGAGGTATGCGTCGAAGGGCGCTTGGCGATTCGTCGAGATGCACGACCGTCCGAGGTCACGCGCGATTGACGATCGGTGTAGGAGCACGCGCGTCAGGGTGTAACGAGCGCATCGAAGGTGCTGGTTTTGTGGCTCTATGGGACCCCAGCGGGGATGCGGGGCACGCACCAGATCGAGGGACGGATCGGATCGGCGCTTGCGGAAGCTGACGATCCGGACGCCGACGCGCGGAGAAATAGGGTCGCGGGGTCGCAGCGCGCCACCACGTCGGGTCAAGAAATCTATCGAAGCGCCGAGGGAGCAGGGGCACCCGCACGGGTCATGTGGGCGCCTTGCTTCGGCGCCGCCTGGTCGCGCGGTGGCGTCTGTGGTGCACGGCGGATCGCGCGAGATCCGCCACGCGATCGCGCGAACTCGATGACCTCCCCGGCCCGCGGGCGAACGCGTCGAGATCCACCGCGAAGACTTCGACCGCAGGCGCGAGCGAGTGATCGAGCGCTCGCGTAGTCGCCGGCCCAGGTCGGGCTTGCACCGCGCACCCCGTCGGCGAGGAGCACCTGGCCACAAAATGCGAAACCCCCTTCGCCTTGGGAGCGAAGGGGGTTTGCAGAGGAGGGGGCGGCCCCGTCCTCGTCAGCGGATCGGGACTAGAAGATGCCCTTCATCGAGGGATCCGCGAGGCCGTACGCCGAGAGCGCCTGGCGCATGAACGCGGGGAGCTCCGTGTACTTCTCGAGCGCCACGCACGCGCGGTTCGAGGTGCAGGTACAGCCCGAGTTATCCGAGGAGTTGCAGGTGGAAGGACCACCGACAATCGTGGAATCGTACTTGACGATCGGCTGACCGGTGACGGCGTCGAGCGTCGGGATGTACCAGGTCGCGCCGTTGACGATCATCGGGGTGGTGACGTAGCCCTTCTCGAGGAGGATGTTGGCCCACTCGATCATGCGGGCAGCGATGCCCTTCTGGACGGTCTTGCCGAAGATGACCTCGGTCCCGAAGGTCTTCGCGATGTACACCTTGCCAGTCGGATCGTGGAACTCGATTCGGTTGGTGAAGCCGGGGTCGCTGTCGGCGCCGAGCTCCCAGAGGTGCAGGTTGTCGAGCCAGTACTGCTTCGCGTTCTCGGGCAGGTACTGGAGCGTCATCGCGATCAGGAACTTCTGCTGCTCC
>JBDTXR010000648.1:0-3808 GCA_040006075.1 Byssovorax sp. | reverse complement strand
TATTCGGAGCGGATCCTCGTACCCGGGCTTGCCGCTGAAGGCACCCTGGAGGAGCGGATTGCGCGGCTCCGGGTCGCCGTTTCCCGCGAGGTCGAGGGGCTGGTCGAGAAGCTGCCTTCGGCTCGGCTGACGCGGGGGCAGATCGCGTCTTACCGGGCCACGCTGGGCGGCGACGCGGACCAGGAGCAGGCGTTGAGCTGTCTCCTCGGGTACCTGGAAGAGGTCCCTCCGTTCGTCGATTTTCTCTTCCTGCTCCGCGCCGAGGTGTACGCGCGGCTCGCGGATCGAGCGGCCCTGGCGCAGGCCGAGCTCGACGACACGGTGCTCGACGTGCTCTCGCCCTGGGCTGGCAAGTACGGCTACGCCGGGATCCGCAAGATCGTGGATCGGGATCCAGGCAACGTGTTCACCGACAGCATCCGTCGAGGAGAGCTCCAGTACGACTATTTCTTCCGGGGGCAGCTCTTCGAGACCGTGGCGGCGCCGGGATACAACATCCACGGATCGTTCCCTCACGTGCTCCAGTGGCTCTATCTTTCCTGGCGCCACGATCGCGAGGCTCCGGTGCGAGGTGGGGTGAACCAGGCGATGTCGCGGATTTATCGCAAGATCCCCGAGGTCACCGGGTGCGAGCTGTTTCGGCGGGTCTCGGACACGTTCAACAGCCCCGTTCAGCTCCAGCTCGTGCCGGGGCAGTCGCCGAATTTTCCGGCGATGGCCGTGAATTACCGGGGGTTTCCCCGCAGCTTGACGGATCCGGCGACGATTACCCGTTTGTTCGAGCTGGTGCTCTACAACTCGCTCGATCCGGCGCGGCCGGTGCCGCTCGAGCCCATGCAAGTGATGATCGTCCGGCCGCAACCGGAGGAGATCGACGCGCTGTACGTACCGGAGACGGACGACGAGAAGCGGAGCTGGTCCGCACGGGCGCAGACCCCCTGAAGCCGACTCCGGCCCTGGCTCGATGGAGATCACGCACGCAGAGCGAGCGGGAGGCTGTCGGCTGCGCCAGAGACTCTCGCTCTCCGGTCCGGGATTTCAGAACCTGGCGCTCACCACCGTGCCTGTGAACGAGAGGCAGTCTTCCACGCGCCGACGCTGGACCGCGGTCAGCTCTTCCAGCGGGAAATAGCGCCAGGCGGAGTGCTCGGAGCTGAGGCGGATCACCGCATTTGCAGGGAGATCGCAGCGGAAGATGAAGGCCTGGGAGCTGTGGATCGCGTGGTAGTAGACGCCGGTCAGACAGCCAATCTCGACCGGGCAGCCGAGCTCTTCCAGGCACTCTCGCGCCAGGGCTTCGTGGATGGTCTCGCCGGGCTCGAGCGCGCCGCCGGGGAGGCCCCACGAGCAGCTGCCGTGGGTGGAGGCGAGCTGGAGGACGTGATTCGCGGGGTTGACGATGACGGCGTGGGCGCTGAGGCGGAAGGTGTCGTTGAAGGCCACGGAGGACGGGCCCTCAGCGCTCGAGGTAGGAGGCGAGCTCTTTCTGGCGGCCGCGGAGGCGGAGCTTCTCCAGGGCCTTGGCCTCGATCTGGCGGATGCGCTCGCGGCTGACCGAGAACGATTGGCCGATCTCTTCCAGGGTCTCGTCCTCGTCGCCTTCGAGGCCGTAGCGGCGCATCAGCACCTCGCGCTCGCGGGCCGGGAGGGAGTCCAATAGCTCGCGGGTGTGCTCGGTGAGGCGGCGGTGGGCGAGCTCGTCGTCGGCCATGGGGCTGTCGCCCGCGAGGAGATCGCCGAAGCAGGCGTCGCCGTCGTCGCTCATCGGCGCGTCGAGGCTGAGCGGCTCGAGCGCGAGCTCGCCGATGATCCGGACCTTCTCCAGGGCGAGGCCGCTGCGCTCGGCGATCTCTTCCGGGCTGGGATCGCGGCCGTGCTCTTGGACCAGCTCGCGGCGGGCGCGCACGACCTGGCTCCGCGTCTCGGCCAGGTGCGCGGGCATGCGGATCGGCTTGCCCTGGCCGAGGAGCGCGCGGCGGATCGCCTGCTTGATCCACCAGCCGGCGTAGGTGCTGAAGCGGTGGCCGCGGCGGTACTCGAAGCGATCGGCCGCGCGAATCAGGCCGAGGTTGCCCTCTTGCACGAGGTCGAGCAAGGGCACGTCGAAGCGCTGGTACTGGCGCGCGATGGTGACGACGAGGCGGAGGTTGGCCTCGACGAGATCGCTCTTGGCGCGGGCGACGGCGCGGCGGGCGCGGGCGATGGCGGCGAGCGTGCTCTCCATCGCGGCGCTCGCGGGCGAGCCGGCGCGCTCGTCGCGGAGGCAGCGCTCGATCCGATCGGCGAGCGAGGGATCGAGGCGGAGCTCGGCGAGGCCGGCGGCGAGGGCGGTCAGGTCGCCTTCGTGCGGCGCGCGATGGAGGGCGAGCGCGCGCGCGAGGTCGAGGAGCTCGCGCAGGCGCGCCGAGGCCAGGGCGCGCGCGGCCTCTTCGGCGTCGGTGTCGACGAGCAGATCGGCGAGGGCCAGGGCTCCGCTCTCGAGATCGTCGGCGGTGAGCGCGAGCTCGCGCAGGCCGATCGCCGAGCCGACCCAGGCCTCGATCGTCGCCAGCTCGCCCTCTTCGATGCGGCGGCCGATCGCCACCTCGCCGTCGCGCGTGAGCGGGTGGCTGCGCGCGAGCTCGCGGAAGTAGAGCTCGGTCGCGCCGCGGCCGCTGACCGCCGGGCCGGGGCTCCGAGCGCGCGTGGGCGCGGCCGGGCGCACGCGCTGCGCGCTCGGAGGGGCCTCGTCGTCGGCGTCGGCTCCGGTGGGAAGAGCCGGCGCGAACGACGGAGGAATCGAGTCGGACTCGCTCATGGGGAGCGAGGGAAGGGACCTCATCAAGGCGCTCCGGGGTAGCCGCGGGGCTCACCGTCGCGTCGCGTGGACGCGCGTGAGCCTCGGTGAGCACGGCAGGTGGGCCGGATAGTCCAAGCCGTCGGAAAGATATACAAAAGAGCGCAGCAGGCCCGGGTCTCCCGCGGATGCGCGGCAATTTCGCGAGGGATCACAGTGTGGGCCTCGAGCTTGCGCGCGGCTCGCGTCGACGTCGTTCCGGCGGCGCGCGTCGGGGGCCTCGCGCGCGCGTCGGGCGATCGATCGCGAGGCGCGCGCGAGGGCGTCAGGCCGAGGTGGCGCGCCGCGCCCGGAGCGCGACGACGGCCAGCGCGACCAGGCCGAGGACCGTGGCGGGGAGCGCGACGCCGAAGCACGACCACTTGCCGAGGTTGAAGATCGACGCGAGCTGCGCGACGCGATCGAGGCGCTCGGGCCAGCGCAGGAGCACGGTGAAGAAGCAGGCGTTCTCGAGGTAATCGAAGAGCGTGGCGACGAGCGGCGCGAGGCAGAGGAGCCGCCACGGGCTGTCGTCGCGGAGGACGCGGCGCGCGGCGAGGGCGATGAGGAACGCGAAGAAGAACCCGTAGACGAGCGGGTACACGAGGTCCACGAGCTCGGCGCGCAGGTAGATGGCGCGGCCCTCGTCGCCGTACGCGCCGAGGCGCGCGTAGAGCTCGTCGGCGGTGAAGCCGTGGAGAAGATCGGGGACGCCGAGGCCCCCGGAGCGCTCCTTGATCCGGCCCTCGGCCGACATGAGCAGGTACATGCACGCGGCGTAGGCGAGCACCAGGAGCCCGACGCGCAGCCACGAGGCGGCGTCGATCACGCGGGTCGCGAGGCGCTTCAACGGGCGGAGCATGGGTGGCCTCCAGGGCCTTGATTTCAAGGGTGAAGCGAGCGAGGCGAGCGAGGCGAGAAAAGCGAGCGAGGCGCGATCAGCGGAGCCAGATCGCCCAGATGACGACGAGGATCAGCACCGCGACGACGGCG
>JBDTXR010000647.1:0-3852 GCA_040006075.1 Byssovorax sp. | reverse complement strand
TCGGTCGCCGTCTTCGGCAGATCGCTGTCGTCGGGCGACTTCGTGTTCACGCCGTTGAAGCAGACCTGGACGTTGCAGTCGAAGTCGATCTGCGCGGCTCCGGGCGTGTTGATGCCGTTGAGCGGCGAGAACGAGCAGAGCCCCTGGGCCGCATCGCAGGTGTCCTCGGTGCAAGGATTCTTGTCGTCGCACATGGCGTTGCCCGTGCAAATGACCTGGCACACTCCGCCCATGCACACGCCATTACCGCCCATGGTGCAAGGGGTGCTGTCGAACTTGGCGGTGTGAAACGCCTCGCCTTCGTTGCACTGATCGACGGTGCAATCCTCGGCGTCGACCTGGATGTCAGTGTTGTCGTTCTCGACGGCGGGCTGCCCCTTCTTGCAGATCACCACCTTGCAATCGAAGGCGGTCTGGGCGGAGCTCGGCGCCAGCCCGTCCGGCTGCTCGACGTGCTTGCACGCGCCCGCGACACAGGTGTCGACGGCGCACGGGTTGGTGTCGACACACTGGGAGTCCGCGTTGCACGGGGTCCCGGCGTCGGCGTCCGAGCTGGTCTCCGAGAGATCGTGAATGCCGAGGACGAGATTGCAGCCGGAGGCGGCCGAGATGCCGAGCGCGAGCAGGGCAGCGACGACCGTGAAAATTCGCCGGTTCGCCATGATCAAAAGCTCCCCTGGAGGCGGACGGTGCCTGGGCCGAGGCCGAGCGCGGGCGCGAGATTCGCCGCCGCGGCGAGCGGCCTCGGCGGAGCAAAGCGAAACCAGAGGATGGTCCCGGTGAGGAGCGCGGCGCCCCCGACGACGAAGCCGACCGTCGAGAGGGAGGCCGAGGTGCTGGCATCCTTCCCGAGCTGGATCCCCGCGGGAGAGCAGAGCTCGCCGTTGACGCGATCCTTGCAGTCGTCCTGCGCCGACTTCCACTGCGATCCGGCGCGGAGGCCGAACACGGTGCCGAGGACGAGCCCGGCGACCCCGACACCTCCCGCCGCGAGAGCGGCAATCCGCGGCGTCGAGAGGCCAGGCTGCGTCGGCGGAGGCGGAGCGGCCTTTGCAATCTCGTCGGGCGGCGGAGGCGGCGCGGCCAAGGGAGCCAGTCCATCGCCCAGCATGGGTACGACGACTGTCGTGGTCCCGGAGACGGGCGCGATCGATCGGACCCAGCCGACCCGGCCCGGCGCCCTCGCAGCGATCAGGTGCTGTCCTGGATCGACAGGGACCTTGTGGGCCCACTCGGAGGCAGGAATGGGGTTGCCATCGATCCTCACCGAGAGGCCGGGCAGGTTCGCCGCGGCCGGGACCTCGATGACGAGCATGGGCACCCGCGGCGCGAGATCGGCGGCGCGGCGGATCGCCACGGCCGCGCGCTCGCCCTGGCCATCCCGCTGCGCGGCGTCGGCCACCGCGCGAAACACCGTCCAGGCGCTCGCAAGTCGGCCGGCTCCCTCGTAGCACTCGGCCAGGCGATACTCGGTGCCCATGCCCGGATCGAGCTTGTCGCTCTCTTCGAGCCTGGGGCACGCTTCGGCGTACCTGCCCGCCTTGATCAGGACGATGGCTTCGTCGAAGAGGTGTTGAGCGCGAGCCACCGACGCGTCGTCGGCCCGCGCCGCCGTCCCCGTGGTGAGCGCGCCGAGAGCGAGCGCGAGCGCGGCGAGAGGCCTTCTGCTGCGTACCATTCGATTCGTCTCCTGGTGTCGATCAGTAGCGGCCGCCGCCGAAGGTGTCGCCCGTCGAGGGTGGACGCGGCGGGGGCGAAGCCACCGGGGGCGCGGCGATCGCCGAGGGGCGCGGCGCCGCCGAGGAGGCGGTTGGCTTCGTTCTGGCCACCGCCTTTGCGGTCGCCGAAGCCGCCGCGACGGGTGGATCGTTTGCAGGCGGCGGGGGAGCCACGAGCGGCGCCGACGCGACGGGCCGAGCCTCGATCGAGCTGGACGGCGATCCGGCGGTCCCGTCGATCGCTGCTGCGGCCGCCGGCGCGTCCGGATGCGAGAGGCGGCGCCATCCACCGACGACGGCGAGCGCGAGCACGAGCACCGTGAACCCCGTTGCGCCGGCGAGCCATGGACGGCGCGATCGAGGCGGCGCGCGGCGCCCGGTCTGCGCCCACGAGGCCCGCGCGCCGGTCTTGTCGTGGAGCTCCGCGCCGCCCGGCTTCCACACCAGCGTGGCCGCGCCGGTCGCGTCCTCCACGCGGGGCGGCGAAGGAGCCGACGCGAGAGAATGTTCGAGGCCGAACGATCCGAGCGGCGCGCGCGCGCCGGCG
Source organism: Byssovorax sp. (assembly GCA_040006075.1). Taxonomy (GTDB): domain Bacteria; phylum Myxococcota_A; class Polyangia; order Polyangiales; family Polyangiaceae; genus JANYGI01. The sequence goes on along the minus strand of JBDTXR010000647.1, from coordinate 1,587 downwards.
ACGACAAAGGGAGCGAGCGCGATCGCCAGCTCGGCGGCGCTGCCGATGCGCCGCGCCGGATCTTTCTCCAGGCACCCGAGGACCACGGCGTCGAGCCCCGGTGGCAGATCGGGCCGCAGCGCCGAGGGCCGCGCCGGGGTGTCGCCGAGCACCGCCATGCAGACCTCGGTCACGGTGTTGCCAGTGAACGGCAGCTTGCCAGTCAGCGACCGATAGAGGATCACCCCGAGCGACCACACGTCGCTCCGCGCGTCCGCGTTGCGCATCGAGCGCATCTGCTCGGGCGCCATGTAGAGCGGGGTCCCGAGGATGTCGGTGGTCTTCGTCATCTCCATCGCCGCGGCCTCGCCCGAGGCGGCGATCATCTTGGCGATGCCGAAATCCAGGACCTTGATCGTCGGCAGGCCGTCGCGCCGCGTGGCGACGAAGAGGTTCCCGGGCTTGAGATCGCGATGGACGATCCCCGCGGCGTGCGCCTCGGCCAGGGCCTCGCACGCCTCGCTGACGTACGCCGCGGCCTCCCCCGGCGCGAGCACCGAGCGCCGATCGAGCAGCGTCTTCAGGTCGACGCCGTCGAGGTGCTCCATGACGATGTAGGGCGCGCCGGTGTCGAGCCGCCCCACGTCGAACACCGTGGCCACGTGGCGACTCCGCAGCTTCGAGACGGCGCGCGCCTCGCGCAGGAACCGCTCGACGCCTTCCTTGTCACCGAGCATCGACGGCAACATGAACTTGATGGCGCGGACCTCGAGCAGATCCACGTGCGTCGCAGCGACGACGATCCCCATGGCCCCGACGCCGAGCAGGCGCTCGACGCGGTATTTCCCGGCGAGGATCTCGCCTATCCGCACCGGAGGCGCAGCGAGCGCGCCCCCGGCCGGAGCCGCTGGAGATCCCCCCGGGATCGTCACAGGCAGGTGAACACGCCCGGCGCGCAAACCCCGCTCGCGCACAGCGCCGCGTTCATGATGGTGCAGGGTTGCCCCATCTTCAACAGGCACGCTCCCGCCGCGTCGCAGGTCTTCGTCGCGGGCGGGCACGAATCGGCGTCATCGGCTCCCTTGACCTGCGTGCACGTCCCAGGCGTCGCGCCGTTGCAGGTCATGCACATGTCCGCGGAGTCGCACTTGACGTTGCAGCAGAACCCGTCGGCGCAGAAGCCGCTCTGGCAGTCCGCCGCGCCGCCGGCGGGACATGCCAGCCCGACCGCGGTCTTGCAAATGCCCGCTCCGTCGCAGCTCGTGGTGCAGGCGTTGACCGGGACGGTGTCGGGCGTGCCGTTCGGGATGTCCGCGCAGGTGCCGGCCGCGCCGAGCGCGCACGACTGGCAGGTCGGGCAGCTCGGGACCCCGCAGCACACGCCGTCGACGCAGTTCCCGTTCTGGCAATCCATCGCTCCGCCGGCCGGACATGCCAGCCCAGGGGCGGTCTTGCAAATGCCCGATCCGTTGCAGCTCGTGGTGCAGGCGTTGGCCGGGACCGTGTCGGGCGTGCCGTTCGGGATGTTACCGCAGGTGCCGGCCGCGCCGAGAGCGCACGACTGGCAGGTCGGGCAGCTCGGGACCCCGCAGCACACGCCGTCGACGC
>JBDTXR010000646.1:0-3864 GCA_040006075.1 Byssovorax sp. | reverse complement strand
GCTGCATCCGCTCGGCCTCGTCGCCCTTGGTGATCGCGTCCTGGAGGAGGCCAAAGAGGTTGACCTGGCCAAGCAGCCCCACGGCGACGAGGGTCGCCGCGAGGAGGCCGAGGGCGCGGGAGAGCGAGAGTGGGCGGGGGCCCGCGGGAGCGCCCTTGTCGGCGGCGGGCGGCTCGGGGGCGACAGCGGTCATCGGTGAAGCTCGCTCAGGTGCGGAATCGGTCGAGCGTCGCGGCGATCTTGAGCACCGTGTCGAAGTCGTCGGGCTCGACCTCGCTGACCTGGATCGTGACGCCGGTGGCCTCCTGCAGGTCGAGGATGACGTCGATGAGGGACATGGAGTCGATGAGCCCGCCCGACACGAGCGCCGTCTCGTCGGTGAGCTTCATCCGGCGCTGGAGGTGCTTCTCCACGATCTTGCGGATCGGATCGAGGTCCGTCGTGCCTTGTCGAGCCATGGTGTCGTCTCTCCTGGGGTTCCGGGCAGGTCGCTGGCTATCGAGGGATTTCAGCGGTCTTTTTCGGTGATTTGCGGCGCCGCGAGCTCGTCCCAGCGCTCGAGGAGGCGGGCCCGCGTGTCGGCTCGCGCGACCTTGCCCGCGGTGCTCTTCACGACCCACTGCGGGGGGACGAGGAAGACCTTGTACGGGGCGACGCCGCCCACAGCAACGATTACCTTGCGGACCTCGGCCTCGATCGCCGGGATCCGGCCGGGCTCGACCCCGGCGTCGATCTCGGCCACGACCACGAGCCGCTCGGTGCCGAGCTGGGCGTCGTCGAGGCCCAGCGCGACGACCCTGCCGGCGTGAACACCGCTCACGGCGGAGACCGCGCTCTCCAGATCTTCCGGGTAGAGGTTGACTCCACCGAGGATGATCAGGTCTTTCTTGCGGCCGGTGACGTAGAGGTGGCGATCGAGGAAGGCGCCGAGGTCGCCCGTTCGATACCAGTCTTCGGTGAAGGCCTGTCGGGGCGCCGCGGAGGCGTGGTGGGTGTGGAGGTAGTCGTCCAGGAGAAAGGCGCCGCGGAGCCAGATCTCGCCGATCTGGCCCGGCGCGGCGGGGAGGCCGGCGGCGTCGACGATCCGGGCCTCCATCCCCTGGATCAGCGCGCCGCACGAGACCAGGATCCGGGCGCTCGCGGGATCGGCGACGAGCCGGCCCTGGCCGAACGCGTCAATCGAGATTGGCAGTCTGCGCGGCGGATCGGCGTCGGTCGACTGGGTGACGGCGAAGGTGGCCTCGGCCATGGCATAGCAGGTGTGGAGCGCGGCGGGCCGGAGGCCGTGAGGCGCGAAGGCCGCGGCGAAGGCGTCGACGCTCCCGGCGCGCACCGGCTCGGAGCAGTTGATCACCGCGCGGAGCGAGGCGAGATCGAGGGGCGATTTGGTGGGGAGGGCGCTCTTCCGGGCCAGGAACGAGAAGGCGAAATTGGGGAGCCAGCAGAGGGTGGCCCGGTCGTGGCCAATCGACTCGAGGAAGGGCCGCGGATCCATGACCCAGTCCATCGGCGCGAAGAGGGTGACCGAGAGGCGATGAACGAAGGGCAAGAGCAGACAGGCAATCAGCCCCATGTCGTGATAGAGCGGGAGCCAGGAGACGACGCGATCGTCCGGGGTGAGCCCGAGCGCTGCGCCGTAGCTCGCGAGCTGGGCGCGGAGGTGCTCGAACGACATCGGCACCGATTTTTGCGTGCCCGTCGTCCCGCCGGAGAACTGGATGAAGGCCGTGCCCTCGCGCCGCGGGTCGGGGGCGAGACTCGATATCTGCGCTTCGCTCGACGCGGCGCCCTCGCCGTGGGCGGGATCGATCACCCGCGCTTCGCCCACCGCGGCGCCGAGGCGAGCGGCGGTGGCGGCGTCGGTGACGAGGAGCGAGGCGTCGAGCGAGCCGACGACCGCGAGCACGTTGCGGCGGTATTTCTCGGGGTCCATCTTCGCCGTGGGAGAGGCGATGATCGAGGGGATTAGCCCGGCGTAGAGCGCGCCGTAAAAGGTGGTGACGAGGCGCGGCGAAGGGGGCATGAGCAGCGCCGCTCGCTCGCCGGGGCGGGCGCCGAGCGCGAGGAGCGCCGCGGCCGAGGCGACGGCGGCGCGGCGGAGCTCGGCGTAGGTGAGATCGGCGTGCTGGGCCGTGGGGCCGAGGCGAAAGCGGATCGCCGGGCGGTGGCCGTTCTCCGCGTCGTCCGCGAAGGAGACGAGAGCAGGGATATCGAGGAGAGGTTGCATCGTTGGGGGTGAGCGCGCAGGAGAGGAGGCTCGCTGTGGCGCTGGAGGCTAGTCGACGCGCTGGGCCGGGAGCAAGGCCGCTTCGCGGAGCCAGCGCGTCTCGTCGGCGATGGCTTGCTCCAGATCGACATGGCAGCTGGCGCCGAGATCGGCCTGGGCGCGGCGGGGCGAGCACACCGTGGGCTCGAGGAGCTTGCGGAGCTGCTCGCGGGTGAACGGGGCCTTCTTGCCCGAGAGCGAGAACACCGCCTCCAGCGCCGTCAACGCGCCTCGCACCAGGGGCTCGGGCACCGAAGGAGGCCTGGGGGCGCGGAGGACTCTGGCCATGGTGTCGGCGAGCTCGCGCATGGTGGGAGCCTCGGAGTCGGCCACCAGGAACACGCCGGGAGCATCGGAGTCGACGGCGGCGCGCGCGACCTCGGTCACGGTGGAGATGTGGACGATGCTCTTGCGGTTGCGCCCGCCGCCGGGGAGCACGAAGCGGCGCCGGGCGATGGCGCGGATCATCGTCTGGACGTTGCTCTTGTCGCCGCGGCCAAATACGGGGCAGAGGCGGAGCACGGCAGTCGACAGGCCTCCTTGGCCCGCGGCGGCGAGGACGAGCTGCTCGGCCTCGATCTTGGTGCGCCCATAGGGGCTGTCGCCGACGACCGGCGTGGACTCGTCGATGACGCCGGCGCGGGGCTCTTCGCCGTAGACCTTGATGGTGCTGATGAAGACCAGCCGCTTCACCCCGGCCGCTTTGCAGGCCTGGATCAGCGCGCGGGTCCCCTCGACGTTGAAGCGGGCATACTCGGCCTCGGTGGCGCCCGGGTGGTGGACGACCGAGGCCGCATGGACCACAGCGTCAACGCCGGTGAACGCGCGGGTCAGGGCCTCTTCGGTCCAGGACTCGATGGTTCGAAAGGAGAGGCCGTCTCGGGCGTCGCCGCTGCGGCCGGGGCGGAGCAGGCCAATGCGCGTCCTCGCCCCGGGATACGAGGCGAGGAGAGAGGAGCCGACGAAGCCGCTGGCGCCGGTGACCAGCACCACTCGGTCGCTCATGCGTGCTGAACGCCGCCGAGCGAAGGAGGCGTGATCGTCGGCTCGGCCTCGCCGGCGAGCTCGAGGGCCTTGAAGGTGCCGCTGGAGATCGGGGGCAGTGCGCTGGTCATGGTCAGCTTGGCTTCGGGGACCAGGTAAGAGATGATCCGGCGAATGGCCTCTTCGTCGCCGGCCAGGGCCACCGCGCGGAGGGTGGAGAGGCCCTTGTTGACGATCTCGGCCGGCGTGGGCTGGAATCGGCCGACGACGATCTTCGGGTGAGGCGTGGTGTCGAACGTCTCTTCGTTGTGGAGCAGCTCTTCGAACAGCTTCTCGCCGGGGCGCGTGCCGGTGAACTCGATCTGAACGTCGATGTCGGGGCGGAGGCCGGAGAGCTCGATCAGATCGCGGGCGAGGTCGACGATCTTCACGGGATCGCCCATGTCGAGGACGAAGATCTCGCCGCCCTTGCCCAGCGCGCCGGCCTGGAGGACGAGCTGCGCGGCCTCGGGGATGGTCATGAAATAGCGACGCATCTCCGGGTGAGTGACCTTGACCGGGCCGCCCTTGGCGATCTGCTCGCGGAAGATCGGGACCACGCTGCCGGCGCTGCC
>JBDTXR010000645.1:0-3869 GCA_040006075.1 Byssovorax sp. | reverse complement strand
ACAGCATCTTCTGCGACAGCCTGGCGCGCCACGCCGTCCACGCGGGGATGGCCGGCAAGACCGATCTGGTGCTCGGGCGCTGGCACCGGCTCTTCACGCACGTGCCGCTGCCGGTGTCGATCGGGCAGAAGAAGCGCGTCGATCCCGACGGCGATATCTGGCTGGCGGTGACCGAGACCACCGGGCAGCCGCCGCTCTCGCGCGTGGATCCCTCGCGCTCGCGGCGGACCAGGTAACCTCGGCGAATGCTCTCGATAGAGTCGCACCCGCTGCTCGACGTCGTCGCCTTCACCACCACCTTCGCGGGTCCCATCGCCGAGCTCACGGTGAGCGACGCGCTCTCGCGGCTCCTGGTGCGGGGCGTGGACGCGCCGCTGCGCCCCGACGACGCGGTGCGCGCGGCGGTGCGCGATCTCCTGCGGCACGGGGGCTACAAGCCCACCGGGCGCGGGAAGCCGGCCTCCGAGTACCTCGTGCGCGCGGCCGACGAGAGGACGCTCGGATCGATCAACGCGGCGGTCGACGCCTGCAACGCGGTCTCGCTCCACAGCGGCCTGCCGATCAGCGTCGTCGATCGCGATCGCGCGGCGGATCCCCTGCGGATCGCGATCGCGCCGCCGGGGTCGAGCTACGTGTTCAACGCCTCCGGCCAGGAGATCGACGTCGCCGGCCTGGTCGTCCTCGCCGACGCCGAGGGCCCGTGCGCCGGCCCGGTGAAGGACTCGCACCGGACCAAGACCCACGCCGGGACAACGCGCACGCTCTCGGTGATCTGGGGGACGCGCGCGCTGCCCGGTCGCGCCGCCGCGGCCGCGACCTGGTACCGCAAGCTCCTCGCGGGCCTGGGCGCGACCACGGACCTCGTCATCTGATCAGGTGGAGATGATCTTGAGCCGGCCGCGGGTCTTGAGCTGCGACTGGCTCCCCTCGATGTCGGGCGTCCGCATGTACGTGGTCGAGGGCAGCGGCTTCTGCGGGTGCGCGCTCCAGCTCGCGAAGTCGTCGGGGAGCGGGCCCGGGAGGGTGGGTTGCACCGTGCGCTCGAGGAGCTGAAAGCCGTGACGGCCCTCGAGCTCGAGCGGTAGCCCCTTGGCCGGGCCGCCCTGCTGAAACCACGCGCGAGCGGCGTTGACGTTGCGGATCAGCACGAAATGCTGGGGATCGACCTTCGCCGCGGTGGTGAAATGGTCCATCATCCCCTGGATGTCGCCGCGGACCTTGGCGATGCAAGCGAGGTAATTGAAGACCAGGCCCGGGAGCGGATAGCCCAGCTCCAGCGCCCGGCGGAGGTGACGCTCGGCCTCGTCGAGCAGGCCTTCCTGAAAGCACGCGCCGGCGAGATCCATGTGGGCAGCGTGGTAGTCGGGCAAGAGCGCGAGGATCGCCCGGCACTCGGCCACGCCCTCGCGGTACAGCTCGCGCAGGCCGCTGTTCTGCGCGAACCAGGCGTTCATGATCTCGGTGTCGGCCTCGGAGGCGTCGTAAGGAGTCTTGAGCTCCTGGAAATCGCCGGTGAAATACGCCTCGCGGTGGAGCCAGCCCGCCTTCTCGGCGTCCTCGAAATCGCGGGTGCCAGGGTAGATGGAGAGGCACGAGAAGATGTACTGATGCGGCTTGGCGCGCTCCAGGAAGTCGAGCGTCTCCTGGAAGGTCTTGGCCGTCTCGCCGCGGTTGCCGAGCATCATGAAGAAGCGCACCTGAATGCCGAACTTCTTCGCGAGATCGGAGGCCTCGATGATCTTCTCGACGGTGATCTTCTTGTCGATGTTGGCGAGGATCTCCGGCGATCCGGTCTCGACCCCGAGGCTGAGGCGCTGGCAGCCGGCGAGGCGCATCTCGCGCAGCAACGGCTCGCTCAGCACGTCGACGCGGGTGTCGCAGCTCCAGAAGAACTGCATCTTGCGCTCGCGAATGCCGGCGCAAAGCTCGAGGATCCGCTTCTTGTTGGTGGTGAAGGTGTCGTCCTTGATCTGGATCATCTTCACGGGCAGCCGCTTCAGCGCCGACTCCAGGGCGTCGAGCACGTAGGGCACCGACTGGCCGCGGAAGCCCCGGCCCCAGGTGGTCTCGGCGCCGCAGAAGGTGCAGGCCCAGGGGCAGCCGCGCGAGGTCATCACGATGTGGGTATCGAAGTAGTCATGCGGCGACGCGAGGGTATCGAGGTCTTCCACCGACGGTCGATTGGGCCCCTTCAGGATCTTGTCGCCCTTGCGATAGACCATCCCCGCCAGGCCCTGGGTGGATTTCCCCTCGGCGAGGCAGGCCGCGAGCTCGAGGAAGGTGATGTCGCTCTCGCCGAGAGAGACCGAGTCGATCTCCGGGTGGTGGGCGAGCAGCTCTTTCGCCAGGGGCGTGGCGTGCGGGCCGCCGACGACGACATGGGCCTTCGGGTGATGCTGCTTGATCGCCTTGGCGGCCAGGGCGACGCCGCGGCGGTTCGCCGTCCAGCACGACATGCCGTAGAGATCGGCGTCGAGCGCGCGGATCACCTCGTCGACGCGCGACCACGCATACGACGAGAGGTTCAAGATCTTCACCTGGTGGCCGGCGCGGATCGCCTGGGCGCCGAGCGAGAAGAGGCCATAGGGCGTCTGGTAGAAATCGGCGTCGAGATCGCCGTCGCGGTAGCCGGTGGGCGGGCCGTCGCCGTGCGCGTCGGCGGGCTCGCCGGGGCCGGCGATCTTCCAGGGGGGCGGGTAAATCAAGGCGATCCGCATCGGGCTTCGTCTCCGGGCCGGGTGGGACCGCGCGAGCGTTCGCGAGGTTCCCGCGATCTCGATCAGCCAGTCTTCGTCTTGAGGGGATAGCGCAGGTAGATCACGTGCGAGTGGCCGTCGCCGGGCCCGCTCGTGATGTTGAGCTGCTCGCCGCGGGTGAGCTTCTCGAAGTCGGCGGCGGTGAGCTTCACCGCGTGGCTGTGGATCGCGATCCCCTGCATTTCGTAGGACTTCTCGACCCTGGCGCGGACGTCGGCTTCGGTGATGATCAGCTCGTGATCGTCCTTGCCGCCGATCTCGATCTGGCAAACGTTGGTGGCCTCGGGCGGATCGACCGCGGGAGCGCATTTGATGAGCAAGCGGTGCTGATGGCCCTCGCGCGTCGAGGAAATGCGGACATTCTCGCCGCCGCGGAGCCTGGTCCAGTGCTCGGCGACGAGCGTGACCGAGTGACCGTGACCGGCGGTCCCGGTGAGATCGTAGGTCCTGTCGACGCCGGCGGTGACGTCGGCCGCGCTGACCACGAAGACGTGGCCGTGGTTCTGGCCGACGCGGGCGACGATGCGCTCGCCGCACGCGGCGGCCTGCGCGGGCGCGGCGATCGGCGTCGCCGCGGCCGCTGCGCCCTTCTTTCCGCCGCAGGCCTCGGCCGCCGCGGGGAAGAGCGGAATTGCCGCCAGAGAAGCGCCGATCCCGAGAAAGCTCCTTCGCTTCATGCGGCGAGGCTACCGCACTTCGAGCGGCCAGGGCAGCGCATCGAGTTGAACGCGGGCGGCGGACGCGGCATCGTGGCCGGATGCCGGGCGCCCTCGATCGATCCCCCGTGCGGGCGGCGATCGGCTTCGCGTTCGTCGTGGTCCTCGGCGCGACGCTCCCGCGAGCCTGCGCGACCGGCGACGCTGGTGCTTTATTTGAAGGCGATCGGGAGCACCAGGCCGCCCTCGCGCGGGGCGTGGTCGACGATCTCGAGGCCGGCGTCAGCGCCGCGAGCTTCCACACCGGGAGCGCGCGCTTCGACGGCGAGTGGACGCTGGGCACCTACCAGATGGCGGCGATCGGCCTCTCGCAGGTGGTGCTCGCGCACGCCGAGCTGAAGGACGAGCTGCTCCCGTCGATCGAGGCCAGCGTCGAGCGCCTGCTCGCGCCCGAGAC
>JBDTXR010000644.1:0-3888 GCA_040006075.1 Byssovorax sp. | reverse complement strand
ACGGCCAAGGTTCTGGCGACCGCCGAAGCCGGGCAGGCCGCGCCGGCCGCGAAGAAGCGCGCGAAGCCCAAGGCCCGGCGCGGGCGCTGAACGTTGAGCTGGGATTGACACGGGCGAAAGTTCCAGCGTTTACTATCCTCACAACCCATGGCCCTACGTGAATTTCTCGAACATCAACGCGCGGGCGTCCTGGAGGGGGGCCCGCGCTCGAAGATCACCGCGTGGAAAGCCGCCGTCTCGGCGCTCAACGCTCGCTTCAGGGACGTGCTGGGCAAATTCGAGCAGCTCCGACTCATCGACTGGAACGTGCTGCGCGACCACGCCGGTCTCCGCTACAACGCCGAAGCGCTGACGATCGAGTTCGACGACAGCGTGATCACGCTCGAACCCAACGCGATCGAGCCCGACGCCGGGATCCTCGGGCGCGCCAGCCTCAACTGCGGCGTTCGTGAGATTCACCTCGACTGCGCGCCTGACGGCAAGCTCTGGAAATATCACAGGGTCATTCCTCACGATCCGGCTTCGGCGGAGCTCACCGATGAGGCGATCGAGGCGCTCGTCGAGGAGCTGTTCAAGTCCACAGCCTCATGACGCTCGACGAGGCGCTCGACCACTGGCGTCGCGAGCGGGGGCGACTCACCGACGTGGACGAATGGGTGGACGCGGGCAAGCCCGCCGCGCCCCCATCTCTCCAGCCGTCGCTGGCGAAATATGCGCGGCTCGCTAAACCAGAGGCGAAGCGGGCGCTGAAGGCTTTGCGTGAAGAGCTGGCGAAGGACGCCTTTGTTCGTATGTTCTCGGCATTCGAAGGTGCGCTGCGCGCGGCCTTCTCCGAATGGTTGCGCTGCAGGTGCAAGACAACCTCATCGAGCGTCGCGATCGACGACGAGCTGCCCTCGATCGAGGGAGTGCTCCGCATCGCGGCAGTCCTGGAACCACGCTTCGATCCGTCTCGAGCTGGCTATGTGAGCAATGTACGGGAGTTTCGCAACAAGCTGGTCCATGGAGGTTTCGCTTCGCCGACCCCGTACGATCTGGAGGAGCTCCATCGCAAGCTCTCCGAGGTGCTCACCCTCTTCGTGACTTGAGCGGGCAGACGCGCGAGGAGCAAGCCCCGGGGCACCTTCACGCCGGCCACTGGGTCCTCCAGCAGCGTTCCGAGAAGATCAACGCGCTCTTGCTCGAGCATTTTTTGAAGGCGTGAAGACCGGCAATCGCGACGCGATTTCGCTCCAGGGGATCCCCAGCGGCTGTATCCTCCGGCGCATGGGAGCTCGACCGCTTACTCTTCTCCACGGCAGCCGGCGCACCGCGGCGTTTGTCCTCCTCGCCGGCGCCTTCGCCGCGTGCGGCGGCGTCTCCATCGACAAGCAGACTGCGGGCGCGAGCGGCTCCACCGGCGCGGGCGGCGCCCCGAGCGGGTCCAGCGCCTCGACCGCGTCCAGCGCGGTCGGCGGCGCCGGTGGCCTGGGCGTCGTCGCGGCCTCCAGCAGCGCGAGCGGGCTGCCTCCCTGCATGAGCGGTCCCGACGAAGACAAGGACGGTGACGGCTACACCGTCAGCCAGGGCGACTGCAACGACTGCGATCTCAACATCAACCCGGGCGCGGTCGAGATCATCATCTCCGGGCCCCTCCCGGGCGGCGACGGGGGAGTGCCCGCTCCGGCCGACGACGACTGCGACGGCCTCATCGACAACGTCGCTCCCCTCTGCGACACCGGCCTCGCCCTCGACGACGCCGATCCGCTCTCCGCGGCCCACGCCATCGAGCTCTGCAAGCTCTCCACGGGCCCGAAATCGTGGGGTATCGTCACCGCCGCATGGGTCCTCGCCGACGGCGCGCCGTTGCCCACCGAAGCCGCCCAGCTCGCCAAGTACCACCTGGGCCATGGCATCCTGAGCGAGTTTGGCCCGAACAGCGCGGCAAGGCTGGGCAAGAACCTCCTGGTCCTCTCCAGCGGCACCGCGCGCCGCCCCGGCGATCCTGGCTTTCAGGCGGTCTCGGGCTTCGACAAAGGCTATCCCAGCGGGGCGCCGCCGGGCTTTCCGCTCAGCTCATCCTCGTGCCCAGGCGTCGTCTCCGGCGGCCCTCGCGACGCGGTCGCGCTCGAGGTTCACCTCCGCGCGCCCACCAACGTCGGCGGCTTCAGCTTCTACGACAGTGTCTTCACGAGCTCCTGGCCAGACCGAGCCTGCAGCGTCTTCGACGACACGTTCGTGGTGCTCCAGTCTCCGGCGCCCTTCGGAGCCGTATCGGGGAACATCACCTTCGACACCCAGGGCAACCCGCTGACGCTCAACGTCATGTCCTTCGACGCATGCAGCTGCGTGGCGCCGCCGTGCTTCGCGCCTCCGTCAGGCCCCACGCAGAAGCCGTATGCGTGCCCGCTCGGCCCCTTCGTGCTCACGAGCACCGGGTTCGCCGGATCCGCCGCGACGAGCTGGCTCTGGACCGCGGCCCCGGTGAAGCCCGGCGGCGACTTCACCCTGCGTTTTGCGCTGTGGGACGGCGAAGATGGCCTGTTCGACACCACCGTTCTCGTCGACGCATTCCGATGGATCCCCACGGTCGAGCTCTTGCCGATAATCGGGGAGGGGCCGCCCATCTGAGGCGCGGCGGCCCGCAAAACCCCCCTTCGCCCGCGCCTACTCCTCCGCGTCGGCCCCGGCCGCAGGCGCGGTAACCTCGGGCGCCGCGTTTCCGCGGTGACAGTGCCCCTTGATCTGGTACGGAGTCCCCCCGATCCGCTTGGCCAGCGTCGCGCCCCGCCAGGCCATGTAGGCCAGGTTGAAGCGCACCACCTCCTCGCCCGACAGATAGGGATTCTTCGTCTTCCCCAGCGACACCAGCGCCAGCACCTGCTCGGCCACGCTCACCGGGCAGCCCTCCATCCGCAGCACCTCGTCCTTGCCCGAGAAGGCCAGCTTGCCGGTCACGCTCACCATCTTGGCGAAGATGTCGTCGTGCTTGGCCAGGTACGGATCCTTGGTGCTCCGATCCTTGTAGAGGTTCTCGATCTTCACCAGCTTGTCGTGGATCTTCCCCTCCCAGGTCGCGCAGTCGCCGATGAACACCACCTTCTCGCCGGGCTTGGCGTCGATCTTCCCCTCGTAGGCCCCGAACACCACATGGAGCCGCGGCATCTTCTCGTCGCAGTCCTTGTCGTAGAGGCGCAAGATCTCGATCGCCTCTTCAATCGCGCCCGGACACCCGCCCCAGCAGTACTCCGTCTTCTCCTTCTCGGGAGGCGGCCCGGCGTAGGCGGTGATGTGCGTCCCTTCAAAGTACTTCTCCACCCGCACGAGGCCCACCTTGAAGCCCTTGGCCTTGGCCCGCGCCTCCTCGAAGGTCACGTCGCCGGTGATCTCGATGTGCTCCAGATCCAGCGGCCCGAACCCGCGCTCGTGGGCAAACTGCAAATGCTCGATGTCGTGCGGGTCCACGCCGATGATCCGCGCGCAGACCGCGTCGAACGCCGCCTGGCAGTTCCCCATGATGATCAGCCCCAGATCGAAGGGGATCGGCGTCAGCATCCGCCCCTCGCCGGCGACGATGGCGTCGATGGCGATGAATTGCGGCTGGATGATGTACTGGAGATCGGCCACCTTCTCGTTCAGCCGGTGATCATGGTCAATCAGCCGGTGCCGATCGTCCTGGATGCCAATGTAGTTCTTCATCGAGAACGTCACCGTCGTCCACGGGTGGCTCTTGAACTTGGGGCAGTTGATGAAGAAATCCGCGTTGGCCACCGGCTCGGGCGTGAACACGTAGTCGCGCAAACGCTCCTTGTGGGTGAACCGGATCTCCACCTGAGGCTCCTCCTCGAAGTGATAGTGCTTCACGCCGGTGCGCTTGAACATCTCGTAGTAGCCCGCGCCCTCGAACGC
>JBDTXR010000643.1:0-3891 GCA_040006075.1 Byssovorax sp. | reverse complement strand
TCGCCGTCACCTGGCGCGACACGCGCGACGATCCGGCGAGCCCTGGCACGCACACGTCCCTCTGGGGCGGGTTCTCGCATGCCGAGACCATGAACCCCATCGAGCCCCTGGCCTTCACCGTCGGTCGGATCACCCCGCTGAGCGCAGACCCCCAGGCGGTGCCGTGGGCGCTCACGGACTTCTGGGGCCGCTACGACGGCATCGCGGCCGATCCGGCGACGGGTGATTTCGTGGTCGCCTGGGCCGACAACCGCGGCGGTGGGAAGACGCAGGTCTGGACGAGCCGTATCGCGCCGTAGCTGATCGAGGCTATCCGCGACCACCGATCGCGCGATCCGATGTGCTCGCGCCCGACGCCGATCTCTCGCGCGACGACGCCCCCCAAAAGCCGCTAGCCTGCCGACGTGCCTCGAACCCACGCCGCGCCGCCGCTCGATGCGCTCTGCGTGGGCGAGGCGATGTGGGACCTCTGCGCGCCCCCCGGCGTCTCGTTCGATCACGCCGAGAGCCTCGGGTTTCGCCCCGGCGGCGCCGCGGTCAACGTCGCGCTCGCGCTCGCGGAGCAGGGCCTGCGCGTCGGCGTCGCGGCCGCGGTGAGCGCCGATGCGCTCGGCCTCTCGCTGCGAGCGCGTCTCGCTGCGGCCGGCGTCGTGACGACGCACGTCACCATCGCGCCCGGCCGCACCGGCCTCGTGGTGATCGAGCGCGTCGACGGCGAGCGCCGCGTCGTCGCGTACCGCTGCGCCGACGAGCCCGAGACGGCGTTGCCCGAGGGCTTCGCGGCGCGGCTGCTGTTCCTCAGCGGCATCCTGCCCTCGCCTTCGCAGCGCAAGGTCTGGCGCGCGGCGGCGAAGGACGCGCGGCGACGACGGATCCCGGTGGTCATCGACGTCAACGCGCGACAACGAATGTGGACGGGCGTGGATCCGGCCTCGGCGCTGCGCGTCCTGCGCGCGGCGGACGTGGTGAAGTGCAGCGCCGACGACCTCGCCGCGCTCGGCCTGGGCGCGCCGGATCGCGCGGTCCCTGCCCTCCGCGCGTCGCTGCGGCCGCGCGCGACGTTCGTCCTCACCGACGGCCCCCGCCCGGCCCTCGCCATCGGCCGCTTCGGCGCCGTGGAGGCCCGCTGTCGCCCGGCGCGGGTCGTCGATCCCACCGGCTGCGGCGACGCGTTCTCGGCCGCCTTGCTCGCCGCCATGGTGGCCGCCGCGCCGGGCGATCTCGCCAGGGCGAGCTTCTGGTCAGCGGCGCTCCGCCGCGGCCACGCCCTCGCGCGCAAGCGGCTCTCGCGGCGATCTTGACGTGACCGCCGCAAACGTTCCACAACAGCACAGGAGGAGCCCTCGATGATCGGCGTCTATGACTCGGGCTTCGGCGGCCTCACCGTGCTGCGCCGCCTCCGGCACACGCTGCCCGATCGCGACTTTCTCTACCTCGGCGACAGCGGGCGCGGGCCCTACGGCGGGCGCGACGTCCACACGATCCTCGACTACTCCGAGCAGTGCGTGGAGCGGCTCTTCGAGGAGGGCTGCAACCTCATCGTCGCCGCGTGCAACACCGTCTCGTGCGTCGCGCTCCGGCACCTCCAGCTCCGCTACGCGGGCGAGGGATCGCCGCGACGGATCCTCGGCGTCACCATCCCCGCCGCGCAGATCGCCGTCGCGTCGAGCGCCGGCCACATCGGGATCATCGCCACGCACCGCACCATCGCCTCCAACACCTTCGTCACCGAGATCGCCAAGCTCGGATCGCACCGCGTGACCCAGCGGGCGGCGCCGCTGCTCGCGCCGCTCGTCGAGCAAGGGTGGGAGTCGACCGACATCGCGCGCCTGATCGTCGAGCGCTACCTGAAGGGCCTCGAAGGCGTGGATACCTTGCTCCTCGGGTGCACGCACTATCCGCTGCTCCTCGAGACGTTCGAGGCCGCCACCACGGCCAGGGTCCTCGATCCCGCGCCGTTCGTGGCCGAGCGACTCGCGGCCTGGCTCCACCGTCACCCCGGCTTCGACGCTCCGGGGACGGGCGCGCTGCGGGTGCTCAGCACCGGCGATCCAGCCGCATTTCACGAGCATGCGCCCCGCTTCCTCGGCGAGCCGCTGGCCTCGGTGGGCTACGTGGCCGAAGAGCTGGGGCACCTCACGCACCGAACGACGATGGAGATCGTCACCGGCCAGATCATGCGGTGATGTAGGCTGCGGCCATGGCCAAGGCATTCAGTCACTGGAAAGTGCTCCCGCACGATCCGATCCGCGTCCTCGCCGAGAACCTCTGGACCTGCGAAGGCTCCATCCCCGGGATGGCGCTGAAGCGCGTCGGCAGCTTCGCCCGCCTCGAAGACGGCGGCCTCGTCCTTCACAATGCCATGGCGCTCGACGACGCCTCGATGGCGCGGCTCACCGCGTGGGGAACGCCGAAGATCCTGCTCGTCCCCAACGCCTTTCATCGCCTCGACGCCAGGATCGTCAAGGACCGCTTCCCGGGCCTCCGCGTCCTCTGCCCCGCCGGCGCCCGCAAGAAGGTCGAAGACGTGGTCCCCGTCGACGGGACCTACGCGGATTTCCCCTCCGATCCGCGGGTGAAGATTCATTATCTCGACGGCCTCGCCGAGCAAGAGGGCGTCCTCGAGGTGAAGTCCGACGACGGCACCACGCTGATCTTCAACGACGTGGTCTTCAATCAGCCGCATTTGCCTGGATTCGGAGGCCTGATCTTCCGCCTCATGGGCTCTTCCGGGGGACCGAAGGTGACGTTCATCGCCCGGACCTTCATCGTCAAGGACAAGAAGGCTCTCCGCGCCCACCTGGAGCGCCTGGCCGCGCTGCCGGATCTCGAGCGGATCGTGGTGATGCACGGAGGGATGATGACCGATCCGGCGGACCTGCGCGCCGCAGCAGCCTGGCTATAGAGCGGAGTCCCCCCGTGGCTCGGCGCGGAACGTCACGACGAGGACGTCGCGATACGCCGGGACCGAGGGATCGAGCGGCTCGACCGCGGTGACGCCGTGGAAGACGCGCGCGTCGTGCACCAGCGCGGCGTCGAAGGGGACAGTCAGGGTGAACTCGCCCAGACAGCGCCGCTCGAGATCGTGAATCGTGGTCGTGCCGCTCACGATGTTGTGGCGCGCGATGAGGAGGACCAGCACGTAGTCGACCCCGTCGCGGTGCACACCTTCGGGCGTGGGGAGGCCGGAGGCGCCGGGCTGGGCCTCGATCCGGAACTGATGGGCTTCGACTCGCCACCACGGGGTGGAGGGCGAGAGCTGGCCAAAGAAATCGCCGCAGAAGGTCAGGATGGTGCGCAGGCTCGGCCCGTCGGAGACCTCGGCCGTGATCGGCTCGAACCAGCGGGCGACACCGCCGTTGAGGGCGTTGTACTCCCGATCTTGATAGTGGGGCTGGTGGGCCTCGCGGTGGATGGCGCCGGCCGCGGAGACGGTGAACACCGCGTGACGGCGGCGCCGGTAGCGGCCGCCGTCGGCCATGTACTGATCGAGCTCGAGGCGGTCCCAGCTCGCGCTGAACGCGGCCCAGTCCGACAGCGCGCCGTGCTGCTCGAGCAGGGGGCGCACGAGGTCGCCGTGGAGGAAGGCGAAGCCGCGCGCAGCGACAGCCTCGGCGCTCGCGTCGCGGATCTCTCCCGGGGCAGGGTCGGAGGTCGGGCGGGGAGGGCTCACGGTGACGATGCGGTAGTCCGGAGCCCCAGAAAAGCAAGCGTTATTCACGCGCTCGCCGCGAGCGCTGGGCCCGCTCCTCCACTCTTTGCCTCGTGGCGCGTGGGCCACGAGCTCTTTGGCACCTTCCCGGATCTCACCACCGGGGTTGTGTGGGCGGCTCTGCTGAAGCGGTCAGCCGCCGCCGCAGGTGTGATCGAGCTGGCAGAAGCCGCCCGGCC
>JBDTXR010000642.1:0-3899 GCA_040006075.1 Byssovorax sp. | reverse complement strand
CAGGTGGTGGCGATCACCACCGATCTGCGCGGCGACTGGAACGGGAGCTGGTCGCATTTCGCCGGCGCCGGCCAGGTTCTGCGGCAAATGGTCCGCTTCGCGATGCGCAAGCACAGCAGCGGTAACGCGGACATGCGGGTCACAGTAGGCGACCACGGCGCCGAGGCGACTCTCGATCTCGCCGAGGCCACCGGGGAGCCGGCGGCGGCGCCGTCGACAATTGAAGCCTTTGCGGTGGGCGAAGACGGGACCGCGCATCCGCTCCCGTTCGGAGCGACGCTGGAGCGACTGGCGCCGGGGCGATTCCGCGCGCACGCGAAGACCGCTGGAGAGCCCTTTGTCGTGGTGCGCGCCCGCGACGCCAGCGGTGGATTCGTGGGCGAGGCGATTGGCCGCCTCGACGGCGCCGAGGAGCTCGCGGCCGTGGGGCCCGATGAGCGGGCTCTGGAGGATCTGGCGCGCGCCGGGAGCGGGCTTTACGCGCCCGACGTCGAGCTGCCGCTGCGGGTCGGCGGGAAGCGCGGCAAAGCCCCGATCCCCGTGTGGCCGTGGATGCTTCTCGCCGCGGCAGTGCTGGTGTGCGTCGATCTCTGGCTGCGGCGGATCGGCAAGGGCAAAGCGGCCTTTGCGCTGCCGGCGATGGCGGCGACCGAGCGCGGGGCGAGGGCGGCTGTCCCGATGGTCATCACCGAAGAAGAAGAAGCCGCGGCGAAGGCGGCTTGAGGCTGGACGACGACGCCGGCCGTCAGTTCGCCGCAATCACCTTCTGCGCCGCCGCCTGCCCGAGCGTCACCGCCTGCGCGTTGTCCTCGTTCTTGCTCACCACCGCGCTCGCCCCGGTAAACGCCACGTACGTCACCCCGCTGTCCGTCCCCCCGGACGTCGGGCTCGGATTCAACCCGAGCTGCTGCGCCATGGCATAAGAAGCCTCGCCAATCACCCCCGCGGGCCCCACGTCGCCAAGAATGCCATACGCCACCTTGCCGCCGTAAATCACGGCGACCACGCTCCCCATCTTCAACCCGGCCGTCTTGTAGTTGAACCCGTTGCTCGACTGCGGGATCACCACATAAGGCAGCACCGACGCATTCAAGGCGTGCCCTTTGGAGTCGCTCGCGGCCGTCCCCGACTGGTAATCCGGATCGTTCTTGCACGCCGACGACTGCCCACCATCGCAGTCCACGTCCAGATCCGACTTCCACCACACCGCGCCGGTCAACCCGCACACCGAGACCGTCTTGGCCGCGCCGGAGTCGGTCCGGAACTTGGTCGTCCCGGAGAGCTGCTGGCAATTCTGTGCCACCGCGAGCAGATCGCTCGCCTTCACCGGGCCACCGCCGGGAGGGGGCGGCGGAGGCGCCACGGGAGCAGCCTTGTAGTAATTCGCGAAGCTCCAGCCGACGGTGCCGCCGTGCTTCACCTGGTAGAAGCCGCTCACCGGCTCGCTCGCAACCACCGTGACCTCGGCGCCGCTCGGGACCACGTGCAGGACTGTCGCCGACGTCGAGGGGCTCTTGCGGAGGTTGACGTCGGTCGTCGCGATCAGCGTCGATCCCACCGCCTGCGAGCCGCTGATGGCGTTCTCGTCGGCCGACACGCCCTCTTCGGGAGCGCCGGTGATGGTCTCCGAGTCCGGCTCCCCCGTGGCCGGCGCGCACGCGGCGAGCGCGAGCAGCGAGAGCGCGAAGGCCGAGACCGTCAGGACGAGCGAGCGGGCAGGGAGGAGCGACATGCTGGCATCACAAGCACGCGCCGTACCCGCGGGCCCGTCGTCGAGAAAGGCTTGAATTGAAGCAGATCTGCGTGACGCCGGCCTGGATCAACCGGCGCGGGTGGGCTGCGATTTATCCAGATCTGGATCCCCGCCGACCCAGCTCACTGGCAGAGATCGAAGCCGAGGAGATCGACGTGGAGGGTCGATCCGTCGGTGTGGCGCTCGGCAAAGTAGATGTCGAGCGGGTAGGTCTCGCCGGGCGTGAGGCCGAGATCGTCGATGGCAATCTGCGCGCTCTCGGTGGGGTGGACGCCTCCGAGATCGATGACCAGGCGATGGTCGATGAAGGCCCAGAGATCGTCGTCGCCCGAGAAATGGAAGATCTCGCCGGCGGTGTGCCGGAAGTGGATGTGGCCCTCGTAGGTGAAGTGGAAATTGTGCGGGTTGCCCTCGTTCCCGCCGAGCTGGCTGTCGATGGGAAAGAAGAAGTCGCTGTCGAACGCCAGGCCGCCGATCACGGGGATGAGCGGTAAGGTCAGCGACGCGCTCTGGTTGACTCCGGGCGTGTCGTGAAACCACGCGTCGAAGTCGGCCTTGCCCGTCGTCGTCGGGGTGCTGCCGTCGGGGTGGGCGTAGACCGGCTCGCCGTCGTCGCCGAGGGTGGCTTCGAGCATGCCTTTGTCGTCCGCGGAGAATTTCTCGAAATCAGGGTGCTTGGTCGAGAAATCGCGCACCGTGCCCATGAGCATGGGGAGGGCAGGGAACATCTGGCACCCTCCACCGGTGCTCGCCGCGCTGCTCGACATCGAGCTGGAGCTGTCGGCTCCGCCGCCGCCAAGGCTCGTGTCTTCCACGGGAGGGACCCGGAGCGAGCTGCGCGCGCCGCAGGCGACGAGCGCCGTGCCGGCGACGAGGAGCAGCGTAGGGGCGAATGGAAAGGACCTGTTCATCGCGCGTTCCTCGTTCACTCTTCGTCAGGGGCCGGTGAAGGTCGCGAGCGTGAGCGCGCTCAATTCGCCCTGGATCTTGGCGATCGGCACCGGCTCGCCCTTGCGGTAACGCCACCCGGTGCCGTCGTGTGCGAACTCCGATCGTTCGACGAACGAGAAGTCCCGGCCGCGCTCGAAGACCTTCGCCATGAACAGCACCTCGGCCATGCCGGAGGCGTCGGGGCCGCGGTGATCGAGGATGGTGAGCCCCATGTAACGCTGGTTGCGCGCCGCGGCCGAGAGCAGCTTGTGGAGCTCGGCCTCGGGCACCTTGCGATCGTCGTGCGCGGGATCGAGCGTCTTGATCAGATAGGCAATCTCGCGCTTGGCATAGGCTGCGTAGCGGGAGCGCATCAGCTTCTCGGCGTCGGGCGCCTCGCGCTCGCCTTTGTGGAAAGGGCCGCAGCAGCTCTTGTAGGCGGCGCCGGAGCCGCAGGGGCAGAGATCGGGAGAGGCCATGTCGGGGGTAGGGGAGAGTCGGCGCAGGGAAAGAGCGCGGTTATTCGGGGACGACGAGGCGCTCGGCCAGGCCGCGGACGGGAGCGGGCATGAACTTGTCTTTCGACACCAGGAGGATCTCGCTCCGGACCTCGCGCAGCTCCGACGGCCTCAGCCAGGCGAGGGCCAGGCGGGTGAGGTAGCTGGTCTTCTTCTCGAAGATGGCGCGGACGAGATCGAAGACCGGGAACGAGTCGACGATCTCGTCTTCGGGCAGCCCGAGCGCGCGCGCCGACTCGGTGACGGCGTCGTCGAAGCGCGTGCGCTTCCACTCCAGCGCCTCGTGGAGGAGGTGCACGTTGCTCTTGCCAATCACCAGCGGCGCGGCCTCGGGGACGGCGAGGATCCAGCGCGCCCCGGCGTCGAGGCCGTAGCGCGCCTCGGAGTCGAGGGTGACCAGCGGGAGGAACGGGGGCTCGCCAAAGCCCTCGCCCTTGGCGAAAATCTCGGCGATCTGCTCGGCCAGGGTGCTCGGCATGGGGGCGCCATTGTGCCACGGATCGCGCCGCCGACGCGCCCTCGGTTTCGCGGTGCGCTTGACGGGAGACGAAGCCCCTGGCGACCATGCCGCATGCCCCGTCCCCGCCGCGCCGTCGCCTGCTCGTTGCTCCTCGCCGCCGTCGCGTTCGCCGCGCTCGCGGCCGCGCCCTCGCAGGCCCGCGCGGGCTCCGGTGGATCCGGTGGATCCGGCGGCGCCG
>JBDTXR010000641.1:0-3907 GCA_040006075.1 Byssovorax sp. | reverse complement strand
CGATGGCGCGGCGCCTGTCGACGCCCGCCGGCTCGACGAATTCGATGGCGCGGCGCCTGGTGACGACCCCGGCGCCGAGCGCTTTGCGGGCGCGTCCCGCGTCACCGCGCCCGGCTGGCCGGCCGCTCAGCCCTTCGGGGGATCGCCCGCGTTGCCCTCGGGCTTCGTCGCCGCGACGGGCGCCGCCTTTCGAGCCCGCGGGGGCTTCCTCGCCGCCGTCCAGAGGGAGGGGAACGTCTTCTCGGGATCGTCGTGCCGGAGCAGGAACCTCCCACCTGCCGCGACTTCCTCGTACACGGTGAGCAGCAGCGTCCACGCGCGCTGCGCGGCCTCGACGAGCTGCGCGGCCTCCGGGCTCAGCCCGACGCCGAGCAGGTGGAGCATCCGGGCGGCCTGCTCGCGGGCCAGCGCGGCGTCCGTTGCGTGGTAGTAGTTCCCGTCGAGCTTCACCTTGTCTTCATACTCGTCGTAGAGAGCCGCATACCCTTCGAGATCGCCTGCGAGATCACGATAGCTGGAGCCCGGGCTGAGGCGAGCGAGCTCCCTGGCCGCGGCAGGAATGCCCTTCAAGTTGTGCTCGCAGCACTCCTGCATCCGCCCCTCCGTTTCCGAAGCGTCCTTGACGAGCTTGGCCGGGAGCTTGGCTTCGCTCATGGCGTCGATGGCCGCGGTCGCCATCAGGCGGGCATGACGCGCGGCCCAGGCGGCCTTCGCGAGGACATCGACGTTGGCCAGGTCGAACTCCTTCGATGGCAGGCTGGCGAAGCGCGCATAGAGCGCGGGATCAGTCACCCTGGCGACCACGCCGAGCACGACGATCGCGGCGGCCTCGATGTCCGCGTTGACGCTGGCGAGGGCCAGCCTGGAGATGCCGAAGATCCGAGGCTTTAGCTCGTCATAGGCTTTCTTGCCGACGGCGGCGTCGAAGGCAGGAGCCGCTGTGGTGGGGGCGGCGGTGGCGTGCTCGGCAGGGGTCGAGGGAGAGGTGCGCTTGCTCATGCGGGAAAGGATATTCATCCGGGGTGGGGTGGTGAAGCTCTTTGCGTCCGACGCGGGCACGCGCATCGGCGAATGAATGTCGCGGCGCTCGATTTTTCTGTGGACTTGTTCGCGCGTCGGCTTGAAAGTCGAGCCGATTCCGCGCTCGCTCCTCCTCATCGGTCGGTGCGGGCCAGCGCTGCTCCGAGCTGCCATCCCAGCGAGAACCCAATGATCTGGATCCTCTCGATGCTCCCAACGGTCGCCGGCTCCGTCAGGCGACCCACGAGCAGGGCGCTCTTACCGCTTCTTCTCGTCCTGGGTCTGGTGCTCAGCGGGGCAGGCTGCCGGAGCGACGATCCTCCGGCGCAACCGTTTGGACTTCCGGCGCTCGACGATTCCGACGCTTCCCCGGTCGCGGGCACGATCCAGGGCGCGTTCGCCGTCGGGAGCACCGGCGAGTCCACTTACACTCTTTCGCTCGTCGTCCCGCCGGGCGCTGCTGGGATGCAACCGTCGCTTGCCGTCGCGTACAGCAGCGCCTCCGGCGACGGCATGCTCGGCATGGGGTTCTCCCTTACTGGCCTGTCCGCGGTCTCGCGCTGTCCGCGCACCGCCGCGCAGGACAACCAGCTCCGCAGTGTCCGCTACGACCAGGGCGACGCGCTCTGCCTGGACGGCGCGCGCCTCGTGCAGGTGGGGAGCAGCAACGGGGTGGTCGAGTATCGAACGTTCCCCGACACGTTCGTCAAGGTGCTTGCTTATCCGAGCACGATCGCCGCCAACCCGGCGGATACGCTCAAAGTGTTCGCGCGCTCCGGGCTTATCCTGGAGTATGGCGCCTCGCCCGATTCGAAGGTCATGGGCCGAAGCGGCGTCGTTCGATCGTGGCTCGTCAACCGCGTGCGCGACCGGAGCGAGAACACGATTGACTACGAGTATTTGAACCTCTCAGCGGGCCACGAGAACACCACGGAGTACGTTCCGTATCGGATCAGGTACACGGGCAATCGGAGCGTTCTCCCGAGCCGAACCGTACAATTTGCGTACGAGCCGAAGGCCGACTCGGACTCGCGGACCTTCTTCGCGGGCGGCATGGAGCTGACGAGCACGCAGCAGCTCGCGACGATATCCATGTTCGGCCCCGAGAGCGTGCTCGTGCGGCAATATCGGTTCACGTACAAGACCGGCGCGGGCTCCGGGCGGACTGTCCTCCGGAGTGTCCGGGAATGCGCGGCGGACGACACGTGCAAACCGCGAACGACGTTCGGGTGGTACGGCGGCACTGCGGATTTCGAGCGGATCCCCACGACGATCACCGTGCCGCAATCGCACCTGTCTGCCCCGATGATGATGGATGTGACGGGCGACGGGCTCGACGATCTCGTGGTGCCGACAGTGCCCTGGGACGCTGCGGCGCACAGCGACGTTCCCACGACCGACTGGACGATCACCCCCAACACGGGAGCGGCATACTTTCAATCGCCCGTGATCGCTTACTCGGAGGACCACAACGACGGCAAGAACGATCCCGTTCTTCAGCACCAGCCCGATCTGAAGGTCCAGCCGGACTACGGGACGCCGATCGATTACAACCAGGATGGTTTGATGGACATCCTGGTCCACAACGTTCATGAGACGGCCTTCAGCTTCGCGAATACCTGGGGCGTGCTGCTCGCGACTCCGCAGCATACGTTCAAGCTGATCGACACCGGGATCCCGCGGCCGAAGCACCTGGTCGACGGGACACTCAAGCTCAACAACCGAGAGGCGTCGGCGCACCTGGCCGACGTGAACGGGGATGGCGTCGCGGATCTCATCCAGTGCGAGCGCGATCCGAACGCCGGCGGCGGCGATGCTTTCCGATGGACACTGCGGCTCTGGACGCCTGCGGGGCCCGGGTTTGAGCCAGTGGCCAGGCCAATAGCGAAGCCAGCGCAGGATTTGAACCTGTTTCACTGCGCCTGGAACATCCACGCGGTGGACCTGAACGCCGATGGCAAGACGGATCTCGTCTTCGCGGACGTCGGGCTTGACGGGAATTCGCCGCAGGAAGCTCATCTCTCGATGAGCTACGACGAGCACACGGACGCCTGGGAGACCGAGAAGATTGGCAACCTCGGGACGGCCTTCACTTCGTATCTGTTCCTCGACGTGAACGGCGACGGGCTGCCCGATCTGGTCAAGCTCGACGTTCTCACCGGGCAGCCCGTGACGTACATCAACACCGGGGATAACCACGGTGCGCGCTTCGATACGGGGGTCCAGAGCATCACCGACTACATCCCTGGCAATTTCGCCCCGCTCTGGGACCTGGCGGCGGTGCTCGATTTCAACGGCGATGGGCGGCAAGACGTGCTCGTTCCGCTCACGGAGGAGGACGGGCTTCCCTCCTGGGTGATCCTTCGCTCCACGGGCAAGACGAGGGAAGGCACGTTTGAGCTGGTGAGGACCAAGATCCCCTTCGAGGCCGAGCTTAGCCAGCAAGGGGCGACGATCTCCAATCGGCTCGGGCCACGGATCACCGATGTCGATGGCGACGGTACGCCGGATGTCGTTTTGCCGATTGGCAATGTGTTCACGATCTTCCGGTCGACGGGAACGCATCAGGATTTGCTCGCCAGCGTCCACGATGGGCTGAACGCGCACGATCCGCAGGATCCGGAGAATGTGCCGACGGTCGCCGTGACGTACGGCAACCTGGTCGACAACGCGCTCACGGCCGGCGCCAGTGCAGACGATAGCTACGACTACATCTCGAAGGGGTGGTTTGCGCCCGACTGCGCTTATCCTCTCCGCTGTGTCGTCGGGCCGCGCGTGGTCGTCAACGAGGTCGACGTCAACAACGGTGCGGACAAGCTGCGACGCTCACACATTCAGTATCGGGGCGGCCGGTACGATCGCCGCGGGCGCGGGTTCCTCGGGTTTC
>JBDTXR010000640.1:0-3935 GCA_040006075.1 Byssovorax sp. | reverse complement strand
ACCAGGAGCCGGCCGAGGACTGGATCCTCCTCCAGTGCCTCGACGCGCTCAAGGGGGTTCCGATCGGGAGCGCGACACTCCCCGCCAGCACCATGCCCGAGGAGACGTTCCGCGATTTGACGGTGCTCGACGAGGGCGGCGTGGTGCTGGCGCACCAGACCGAGCAGGGCGTCTCTTACCAGACGTACGAGTGCAACTGAGCGGGAAAACAAGCCCTGGACGGGCGGATGATCACTGACAGAGCTGCTCGGGCATGGCGTCGATCCAGGCCTTGAGCAGGGCCACGCCCTCGGTGTGAATGAGCTTGTGGCCGACCGGAGGCATGGTGACCTTGGCGGCGACGCTGTCGGTGCGACAGACCAGGACCGATTGATCGGAGTGGCCGGGGACCACGTCGAACGAGAGGCCGCAGGTGCCGCCGGCGCCCGAAGAAGCGGGGGATTTGCAGACACCGTAGTCGGTGGGATCGCCCTTCAGCGGATCGGTGTGGTCGTAGTCGAGGCGGAGCGCCGTGCCCTTGGCCAGGCCGACGACGCCGTGGCAATGGCTGCAATTGACGTCGAGGTAAGCGCGCCCGCGCTCGCCCACGTCGCCGGTGCCGAAGGGATCGAGCAGCGTCTGCCGCTGGGCTGCGGCCGGCGGCGCCACGTCGAGGAGGCCCAGAGTCGCCAGGTGGTCAATCTGGTTCTCGGCGCCCTTGCCGTAGTCGTAGGTGCGGTTCAACTGGCGGGTCCGGCCGCCGAGAGAGCCGGTTTTCCCGGTTTTGCCGTGGCATTCCTGGCAAACGTTGGTGTTGGGGACCTCGTAGGCGTTGCTCTGGGTCTGGCCAGCGGCGTCGATCCAGGTGACGTCGATGGTGTCGCCCGCGACCTTGCGGGTGGCCTTGGTCTGCTCGGCGTCCCACTCGTAGGTGTGAGCCACCCAGCCGGCAGGATCGGACTCGTGGACCAGGAGCCGGGTCTCCAGGAGGCGCTGTCCCTTGGCCGGATCGCGGGCGTCAATCGGGTAGGCAAAGGTCTTGATCAGGATGGCGCCGACCGGGAAATTCCAGCGTTCGGTGTCTTGCCAGCCGATCTTGGTGCCTTTGGGGAGCCAGAGGAAGCGGCGTTTGACGGTGTAGTCGGAGAAGAGAGGGGCGTTGACGTCGTACGGGATCACCCCCTCCGCGAGGGTGAGGGCGCGGGCGTCGGCGAAGAGGTGCCACTCGTCGAGCGTCGCCCAGGGCATGCCTTCGGGCGCCGGCGTGGGCGTGGGGAGGACCACCGGAGCGCCGCCGGAGCCGCCGGTGCCTCCGGTGTCGGGAGACGAGCCGCACGCGGCGGCGAGGAGCAGCGCGGCCACGGCCAGCGCGCAGCGAGCAGGGGTGTTGTTCATCGAGGGATCCGGAAGCCGTCGACGGGCACGGCGAGGCCGCTGGGCACCGTCCTGGGGCGAGAGGGGCTGCGTGAAGGATCGGTGAGGCCCTTGTTGAGGAAGGCCACGACGTCGGCGATCTCGGCGTCGGTGACGGCGCGCGACGCCAGCGCGGCCTCGTGGCGGACGGCGTCGTCGAGCGTCTCCACGGCGCCGGTGTGGAAGTACGGGCCCGTCTCGCGGACGTTGCGGAGGGTGGCGACGCGGAAGGCCGCGTGGTCGGCGGGATCGTGCGTGACCTCCTGTCGTCCATCGTCAACGACGCCGGGGATCGGCGCGAGGCCGCGCGCGACGAAGCGGCTCTGCTCGAAGAGCGGCGGGGCGTGGCAGGTGGAGCAGCCGACCTCGGCGAAGAGGCTCATGCCCCGGAGCGCGGCCGCGCTGAGGGCGCCCGCGTCGCCGGCGACGTAGTGATCGTAGGGCGATCGATCGGACACCAGGGTGCGCTCGAACGCGGCGATGGCGCGCTGGAGGTTGAGAATGGACACCGGCTTTGCGTCGTCGGGGAACGCCGCGCCGAAGCGCTGCGCGTACTCGGGGATGTCCGCGAGATCGGCGACGACGGCGGCGGGCTCGCGGCCGAGCTCCTTGGCCTCGTGGAGCGGGCCGAGCACCTGCTCTTCCAGCGTCTTCGTGCGGCCGTCGGCGAAGAGGAGCGGCCGATAGGCCACGTTCCAGAGCGTCGCGGCGTTGCGGCGGGTGACGTTGGGGCCCTCGCGGCCGGGCCCGGTGGGGCCCACGCCGTCGACGCCAATCGAGACCGGGAGCCCGTCGCTCATGCCCCAGATTTCGCTGTGGCAAGAGGCGCAGGCGGTGGCCAAGTCGGTCGAGAGGATCGGATCGTAGAAGAGCAGCTCGCCGAGATCGATCTTCGCCGGCGTGCCGGGGTTGTCCGCGGGCTCGGGCGCGCGCGGCACCGCCTCGGCGGACCACGGCAACGGCGGCGCGGCCACCGGCACCGGTACCGGCACCACGGACTCGCCGTCAGCGCAGCCCGCGAGGGCGATAGCGACTACGGCGCCGAGCCGGTGATGGGGGTGAGATCGCATTCGTACGGCTTCGTGTCGGTGGTCTGGAGCGGCTTGCCCATGTCGGGATCGGCGAGGTGCGCGCCCGCGAACATGCGGAACTTCGGGAAAGGCGACTTGGTGCCGAGGCAGAATTTCGCGTCGTTCTTCGAGGGATCGGCCACCTTGCCGATGCCGTCCCAGACCACGTCTTCGAGCGGCTTCACGCCGATGAGGTCGAGCGGGGTCTGCGGATCGGTCCCGTTGTTGGCGAAGACGTTGTCGTGGATGTAGGTGCGATCGGGATCGGGATCGATCTTCGGATCCTTCATCGCGCCGGGGACGAGCTGGGACATCAGCGTGTAGCTGACGACGACGATGCCGCCGCTCTGGTTGTTCTTGATGGTGTTGTTGCGGATCTCGGTGTCGTCGGCGCCGACGACGAGGACGCCCGCGCCCTGCGGGACCGACGAGACGAACGTGGACTTGTCGCCGAAGTTCTTGCGGTTGTTGTCGTGCACGTTGTTGTCGTGCAGCAGGTTGCTCTTCGCGTCTTTCTTGTCGAGGTTGGCGAGGAGGAACACCGCCAGGCCGCCGGTGTTGTCGTAGATCTCGTTGTCGTAGGCCTCGCCGTTGGTGACGTTCTCGAGCTCGATCCCGAGGACGCTGCCGTGGGCCTTGTTGCGGCGGATGATCGCGCCGGTGCTCTGCCCGACGTAGATCGCTGCGTCGGCCGCGCCCGCGACCTCGCAGTCTTCCACGAGCACGTTGGTGCACTCGGCCGGGTAAATGGAGTAGGCGCCGTTCGAGGGGAGCGAGCCCGCGTCCCAGGTGACCTTGAGCTTGCGGAAGATGGGCTTGTCGGCCTGGCGAACCACGACGCCGTTGCCCGGCGTGTTCTTCACCCAGAGGTTCTCGATAGTGAAGCTGTCGGCGGTCACCAGCATGGTGTCGTTGCCGCCTTTGAGGTCGCCGGCGAAGTCGATGATGGTGTCTTCCATCGACAGGCCCGCGCCCTTCAGCGTCACGCTCGGGACCGTGAGGCTGAGCTGCTTGTTGATCTTGAAGGTGCCGGGGCAGAGGCAGACGGTGCTGCTCGATTTCACGTCGATCAGCGCGGTTTGCAGCTTCGTCGTGTCGTCGGCGCTGGTGGCGACGACGGTGGTGCAGCCGGTGGTGTCGACCTTCACGCCCGCGCCGCAGGTGTCCCCCGGCGAGCCGCCGCCGCTCGCCGTGCTGGTGCCGGTGCTGGTGCTGCCGGTGGCGCTGTCGCCGCCGCAGCCGGACGCGAGGAGAGAGCCGAGGGCGATGGCGGGCCCGACGAAGCGGAGGAGAAGACGCGTGCGCATGGATCGAGGCTCCCACGGCGCAGGCGCCGCTGTCGAGAGCGAAGACCGCGCAATGCGGCGCGTTAGCTCACTTCACGACGCAAAAGGATTTGCAGGTGGAGGAGGAGATCGACGTGATGTCGAAGCCCGAGCACTTGGTGTCGGCCACCGGATCGCACATGAACGA
>JBDTXR010000639.1:0-3947 GCA_040006075.1 Byssovorax sp. | reverse complement strand
TCATCGGCGGCGGGATGCCGCTCGCGGCCTACGGCGGGCGCGAGGAGATCATGAACTGTGTTGCCCCGCTCGGCCCCGTTTACCAGGCCGGAACGCTGAGCGGAAACCCGATCGCCGTCGCGTCGGGGCTCGCGACGATTGCCCATCTCACGCCCGATCTCTACGCCCGGCTGGAGTCGCTCGGCGCCCAGCTCGAAGAGGGCCTGCGCGAGGGCGCGAAGGCCGCCGGAGTCCCCGCCACCGTGCAGCGCGTGGGCTCGATGATCACCCTGTTCTTCCGCGAGGGCGCGGTGCGATCGTGGGACGACGCGGCGACGAGCGACACCAAGCGATTCGGCGCGTGGCACGCCGGGATGATCGCCCGGGGCATGTACTGGCCTCCTTCGCAGTTCGAGGCGGCGTTCCTCTCGGGGGCCCACACCGAGGCCGACATCGAGCGGGCCGTGAAGGCCTCGCGCGAGGCCCTCTCGGCGTAGGTCGTCACTTCGATCGAAACCCCGCGGGCGAACCGTAGTAAGGGGGAGCCATGAAGACCACTCGCTCACTCCTCGGAACGCTCGCCGTCCTCGGCGGCGCCACCCTCCTCGCCGGCTGCGTCGAGAACGCGACGGCCGCCACCGCGCCCGCGCCTGTCGATGGGAAGGAAGTCCCCGCGGCCGCCGCGGCGACGCCCGCCACCCCGGCGACGCCCGCCACGCCGGCCACCCCGTCGACTCCGGCGACGCCCGCTGCGGCCGCGATGCCGGCTGCGGCGGCTCCGGCTGCGGCCCCCGCCAAGCCCATGCCCCCGAAGATCAAGAACTCGAAGCGCATGGCGAACAAGGCCGCCGAGGGGTGCTGCGGCGAGGGGACCTGCGCTCCCTGCTGAGCGCCTCCGTGGGTCAGCTCGAGGTCGCGCCGGCGGAGCCCCGCGCCTCGAGCCCCCACCCCACGAGATAGAGCACCGCGGCGACGCTCAACCATTGAGGCGTCGACAGCGGCCCGAGCATCCCACGGTCGTCGCCGCGGACCATCTCGACGAGAAAGCGCCCCACCGCGTAGATTGTCGCCGCGGCGACGAACAACGTACCTGGCAGAAGCGGCCGGGTGCGCCCGCGACTCCATCGCTGCAACGCCAGCACCGTGAAAACCATGGTCACGCCGACCAGGGACTCGTAGAGCTGCGCCGGGTGGACTGGCAACGACCTCGCGTCCGAGGCCTGGATCAGGCCCGCGTCGAGGTGGCTCCGGAACGCGGCGGTCCCCGCGGGATACCGCACCGCCCAGGGAGCACCGGTGATCGTACCGTGATCGCAGCCGGCCACGAAGCAGCCAATCCTCGCCACGCCGACGAGGATCCCCAGCGGGGCCGCGAGCGAATCGAGGGCCGACCAGGGCTCGAACCCACGACGCCTCGCCAGGAGGGCATAGGCGATCACCAGGCCGAGCAGGGCACCATAGGCCATGAAGTCAGCGTCGTGGACCAGGACCGCGGCCTGGAAGCCGGAGCGGATCCACGCCGGGACACGGAGCAGCATCCCGAGACCCACCGCGCCCGCGGCGGCGAACGGGAAAGCGAAGACGAGGCAGCCCCGGAGCCGCGATCGATCGCCCGTCGCGCCGCGCGAGAACCCGAGGAAGGCCAGCGCCATCGCCGCGAGCTGGAGCAGAGACCACGCGCGCATGGCCCGCGCCCTTGCAAAAGGCGGGGCGGGCGCGTCGAGGCGTCGGCTCGCGAGGATTGGCGTCCCGGGATCGCGCGCTGCGTAACGAATCGAGCGAAGCAGGCTGCGCAGCCGGTCCGATCAGCGCATGACGCTTCGCGCCGCGGCCCCCAGGATCATCAAAATTCTGCGAAAACAGAACGAACGTCCCGCGCAGTGCTCCCGAGCCGACTCGGCACGACCGTTGCGATGTCGACTGGCCACGGCGACCCTCTCGTCGCCGTGACCAGGAGGATCGCATGAATTCGATTCGATCGAACGCGCGTCGCCGCGGGCTTCGCATGGCCGCGCAGGTAGCGTCAATCGCCGGTGTCGTCGCGGCCAGCGCGGCGCTCTCTCACGCCGCTCCGGCTCGCTCCGCCGCGGCCGGCATCGCACCTTCCGAGTCGATCGAGGTCAGTGAGGACGGCAAGGGAGTCGGCGATCAGCTCGGCGACGCCCTCAAGTTTCGCAGCTCGAGTGGCTGCGGCTGCTCGCCCTGCTGGGGCCCGCCCGCCCCGCCCGCGATGCGCCCCGAGCTCTTCGAGGAGGGCCTCTCGTGACTCCCTTGCTCGATCTCCGCCGCGAGGCCCGCAAGGACCCTCTCAGCATTCCTGGTCTCGACGAAATCCCCGCGGAAGAGCGCGCCGCGGCGCTCGACAACTGGCGTTCACGCATGGTGAGCGAGCACGCCTCGGCGCGGGTCTTCGCCGCGCTGATCCCCAAGCTGATGGCCGCGGGGATCGCCCGGCGCCACGTCGCGGCGGTCTCGGCGATGATCGGGCAAGAGCTCGATCATGCGGTGCTCTGCGCCAGGGTGGTCGTGGCCCTGGGCGGCGAGGCGAAGATGCCTTTGCCCGAGCTCGCCGCGATACCGGCCCACGAGGATGCAACGCCGCTCGAAGGCCTGCTCCGCGACGTGATCAGCGTGAGCTGTTGCAGCGAGACGGTGGCTGTGGCGCTGGTCGCGACCGAGCGCGAGCAGGCCGGGACACCCTCGCTCCGCGGCGTCCTCGGGAAGATCCTCGCCGACGAGGTCAAGCACGCTCGCTTCGGGTGGCGCCTCCTCGACGAGGTCGGCCCGACGCTCGACGCCCGGACGAGGCGGCGGCTCTCGGCCTATCTGGTGGTGGCCTTCGAGCACCAGATCGCCTTTCATTCGCCCTTCCTGCGGCTCCCTACCGCTCGCTCACGCGCGGTGAGCCTGGGCGCCCCCGACGGCCCGTCGAACTGGCGAGTGTTCCTCGACACCCTCGCTCAGGTCACCATCCCGGGGCTCGCGCGGCACGGGCTCGAGTCCGAGCGGGCCTGGAATCAGGCGACCGCCGCCGCCATCGCCGCCTGATTGCCTATTTCTGCTTGGCCTGCTCGGCGATGGCCTGAAACTCGGGATCGTCCTTGATCGACGCGAAGGCCGACTCAAGGGCGATCTTCTCCGGGTTCGGGAGCTTGCGCTTCACCGCCTCGCGGAGCTGCGTCAGCGCGCGCGCCTTGTCGCCCTTCTTCGCGGCCACGATCGAGAGGCCGTAAGGGCACGTCGCCGCGCCCGGGATCACCTCGCAGATGTGCTGGAACGTGCCTTCCGCGTCCTGGAGCTTGTCGGCGGCGACGTAGATGGTGCCGAGCGTGTAGAGCACCGGCTCGTCGTTGCCGCGGAGGTGCGCCGCCTCTTCGCCCTGGGCGACGGCGCACGCGAGGTCCTTCAGCTCGACGCAGGTGCGGGCCACGTTGAGGTGCGAGACCGCGTCCTTGGGGCTGGCGACGACCAGCATCTCGAACTGATGACGCGCCGTCGCCCAGTCTTTCTGGCGCGTGGCGACCATGGCCAGGCCGAGGTAGGCCTCGGAGAGCGTGCGGGGCTCCTCCCCCTTCGAGAGGGCCACGGCCTTGTCGAAATCGACGCGGGCGTCGTCGAGGCGATCGAGCTCGAACAGCGCCTTTCCGCGGAGGATCAAGAGCGGGACGTTGTCCTTCTTCGACGCGAGCCCGAGGTCGCACTCGCGGAGCGCGGCGTCGGCGTCGCCGCCGCGGAGGAAGGCGTTGGCGCGCGTGCGGTGCTCGGCCGCCTGATCCATGCAGCCCACGAGCGCGAGCCCCGCCCCGGCGACCAGAAACGAAGCGACGACGGCGCGGAGACGCGAGGGGATAATGCGGGGAAACATGGACGGGCCGGTCCTAGTGCTGACCCGCGTAACGGTCAAGCGCGGGGCGCTTTTCGCCGATGCGGGCGCGCCGCCTGCGTTGTCGTCGTCACCGTACATTCGT
>JBDTXR010000638.1:0-3970 GCA_040006075.1 Byssovorax sp. | reverse complement strand
CGGAGCCCTTGCGCGCGTCGATTGGATCTTGCGATCCTGCCGCCGCTCGCGCCGACGTCGTCCTCGCAGGGTCGCGGAGGCTACGGTGCGCAGCGCCGGAATTTCGCACCCGCGGTACCGGCGCCGGACGCGTCGGCACCACGAAACATGGCGGCGCCGACGCCCACGGGATAGAGATCGCGATCGCATGGAATGTCCTGCCTGTCACACGCCGAACATCGACGGAGCCCGCTTTTGCGCGAAGTGCGGCGCGCTCCTCCCGGCCGCGCCCGAGACCTCGGATCCGCTGATCGGTGCCATCGTCGGCGGGCGCTACCGCATCACCAGCATGCTCGGCGAGGGCGGCATGGGCCGCGTCTACGTGGGCGAGCAGCAGATGGGCACGTCGGTCCGCAAGGTCGCCGTGAAGACGCTGCTCGCGGAGTACACGAAGGACCCCGAGGTGCAGCCGCGCTTCATGCGCGAGTGCGGCACGATGAGCGAGCTCGAGCACCCCAACACGATCAAGGTCTTCGACTTCGGCAAGACCGACAGCGGCGATCTCTACATCGCGATGGAGCTCCTGAACGGGATGGAGCTGGAGAAGGCGCTCGAGCGCGGCGCGCTGCAGCCGGAGCGCGTCGATCACATCGTCGGGCAGATCTGCGGCTCGCTCCAGGAGGCCCACGAGAAGGGGATCGTGCACCGGGATCTCAAGCCCGCGAACATCTACCTGACCACGCGCGCGGGTGAAGAAGACTACGTCAAGGTGCTCGACTTCGGCATCGCCAAGCGCGACGAGAAGATCACCACGAAGCAAGAGCAGAAGCTCACCAAGGCCGGCACGGTGCTCGGCACCCCGCCGTACATGAGCCCCGAGCAGTTCAAGGGCGGCGAGCTCGACGCCCGCAGCGACATCTACTCGCTCGGCGTGATGACCTACGAGATGCTCACCGGCCGCTTGCCCTTCGACGCCGATACGCCGTGGGCGTGGGCGACGCAGCACATGACGGCGCAGCCCTTCCCCTTCGAGACGATCCCGATGGCCGGGCAGGTCCCGGCGAAGATGAAGCACGCGGTGATGCGCGCGCTGGCGAAGGACAAGACGCAGCGGCAGCAGTCGGTGCGCGAGTTCTTCGAGGAGTTCACCGAGGGCGGGCAGCGGCTCTCGACCATCGGCGCGGCGCCCCGCACCAGCTTCCCCGACAGCGGCGGCCAGGGCGGCACCGCGATGATGCCCGCGGCGCGAGGCATCGGCGGCGCGCAGACCCAGATGGGCGAGCCGATCTTCACCGGCCAGCAGCAGCCCGCCGGTCACACGCTGATGGATCAAGGCAGCCCCTCGAATCCCGGCTATCCGCCGGCGCAGCAAGGCTATCCGTCGAACCCCGCGATGCACGCGCAGCCGCCCGTTCCAACCGGCGGCGGGCAGGCCTACCCGGCGCCGATGGCCGCGTCGACCAAGCAGGGCGGCGGCTCCGGCGTGATCATCGGGGCCATCATCGCGGTGCTGGCGGTCGTGGCGATCATCGTCGTCGTCGTGGTCCTCAAGAAGCCGGGCACCACCGCCGAGGACGGCGACGCCGGGTTGATCGTGCTGCCTGGGAGCGGGACGGCCGTCGTCGTGTCGGACGGTCCGCCGGACGCGGGCGGCGCGGCCGACGCCGGCGGAGTCGACGCCGGGGTCCGGGTCGTCAACAACGTTCCACCGACGGGGACGACGGGCGCCAAAGTTCCCGGGGTCGATCCCAAGGCCGACGCGGAGTGCAAGGCCGCCGAGGGCCTGGCGGCGGGCGGCAACGTGGCGCCGGCGGTGAACCACTTCCGGAACTGCGACGGGCCCGGCAAGGTCGCGGCGCGGGTGGCGATCGACCAGGCAGCGCAGCGCTCCGCGGCGAGGGGTTGCGCCGGGCTGCACGATGCACAGGTCGCCTCGGGCATCGGTCTTCAGACCGCGCTCAACAACCTCAAGGCAAAGCACTGCGGGAAGTAGGCGGACGGTGCGGGCGTGGACGCCCTGCCGGGGCGTGCTCCGGACCCCCGAAGAAGGGCCTCGGCCCTGGACAGGGGCACAGCGCTGCTTGACGACAGATTTGGGCCGGTGCTAGATCCCGCCGTACCGACGGGGTTCTCCCCGTGCCCGTACTTGCGCTGGCCGCCATCGAACCGCCGGACCTCTCCAGACCGGGGGAGGCCTCGGACTCAAAATACTTCAGGTCCGCCGCTCGATCCGCCGTACGCGCTGCTTTGCTTCGTCACTCGGGGGAGAAGGTCGTTCAAAGAGGAATGGGCAGTAGAAGGCGAATGGCCACACGGTTGCCGTGGCCGGAGATCTGTCGCTCGGAGCAGTATCGCGGTCGGTGGGTCGCTCTCGACAACGTCCGCTACGATCCCGCCACGGCGCAGCCGCTCGAGGGCGAGGTCGTCGACGCGGACGAAGATCTGGGAGACTTATGCACGCGCATGCGTGAAGCCGACCGGACGTCCTGCGCGATCCTCCACTGCGAAGAAGAGGCGGCCCTGCAGAAGAGCCTGGGAAAGCGCGCCCACGGTCCCCGATCGATGCACAGCTAGCGCTCGGACGTTCGAGCGGAATGAGCGTTGTGAACGGGGAACGGTCGCCATCGGTCGTGCCCCGCAACGCCCCGCCCCGGCAGAGTGTTCCCCCAAAAATCGACGACGCGAGCCGCGCGCGCTCGACGCCGGGCGCGCCGTCAGCGCAGGACCGGCTTCAGCAGCGCCTTGCCGTCCTTGATGACCACGTCGTAGTCGACTGATTTTGCCGGGTGAGTCGCCTTGAGGCGGCTCGCCTGGGCGCGGAGCGTCTCGGCGAGCTTTTCGTAGGTCACGCCGGCGGTCGACTCGTTGGCCGAGCGCTTGGCCTCGACGTATTTCTCGTAGATCTGGCGGACTCGCTGGTCGGGGAGCGGGCTCTCCGCGGCCGGCGCGGCCGGGCGAGCGACGGGCACCGCGGGACGGGGCGGCGGCGCGGCGGAGCGCTGCGCGATGGCGGGTGCCGGGGGCGGAGGCCCGGCGACGGGAGCCGCCGGCGCGCGCGGCGGCGCGGCCGACGCCGTGGGCCGCGGAGGTGCAGCGGCGCGCGGCGGAACGGCCGGCAGCGGCAACGGGCGGCGCGGGGGCGCGACCGGCGGGGGCGGTTCGAACGGGAGGTCGAGCGAGCCGAACTCGGGCCCGGACGCGCGAGGCGGCGGAGCCTGGGGCGGCGGCGTCCGCGGAGAGAACGGCGCGGGCGTGCGCGGTCCAGCGACATCGGACGGCGCGGGCGGCCGCATCGGCGGCAGCGGGCGCGCTCCCGGCGGCAGCGGGCGCGCGCCGACGGGGCCGGGGATCGCCGCGCTGGCGATCGGCGCCGCGGGCGCTCCGGGCTTTCGTGGCAGAGCACTACGCTGCGAATTCGCCGCGTCGTCGAAGTCGAGATCGAGGGCGCCGAACCCGGGCACCTCGGGCCGCACGCCGGAGCCAATCGCCGGGGGTGACGGCGCGCGAGGAGGCGGCGTCCCCGGGTCGTCGTTCGAGGTGGGAACGGGGACCTTCATCGCCGCCGCGAGCTCGGCCAGGCGCCTCTTCACGCCCGTCTGCTGCTCGGCCGTTCGCACCGCGCTCACCGGATCGCCGGCGTTCTTCCCCGTCCAGCGCAGACCGCTGAGCTGCCCTTTGCGCTCGGACGATCCGGGATCGTCCGCCGAGATCGGCACGCGCTGCGACGAGCCCGTCGGGACGTCATCGTCGTCGTCGTCCACGAGCAGATCGCTGTCGGCGAGCTCGAGCTCGTCGCCGCCGCCCACGCCGCGGCGCTTGGCGCGCGCGGCGAGCTGCGCCTCGGCGAGCACCGCGTACTGCTTCTGCTTCTTCTTTCCGAGGATCGTCAGCGCTTCCTTCTCGCCGAAGCGCGCCGCCGCCCGCGCCACGTCGCGCCGGTAGGTGCCGTTCTCGATCTCGCGGGTCACGCGCGCCCAGTGCTGCTGCATCG
>JBDTXR010000637.1:0-4021 GCA_040006075.1 Byssovorax sp. | reverse complement strand
CTGCCGTCGCGGCGCGCGCGTCTGCCGTCGCGGCGCGCGCGTCTGCCGTCGCGGCCCGCTCGGCGCCCGTCGGCACCACTCGCCCATCGAGCGTGCACCACCGCAACCACCGTCCGTGGAGCCCTTCGAAGACGCCGTCCCATTCGATGAGGCCGAGTCCGAGGCTCTCGAACCAGGGCCTCTCCGCCGGCACATACAGCTCGCCGCGCGATTCGAAGCTACGCAGCACCGGCTCGCCCAGCGCTTGAAGCGGGTCGTACACGACGTAGTACGAGACGCGCATGCGCCGGTAGCGCTGGAACCGTTCGCCCAGCTCCCCACCTTCTTTGTTGGAGACGATCTCGACGACGACCTCGGGCGGCTTGCCGAACTGCCAGACGAAGTACGAGCGATTCAGCTTGTCGCTGAGGTCGTCAGCGACGGTGACGTCGACGCTCAGCATCATGTCCGGCACGAGCGGCGGCTCACGCGGGCTCGAAAAGAGTCCGACGTTGGCCAGGGCGGCGAAGGGGCGCGGCGCGCCGTCCTCGCCGGGAGGGGGGCCGGACCACGAGCTGTAGAGCGGCTCGGTCAAGAGGCGCTCTTGCTTCTCCGAGAGAATGTTGTCCACCGGGGCGTCATCCTCCGTCACGAGCCCGGAAATATCCGGCGAAATCCAGGATTCGTCGGGATCCTCGACCGCGTGCGTGGGGCGTGCGGCTGCGGCTGTCATGCGGCAACGTTCCCTTTCCCGCGCGCCGCCGTCAAGCTACCGCGGCGCCTTGATCGGCGTCTTCGCGCTGAGCTTCAGCTCGAGCTTCGACGGCACGGCGCCCTGCTGGGTGACGGCGACGTCTTCCGTGACCTGATCCGCGCCCTTCGTGATGTGCACGCGGTGCACCGTGCCCAGGCCGCCGACGATCTCGATCGAGCCGTCTTTAACAACCGTGGATTTCACGCCGTCGACCTCGACCGTCGCGTCGAGCGGGAGGATGGCCACGCGCACCGTCTTGCCCGCGGGGACGACCGGAGGCGCCGCGGTCGCGGTGATCGCGACGGTCGGCGTGGTGGGCGGCGGCGGCACCACCACGGGATCGCTCGTGACCGCCGGCACGGCGGCCTTGCCCATCACCTGATACGCGCCGACCGCGGCTCCGCCGGCCACCAGCACGGCGATGAGGCCCATCGCGACGGTGCGTCCCCCCGACGACGGCGCCGCGCCGAGGTCGCCCGGGCGCGACGTGGCCACGCCCTCGCTGGTCTTCGCGGCGGGCGGCGCCATCGACATCGGCGCCTTCGGCGGCGGGATCGACGGCATCGGGCCGGTGGGCGGCGGTGTGTCGTAGTCCGGCGCGGGCGTGGTGCTGGCGAGCGCCGGATCGATCGGGTGGGTGACCGCGTAGCGCTGGCCGCTCGACGACGTGGATCGCTGCGGTGGCGGCGTTGCCGCCATCGGCGCGGCCTTGTGCTCGCGGATCTCGGCGGTGAGCGGCGTCAGCATCTCGGGCGTGAGATCCGATCCGCTGGGCAGCAGCGCCATCAGCGCGGCGAGCATCTCGTCGGCGGTCTGGAAGCGATCGGCGGGCTCGAAGCGGAGCGCGCGGTGGACGATGGTCGCGAGCTCGGGCGAGACCCACGGCGCGAGCTCTTGCACCGGGCGCGGGAGCTCGGAGCAGATGGCGATGATCAGCTCGCCCAGGGCCTCGATGTCCTGGTTCGGCGTGCGCCCGGTGAGCGCCTGGTAGAGCACCACCCCCATCGACCAGATGTCGGCGCGGTGGTCGATGCTCTTGCTCCCGCGCGCCTGCTCCGGCGACATGTAGAGCGGCGATCCGACCATGCTCCCGGTGCGGGTCAGGCTCTTCGAATCGGTGATGTTGGCCTGATCCATCTTGATCTTGGCGATGCCGAAATCGAGCACCTTGACGATGAGGCCGCCGCCTTCTTTCTCGGCGAGGAAGAGGTTCGCGGGCTTGATGTCGCGGTGAACGACGCGCGCCGCGTGGGCCTTCTCCAGGCCGAAGCAGGCCTGGGCGACGATGCGCACCGCGGTGTCGGGCGAGAGCGGCCCGAGGCGCTTGAACGCCTGCGCGAGGTCTTCCCCGACCAGGTACTCCATGACCATGAACGGCTGCCCCGACGCCGCGTCGTTGCCGGTGTCGAAGACGCGGACGATGTGGTCGGTGTCGATCGACATCGTGGCCTTGGCCTCGCGGTGGAAGCGGCCCACGAGCGCGCGATCGCGCGACTCGTCGCCGGTGCTGATCACCTTCACGGCGACGCGACGGCTGCTCGGGACCTCGGTGGCCTCGTACACGGCCCCCATCCCGCCGGCGCCCATCTGGCGGACCAAGCGGTACTTGCCATTCAAGATTTCGTCGATCACGCGGGGGGCTCACTGTAGGTGAAACGGCCCCCCCGTCGCAACCGCGGCGCACCCGCCCGGCTGACGATCGCCCCCCGGCTGTGATACGGCTCGGTCACATGGCAACCGGCGCCTCCCGGAAGGTCGACATCACGGCTCTCGGACCCGCCGCGGTCGAGACGGTCCTCTGGCAGATGGGGGGACGCCTCCACGTCACGGTCGTGGTCAAGGCGAGCTTCGCCTTCACGCTCGACACCGCGATGACGCGGATCGACGCCGAAGAGATCCTCCGCGCCGAGATCCATCACAACAAGAACCCGATGCGCAGCGTGCGCGCCACGGGCGATCTCGCGCCGTTTCAGCCGCTCGCCGACGTGGTGCTCACCGGCCACGCGTGCGCGCCGACCGGCACCACGGTCGAGACGCTCTCGGTCCGGCTCGTCGTTTTTCGTGAGGGATCGCTCATCGACAAGACGCTCCACGTCCGCGGCGACACCCAGGGCGAGGTCACGACGCCGTTCGATCGCATCCCGCTGATGTACGAGCGCTCGTTCGGCGGCATCGGCTGGGAAGACAACCCGCTCGGCGTCGGCGCCGGCGCGGCGACCTCGGCGAAATCCCCGAACGTGATCGATCCCTCCGAGCCGAAGCGCGTCGCGGGCTTCGGCCCGATCTCGCGCGGCTGGCCGATCCGCAAGCGGCTCCTCGGCGCGGCCGATCGCAAGGCGCTCGATCGCCCGATCGCGGAGATCCCCGCCGGCTTCGACTGGGCCTACTACCAGTCGGCGCCGCTCGATCAGCGCACCGAGTACCTCACCGGCAACGAGTGGATCGTGATCGACGGGATGAACCCCGAGTACGCGCACATTCAGTCGTATTTGCCGACGGCGCGAGCCTATGCGCGCGTGCACGGCGTGGCCGACGGCGGCGCGGGGCACCTGCTCACGCTCTCGGCCGACACGCTCCGCATCGACGCCGACTCGCTCGTCTGCTCCGTCACCTGGCGCGGGAGCTTCCCCGTGCAGAGCGAGGACGCGCTCGCGGGCGTGCGGATCCTCGCCGGCGTCGAGAGCACCGGGCACCCGATCGAGTGGCCCGCGCCCATCGCGCCGCCCGCGCCGCCCGCCGCGCCGATCGAGCGACCGACGGCGGTGCTCGCCAAGGCCCCGCTGCTGCCCGAAGGCTCGTCGACGATGATGCTCGTCGACGAGCCCTCCGAGTCGCGCCTCCCGGTGAAGCAGCGCCCCGTCGCTCCGGCCGAGGTCGTCGAGGTCAGCGAGGTCAGCGAGATCAGCGAGGTCTTCGAGGACGTCACCGATCTCGCGAGCTCGATCCACACCGAAGAGTTCGTCGACGCGCCGGCCGAGCCCGCGAGCTGGCAAGGCACGCTGGCGATCGAGCCCGAGGCCGACCGCGCGGCGCGGCGCGCCCCCGGCTTGCCGTTTCGCCAGGGACCGACGTCGCTCCCACCCGCGCAAACTCCGCGGATCGTGGTGACCACCGCGCCCGTCGAGGGGTCGTCGCAGCTCGGGAGCACGGTGTCGATCGAGGAGCAGGCGGGCCGCGACGCGCCCCGATCGCTCCCGTTCCTCAAGCCGCCCGCGCCTCTGATCCCCGCGCGCCCCGCCGAGCCGCCGCCGCCGATCCTCGACGAGCCGCCTCCGCCGCCGGAGCCCG
>JBDTXR010000636.1:0-4030 GCA_040006075.1 Byssovorax sp. | reverse complement strand
ACGATGGCGCGGTGGAGGGCGTTGTCGGTGAGATCGCGGATGAAGACGCCGTCGATCTTCACGTAATCGACCGGCAGGTTCTCCAGGTAACCGTACGAGGCGTGGCCGCTGCCGAAGTCGTCGATGGCGAAGCGACAGCCCATGCCGCCGAGCTCCTGCATGAGCCAGAGCACCTCCCCCATGTTGGCCAGGGCCGAGGTCTCGGTGATCTCGAAGCAGATCTTGCTGGGAGGCACGTTCGATCGCTGCATCTCGTCGACGATGTAGTCGAGCAGGCCCTCGCGGAGGAGCGATATCCCCGAGAGGTTGATGGCGCACGTCTCCAGCCGCCGCAAGGCCCTCTGGGGGAGGGCGCCGATCACGCGCAGGGCGTGGCGCACCACGAAGCGATCGATGGCGTCCATGAGCCCGGCGCTCTCGGCGGCCTGGATGATCCCGACCGGGGAGTGGAGCTGTCCGTCTTCACCGACCCGGCGACAGAGCACCTCGAAATGCGCGCCCGTGCCCGCGTCGGGGTGGAGCGCGCGGATGCTCTGCCCGAAGAGGCGGAGCCCGCCGTCTTCGAGGTGCCTTTGCAGCGAGGCCACCCACTGGATCGAGGTCCGGGTCTGGACCATGGCCTCGTCCTCGACGTAGACCGAGATCCGGCCGCGCCCGGCCTCTTTTGCGGCGCGACAGGCGTGGTCCGCGGCGCTGAGCACGTCGGCGGAGCGGCGAAACTCGGGGCCGAAGGGGACGAGCCCAAAGCTCGCTCCGACGGAGAAGGTCTTCTCCTGGAAGCCGAAGCGAAACTCGAGCAGGCGGCGCTGCAGGTCGCGCGCGAGGCGCTCGGCCTCGCCCAGCTCGCGGCCGGTGAGCAGGAGCGCGAACTCGTCGCCTCCGATTCGACCCGCCGAGTCGGCGGGGCCGACGAACTCGTGGAGGCGGGTCGCCACCCACTGCAAGAGATCGTCGCCGGCCTCGTGGCCGCAGGTGGCGTTGACGAGGCGGAAGCGATCGAGATCGAAGTAGATCAGCGCGCCGCGCCGCCCGGTGCGCCGGCACTCGTTCAGCGCCTGCTCGACGCGCTCGCCGAAGGTCTGGCGGTTGAGCAGCCCGGTGAGCACGTCGTAGCGGGACTGGCGGGCGAGCTGGAGGGCGAGGAACTGCTGCGCGTTGACGTCGCGAAAGACCACCAGGCTGCCCACGCCGCCGTCGTTCTTGCCGACCACGTGGCGCACCGGGATCACCTGCCCGTCGGGCCGCTCGATCAGCGCGGTGTGCTCGGCCGGCGCCGCGCCGAGGTCCGTCGAAGCGACCGAGTCGGGGCCGCCGCTGTTCGGCGCCACCACGCGAAACACGCGGTCGAGCGCCTCGCCCGCGGCCGCGCTCTGGGTCCATCCGGTGAGCCGCTCCGCGGCGGCGTTGAGGCTTCGCACCGCCGACGATCCGTCGGTCTCGATCACCGCGATGCCGACCTCGGACAGGCACGCGGCGAGCCCCTCGGGCGCCCGTACGACCGGCGTGGCCTCGGCGCGCGGGGCCTCGTCCAGCGCGTCCAGATCGTCGAGCTGCAAGCCCGGGCCGTCGTCACTCCTCGCCACTCGGTGCATCGTAGAGCACGGAGTCACCAAACAATACGCTCACGTGCGGCGATCGAGCGCGGCCTCATCGACGAGCAAATGTCCTTCGTGCGCCGGCTTTGCGGGAGCAGCCGACGGCGGATTGACGATCTTGGCCGGCGAAAAAGCCATGTACGCGACGAGCGCGACCAGCGCGAGCACGAACGCCAGCGCCAGCGCCGCCGCGAGGAACAGGATACCGAGCCCGGTCGGGGGCGTCGTCGGATCGACGGGCTTCTCCTCGGGCGCCTTCTCGGTGTCGCTCATGGCGGGACATTAGCGCGGTTCGAGAGCGCGAACTTGGCCCCCCTTCGCCGAGCGTGCGAACCCCGGGGGCTGGAGAGCCCGTCGGATGAGAAACTCCCGCTCGCAAGCCGAGCTCGTCACGCTGCGCAAGCACGCTCAGGATCTGGCCACCGCCCGCAAGGAGCGGGTGACCAGCGTCCATTTGCTCGCCGCCATCGCGGCGGGCGAAGGGCCCGCGGCCGAGCTGCTGCGCGATCGAAAGCTGGACGAGGACGTGCTCCTCAAGGCCAGCCGATCGTTCGATGATGAAGGACCGGATCCGATCGGGAGGCTCCTCTCCGCGGCGCGGC
This sequence comes from Byssovorax sp., assembly GCA_040006075.1. Taxonomy (GTDB): domain Bacteria; phylum Myxococcota_A; class Polyangia; order Polyangiales; family Polyangiaceae; genus JANYGI01. The sequence continues at coordinate 1,833 of JBDTXR010000636.1, read as the reverse complement.
AGGTGGCCACGCGCGCGCCCTCGCCCGAGCCGGGCCCGCTGCATCTGCTGCTGGCGCTGCTCGCCGATCGCAGCGCCGCCGCGCATCGATCGCTGCTCCACGCCGGCGTCGATCTCGCCAAGCTCCGCGCCGGGGCGATGCAGATCGCGCTCGGCGTCGTCGCCGCGCGGAGGCCCGCGCTCGGGACCGCGCGCCGCGCAGAGATGGAGAAGCCGTCGCTGCGCCCGATCCCGACGCGATCGACGCCCGCGCCTCTCTTGCCGAGCAAATCGACGCCGCCGAGCTCGATGCAGCCCGGCGTCACCGTCTCGCTCTACCCGCCGCCGAGCGCCCCGCGTCGCGACGCCGCGCGCTCGCCGACGTCGTTCGCGGCGCCGACGAAGGTTGCACCTCAAACGAAACGCGGGCTGCCCGAGCGGCCCAGCGCGCCGCCGCCGAGCCGCCCGCGCTTCACCGAGGCGGCGGTCTCGCGCTTCGCCCTCGATCGCGCGATCTTCCCCGCGCTGGCGTCGATCGGGCACAACCTCACCCTCGCCGCGGCCGAGGGGAAGCTCGACGAGGTGGTCGGGCGCGACGCCGAGATCGATCAGATCCTCGACGTGCTCGCCAAGCGCCACGCCAACAGCGCGTGCCTCGTCGGGCCCTCGGGCGTCGGCAAGACCTCGATCGTCCGCGGCCTCGCGCAGCGCTTCGTCTCGATCGCCGAGGCCGGGACGCCGCGGATCTTGATCGAGCTCGTGGTCTCCGAATTGATCGCCGGGACGGGCACGCGCGGGGCGCTCGCCGAGAAGATCGCCGCGATCCGCGCCGAGGTCCGCGACGCGGGCGGCGCGGTGATCCTCTTCATCGACGAGGTCCACGAGCTGCTCGGATCGAGCGGGCTCGACGAGGCGGTGGCCGAGATCAAGATCGCGCTCGCGCGGGGCGAGCTCCGGATCATCGGCGCGACGACGACCGAGGAGTACCGGCGATCGATCGAGCCCGACGCCGGCCTGGCGCGGCGCTTCAGCCTGCTCGAGGTCGAGGAGCCGGGCGAAGAAGACGCGTTCCTCTTGCTCCAGAGCGTGGCGCTCGGCCTCGGCGAGCACCACGGCATCGCCTACACCGACGAGGCGCTGGCCTCGGCGATCTCCTGGTCGATGCGCTATTTGCCGGGCCGCGCGCTCCCGGACAAGGCGATCTCGATCCTGGATCTCGCGGGGGCGCGCACGCGGCGCAAGATCGCCGGCGGCGATCGGAAGGCCACCGTCTCGACGAAGATCGGGCCCGCCGAGGTGGCCGACGTCGTCGCCGAGCTCGCTGATTTGCCGGTGGAACGGCTGCTGGAGACCGATCGCGAGCGCATGCTCGGGATGGAGGCGCTGCTCGCGGAGCGCGTCGTCGGCCACACCCCGGCGATGGAGCGGATCGCGCGCGTGCTCCGCCGCAACGCCGCCGGCCTGCGCGGGCGCCGGCCGATTGGCTCGTTCCTGCTGCTCGGCCCCACCGGCGTGGGGAAGACCGAGACCGCCAAGGCCATCGCAGAGGCCTTGTTCCACTCGCCCGACGCGATGACGCGCCTCGATTTCTCGGAGTACGCCGAGGCCCACGCCGTCGCGCGGCTGGTCGGCGCGCCCCCGGGGTACGTGGGCCACGAGGCCGGCGGGCAGCTCACCGAGGCCGTTCGTCGCCGCCCCTATCAAGTGATCTTGCTCGACGAGATCGAGAAGGCGCACCGCGACGTGCTCGAGGCCTTCCTCCAGGTCTTCGACGAGGGTTGTTTGACCGACGGCCGCGGTCGCCGCGTCGACTTCACCAACGCGGTGATCGTGATGACCTCGAACCTCGGCGCCG